>NZ_CAWUDJ010000006.1:0-212042 GCF_963920875.1 Anabaena sp. CCY 9910 | reverse complement strand
ACTTTCGGCGTTTTTACTTAATTATTCTCTCATGGAAGTGACAACAAAGGGATAGGAAGCCTACATCGCTAGGGTTACAAGCAAATGTGATCGGAATGTGACACACCTATCATCGGGTACTCAGCAAAAATCAACTAATTCCCTGTTACTTGCTGAACTTGCTCAATATTTAAATCCAAAGCGCTTGCTATCTGTTCTGCACTCAACCCCAACGCTAACAAACGAGGGATAGCCTCTAACTTGGCTTGTAACCTACCTTCCTGTCTACCTTCTTGTCTACCTTCTTGTATGCCCTGTTGCCTACCTTCTTGTCTACCTTCTTCTAGTCCATCTTCCTTGATAGACTGATACATTCTAGTTTTTTTGAATTCATCATCTATACCCAACATAGCTGCTACCTCCTCTCGGCTTAAGTTGGTGAATTTGTACAACAGGATAGTTTCTATTAATTCTACAATTTGTTTTTTGTTGGCTTCATCTGTCAGTTCTTGCCTTGCCTGTATAATCAGTTGTCTACCTTGGTCAATGGCTATTGCTTCACTGGCAATAATTAGTTGCACGATCGCTAATTGCAGAGAGTTTTCGCTAGCTGTGCCTAACTCATCTAAATAAATGCGTTGTATTTGGGAACTATCCAAAATCAAGCGATAAGGTTGTTGATCATCCGGTTCTATAATGCGTTGGGGATAAATGACAACAGCACGCCAAAAATTCACAGATGGGTTTTGACGGAGATACAGAAAGATTTCGGCAAAGAAGCGTCTATAAAATTTAGGATCTAGTTGAAACTGAACTTCAACAAAATATAGGGGTTCTTCTGTAGTTTCATTTACAGGTTTGAATACCCCATCAATGCGAAAAGCCGTTTCTTTCAGTTCCACTGAGACAAACTCGTATGTACTGGGATTAATATCTGCTTCCCCAATAATCGCAAAAAATATGCTGGGGAAAGCCTGAAATAAGCTGTAAAATATTTTGTCTGTTTGCACCTGAATATAATTCGTAATTTCGTTCTGACAACTCCATCATTCCACTTGTGAACAGGAAACTTCAAGCTTGAAACTGGAGCAATCGCCTTCATAACTCCACCATTCCACGTCAGAACACGAAACTTCATGTTTAGATTATTGCTGTTATTGTTCTGAGGAGAGGCGATCGCGCAAATGTGCCAGATTTTTACGCACACTAATAGTATTAGGATGATTTTCACCTAACTTTTTTTCCAAAATTTCTAAAGCTAGACAATACAATGGTTCTGCTTGATTATATTTGCCTTGAGACTCGTAGAGACTAGCTAAATTATTAAGGCTATTAGCACTATCAGGATGCTCATATCCCAGCAAACGTTGCCTCATTTCTAAAGCTTGGCGATACAGAGGTTCCGCTTTGCTATATTTCTCTCGACAATAGTATAGGTACGCCAGATTGTTAAGACTAGTAGCAACAGATGGATGCTCATGACCCAGCAAACGTTGTCTCATTGCCAGAGCTTGGTGTAAAAGTGGTTCAGCTGCGCTGTAATTTCCTTGGGATTCATAAAGCCCTGCCAGATTATTGAGACTAGTAGCAATATCAGGATGCTCTTGTCCCAGTAGGCGTTGCCTCATTGCCAAAGCTTGATGAAATAAGGGTTCAGCTTCGCTGTTTCTTCCTTGAGAATAGTAGAGATAAGCTAGATTGTTGAGGCTATTAGCAATATCAGGATGCTCCTGACCCAGCAAACGTTGCCTCATCTCTAAAGCTTGGCGATACAGGGATTCAGCTTCACTGTATTTACCTTGACAATAGTAGAGGTATGCCAGATTGTTAAGACTAGTGGCAACAGATGGATGCTCCTGACCCAGCAAACGTTGCGTCATTTCTAAAGCTTTGCCATATAAAGGTTCAGCTTCGCTGTATTTTCTTTGAGAATGATAGAGATCAGCTAAATTATTGAGGCTAATAGTTAAATCTTTATCTAAACCTAAATCTTTTTGCAGTTGCACTGCCTTACTTAAATACTCAATTCCTAATTCCTGCTCTTTTTGATAATCCTGAAATTCACCCCGTTCCAGTCGCTTTCTATAAATATCGCCTAAGCTAAAGTATAAAGTTGCTAACGTTGTATCTTTTACACCGCGCTGTTCTAAATCTCGAATAAAATTTTGTAAATCTTCTATAGGTAATAAATAATTATTGTCATCATCAAAACCTGATAATTCATTATCACTAAAAGCAAAACGAATTGGTTTTAATTCTCTGGCAGAAACAGTATTTTTCCTTCTAGATGTAAACCGAAAAACACCATTGCGCCAACTCCAAAAATCAGGTGCTTTCTTCATCAAATCACCTAATATTTGATTAGTCACCCAGAGAACTATAGCAAAAGGAAATTCTCTTAATGCTTCCCTAGTCCATTGTAAATAACCGAAAAAAATTTCTTGCTCTGAACGCTCCTCTCCCAGTTTGAGAAAATGCAAATGCTCTGCACCAGTTACGCTAATTACTGCTGGATGATGCTGACGCAAATACTCTTCATTTCTTACCAATTGAGAAATAGCAATCGTCAAACTCGGTTCACCCCTTGCCAATTTCACGCGATAGCAACGAATTTCTGGCTGTAATTCTGCCTCATACTGAGCAATAATCTCATCCCGAAAACTAGCGTCATCACAAACGGCAATTAGCAAATTTAACCGATGCGCTTTAGCCTCGATAGAAACCATTAAATCATCATAAGCATCTCGATTTTCTGCATCTGCTAATAAGTCTTCATTCACCATCAATTAACCCCCTACGTCTCAGAGTTTCTACAAGAATAGGGTGAATATCATACCAAGTTTCATCATTACGATATTCCAAAATATACAACCCATGCAGTAATTCTAAAAATTCCTGCTGCTGTACATCTTGAGGCTCGAATTGTTCATAAGTAGTTTTCAAAATTTCAAAATCATCCCTTCCTAGACGCAGAGAAAGATCATTACGAATTTGCTTAATGGCTTCTTCTATAATTTGGTCATTAATAACAATTTTTTCTCCTGGTTTCTGCCTGATAAGTCGTAAACAAATACGACAACACACATTACCCAAACGAATCAATTCACGCAGCACGCCACCACTGTAAACAACAATCTTCTCTGCGGCTGACTTGTCTATTAATTCACTAGAAATGCGTTTTTGTAAGATTTCACATAAAATATTTTTGGCTTCACTTCGAGGCTGGGCATCAGGCAAACGATTGTCACCCTTAGCAAAAATCTTAATAACAGGCATCACCACAGTTTGATAATTAGTTTCTGCACCAATAAGCGGCCAGAGAAAAGTGTCACACATTACCGAAATAGGGATAGTATAGATAATCCGAAAATTAGGTTGGAACAAAGCTTTAATATTATCTCGATAAATATCATTAACTCTTCCCAAATCTAGTTTATCTAAATCATCAATGATGACTATAACTTCTTGTTTAGTAGCAAATTTAATCAATGCAGCAATTTCATTAATTCGGGCAACTAAATCTGATATTTTTCGTTCAAATTCCTGTGTAATTTCCTCTCTAACTTTTGCATCAGCCTTTAATTGAGCTTTTAGGAAAGTGAGCAAATTAACACTCGCTTCAATCCCACCTCCCAACTCTGCCTCTGTAGTCCGAGTACGAGTTGCAAACCATCCATAGAGTTTATCTTTAGTAGTTTGAGGAATTTGTACTTTGCGTGCTTCTGCCTCGTACATTAAATTAAGAGCGATCGCAAACAGAATATTGACATGATTAACAGCCGACATTTCAATAGTGTCAGCAATAGAAAATAAAACTACAAAAAAATTATCCTGAACTTGTCTACTAAATTCAGCTAATAAAGAAGACTTTCCACATCCCCGATGTCCAGTAAATACAAACTTGCCATCACCATTAGGACTATCTTCAACTAATTGCCGCAAATCTGCTATTAAATCATCACCATAATCCACACGAAACTGCTCCATTAATTTCTCTCCCATCAATGGAAACAATTCGAGATTGCTATAAGCTTCCTGAAAAGATTTTAATAATTCCTTAGACATAAACTATGGCAACATAATATTTTTCATACTTACTTATATCATCACCCATCCTTACAAAAATAGAACTATTCTCTGCGAAACTCTGCGCCAACCTCCGCGCCACTTTGCGTTTAAAAAACATTACCCCTCTCCGCCGCCGGAAAGGGGTTAAAGATGAGATATAAAAATTCTCACAAGCTGACACTTAGTACTCAGCCTAATAAGCGTCCTGCAATTCGTAGAAATCAGGCGAAATGTAATCCTTCCGCAAAGGCCAACCTACCCAATCTTCTGGCATCAAAATGCGCTTCAAATTGGGGTGTCCTTCGTAGATAATGCCGAACATATCGTAAGATTCGCGTTCTTGCCAGTCTGCGGTTTTCCAAATCCAGTAAACCGAAGGTACTACAGGATTTTCCCGTGGTAAAAACACCTTCACTCTTACTTCTTCCGGCTTATCAGCATTGTCACTCACTTTTACCAAGTGATACACACTGACTAAATCCTGTCCTGGTCCGAGGTCAATACCCCCTTGAAACTGAAGATAATTAAACCCGTAAGCATACAGGGCTGTAGCGATGGGAAGCAGAAAGTCTGGTTCCACCTTAATTATCTCTACACCGTTTTTGTCAGCCGCCAAAGATTCATGAGCAAAGCCATTTTCTGTTAGCCACTGAGAAGTCGGGCCAGATGGAACTATAGCCTCTGCTGCTGCGGGTACTGGTTTTAATTCTTCATCAGCCACGTTTTTGTTCCTCCTTCTGTGTTTGAGATGTCAGCAGCGCTGGGGGAACAGGAAGACCGATCGCTTCTGTCAATTCTTTGGGTGGGTTGAAGCGAGTCTCAGACTGCATATACTTACCAGTTAAGATTTCTGCCACTGGCTTCAAGTTATGAGTCGTGCTGTAGAAACGGTGGGTTTGCCGAATCAGACTCCGTTCCTGCATGGAATCGTTAGCAATCTTTTTCCGCAGCTTAATAATTGCGTCGATAATCGCTTCCGGACGGGGAGGACAACCAGGTAAATAGACATCCACAGGAATTAACTTGTCAACCCCACGCACAGCTGTAGGTGAATCGACACTGAACATTCCCCCTGTAATTGTGCAAGCACCCATCGCAATTACATACTTAGGTTCGGGCATTTGTTCATAAAGACGCACCAATTGAGGAGCCATCTTCATGGTGATTGTGCCAGCTGTGATAATCAAATCGGCTTGACGGGGACTGGAACGGGGAATTAACCCGAAACGGTCAAAGTCAAAACGGGAACCAATGAGCGCTGCAAACTCAATAAAGCAGCAAGCAGTACCAAATAACAACGGCCACAGACTCGAAAGCCTAGCCCAGTTGTAGAGGTCATCAACCGTGGTTAAAATAACGTTTTCCGAAAGGTCTTGAGTGACTGTAGGACGTTCAATGGGGTTGATGATGCGCTCTTTGTCCTGAGTAGTTAAATCAGAATTCAAGACCATTCCAATGCTCCTTTACGCCATGCGTAAACTAGGGCGACTACAAGAATTGCAATAAAAATCAGCGCTTCAATGAATGCCAATAGCCCCAGACGGTGAAAAGCAACTGCCCAAGGATATAAAAACACAGTCTCTACGTCAAAGACGACAAAGACCAGGGCAAACATATAGTAGCGGATATTGAACTGAATCCAGGCTCCCCCAATTGGTTCCATCCCAGATTCATAAGTGGTGCGGCGTTCCAGGCTGTTACCAGTTGGTCGTAGGAGCTTGGACGCGGAAAGCGCTAATGCAGGAACTAGGCTACAGATAATGAGAAAGCCTAGAAGGTACTCGTAACCGCTAAGGACAAACACAATGAATATCTACCGCTTATGGTGTAAATAAGGCTGTTACTTTATTTCACATTATATCTTTTTATCTTTTCTGAAATCTTCGCAACAAACGCATTTCAGGTATTTGATTCGTTTCTATGATTGATAGAAAAGTCTAACGGGTATGTCATAATTTTTAACGTATATTTAATATTTCTTTTCTGTGAGACTTTCACCATGAGCGAACAAGCTGTTGAAAATACAGTGTTAGACCGCTTTGAGTGTCGCTCCTGCGGTTATGTTTACGAACCTGAGAAAGGTGACAGTAAGCATGATATTGCGCCAGAGACACCATTTGCCGAACTGCCAATCAATTGGCGCTGTCCAGTTTGTACAGCGAAAAAGGCAGCTTTCAGTAACATCGGCCCGGCGGGTACAGCCTCCGGTTTCAGAGAAAATCTCGGTTATGGTTTAGGTGTCAATAAGCTCACCCCAGCACAAAAAAATATCCTCATTTTCGGTGCTTTAGCATTGGGATTCTTGTTCTTTATCAGTCTTTACGGCTTGCAGTAATGCTGGAGACAGGGGTTTAGGGGTGTAGGGGTATAAAAATTAGTATTTTTTACTCAGCACTCATGACTCAGTACTGATTACTCATTAGTCTTTCAATCTGCTTAAGGTAAACCTTCTAGAGAAACCTTACACAAATTTAGAAACAAATCAAGAAATCGATGGTTATTGTGAAAAGTTGGCAAAAAATATTTGCTTTGTTGGTGGTCTTACTCTTGTGTATTGGTTGTAGTAAGGTTCCCTCTACCAGCTACAACCCTTGGGCAGCGGTTTCTTTGCCAACAGAGGCCAAATTACTGGATATTGCTTTTACAGAAAATCCTCAGCATGGTTTTTTAGTAGGTAGTAATGCCACTTTGCTAGAAACCAATGATGGTGGTAACAATTGGCAGCCCCTGAATTTGGCTCTGGATGATGATAGATACCGTTTTGACTCAGTAAGTTTCGCTGGCAAAGAAGGCTGGATTGCCGGTGAACCTTCTTTGCTATTACACACCACGGATGAAGGTCGTTCTTGGTCACGTATTCCCTTGAGTGAGAAACTCCCTGGTAATCCCATCGCTATCCAAGCTTTGGGAACAGACATAGCTGAGATGGCTACAGATGTAGGTGCTATCTATAAAACTACTGACGGCGGCAAAAATTGGAAAGCCCAAGTAGAAGCTGCTGTAGGGGTAGTGCGGAACTTAGAACGTTCTGCGGATGGTAAGTATGTTGCTGTTTCTGCAAAGGGTAGCTTTTACTCTACTTGGGAACCAGGACAAAGTGCTTGGGTTCCCCACAACCGTAATAGTTCTCGCCGTGTTGAAAATATGGGATTTTCACAGGATGGGCTGTGGTTACTCGCTAGGGGTGGTCAGGTACAATTTAGCGACCCAACTAAACCGGATGAGTGGTTAGATGCCCAAAATCCTGAACTGGCGACCAGTTGGGGTTTATTGGATATGGCCTACCGCACACCAAACGAAGTTTGGATTGGTGGCGGTAGTGGTAACTTATTGGTAAGTACTGATGGCGGCAAAACTTGGGAAAAAGACCGGGATGTAGAAGAAGTGGCAGCTAATTTTTACAAAGTTGTCTTTCTCAAGCCGGATCAGGGATTTGTGATCGGCGATCGCGGTGTTTTACTAAAATATCAACCAGAGGCAGCAAAAACTGCCACAACAGAACCAGCTGCTTAGGTAGTTTTCCTAACTTTTATGAGAAGAAAGTTGCAACTTGTAACTCTTTCTTAACTTTGTAGGATAATAAACTCAATAACAATCTTTGTGAAGGTGGGAATCTAAATGTCAGGGACTACTGGAGAACGTCCGTTTTCCGATATCGTCACCAGTATTCGTTACTGGGTAATTCACAGCATCACCATCCCAGCGTTATTTATTGCTGGTTGGTTATTTGTCAGCACCGGGCTGGCTTATGATGTGTTTGGCACTCCTCGTCCTGATGAGTATTACACACAAGCACGGCAAGAACTGCCAATTGTGAACAATCGTTTTGAAGCGAAAAAACAAGTTGAACAACTTATCCAAAAGTAGTTTGAAATCATGACTAGCGGGAACAACATCAATCAACCAGTTACCTATCCTATTTTTACGGTCAGATGGCTTGCAGTTCACACACTGGCAGTGCCTACCGTATTCTTTTTGGGCGCGATCGCCTCAATGCAGTTTATTCAACGCTAGTTCCACACTAGGAGTGAATCATGGAAAGAACGCCCAATCCTAATAATCAGCCGGTAGAACTTAACCGGACTTCTCTTTACCTGGGACTATTACTAGTTTTCGTTCTAGGTATTCTATTCTCCAGTTACTTCTTTAACTAACTGGAACTCTTGCTTTGAATTTTTGTTTATTCAACCTGTGTTGATTTGTTGTTAAGGGAGGAGAAAGCTGTGTCTGCTGGAAGTGGGAGAATTCCCCTGTGGGTCGTCGCTACGATCGCAGGTTTAGGTGTAATTACAGTTGTAGGTATCTTCTTCTATGGAGCCTACGCTGGACTTGGTTCTTCAATATAAATTAATCTGGGTTTTCTAGCTTTTGTTTAGAAAACAGCATTAAAAAACCGCCTGTCTCCAAAAGATAGGCGGTATTCTGTTTTGTGAACTTAAAAACAATTAGTTGAACATTTGATAACAGGCAATAGGTAAAATTTGGTAATAAGTAACTAAAAATAAATTATTGCTCACTACCTATTACCCATTACCCATTACCAGTTCCTGAATTGATTACTAACAACTGAAGTTAGTATCAAATTACATATTACCCGTTACATCTGCCTGCATTAAGCAACATCTTCGCCTTCAATGTATAAAAATAGAAACGAGAAGGTGGCAATTGGTACAACCCAACCAATTACGGGAACGAAGATAGAGGACAAGAAAGAAGCGTCAGCCAAGATAGAAGGCAAAAATGCAGTTGCCATAGTAAAGTTTCCTCTTAAATCACACTACAATTCAAGACGAGCTTACTGCAAATTCAGTCAATTTTTTTAAATTCTCAAGATTTTTAACACAGCCCCATGCAGATGGTATTTACATACCAAGTAAGTCATTTAGGCTCATATTAGGCAAATCTGGAGGAATTACAGTCTTCACTATTGTGACCTTGTGACTCTCCTGCTGCGTAGCTGTATTAAGAGCGATCGCCTCTATCCTAATCTCCATACAGCCAAAGGGAATATTGAGTTGAGTCATCGCTTCCAAATTACCTGAAGAATTCTGTAACAACTCTTTTAGTAGATGAGGCCCATCCAACAACCAGCGAGTTTGACAGTCTTCCATCCACAATTTAACTACAACTTGTGGGGATACTTGTGGCAATTCTACTCGCATCCTCACCAAAGTACCTGCAATCAGTTCCCCATCTGGTACATACAGTTGGGGAATCGGTAAGGGTTCCAGAATTTCTTGGGGAGAGTCGATTGTATTTGCGATTTCTTGCTGCTCGGTGTTTGGTAATTGATTCTTGTTTGTCTGCAATTCCGGCTCACTGTCGCTGTCGTCTACGACAAATTCTTGAGCTAACCAACTTGATGCTGTGTAAGTGGGTTCTGTAGACGGTAATTCGACTTGTAACACCGATGATTCTGGAGAGATATTTTCTATCTCCACAGACATCTGATTTTCTGTGTCCTCTAGTGTGATTAAATCTGTTTCTACTGCCTCTGCTGGCACATCTAAGAGAGATGTATCTTCAAACTCTGGAGTTTCAGAATTCAGGGAAATGATAGCCGGTTCTTCGGGTGTGGTCTGCTCCTGCGGGAAATCATCTTCAGGAAAGGAGTATCCTTGACGCTCCATCCACTTGCGAATTAAAGGCGATGAATAGGGGAGTGATGGAGCAATGGATATTGCTGATACATTTTCATCAATGAACTCTGTTAGAGGCTCTGCCGTTGATTCTGTTGCTGATGTGTCAATTTCTAAAGTCTCAATAACTTCTGTCATTGGTTGAGACTCTAGTTCTGCCTCAACTTCATCATGAACTTCTATATCACTCAGCACATCTTCTAAATTACTTTCCGGCTCAGTAATTGAGTTATCAACCTGTGGTAATTCCTCTACAACGGATGCGATTAATTCTTCAGCAATTTGGCTTGTTTTTACTTCGCTGCTACTAGGCTCGGTGGGTAAGCGTTTTAAGTAAGGTAAAGTACTGCCCAAAACTCGTGAGGGACGGGCTTTGATGAGCAATTGATCCAAGTTGATGGGAGCAGGAGCTTGGGGGACATTTGTGTCATCCTGTTCCAATAGAGGAAGTTCTAAGGTCACTTCTGTCACTAAATCAGCCGGAACGATGCCATCAGTGGGATTATCGGGTAATTTTGGTAATTGTAGTAAGCGGAAGTCGGCTGATTTATTCAATGATTGGGGATCAACTTGCCCTGGTAAAGGCGTGTTTACAGAGGGAATAATTGGCTGTAATTTTCTTGGAGATGAGGTTTTAACTAGGTTAAACAGTTCCAAATCCAAACTTGTATGGGGTTCAGCCGTGGATATTCCCGACATGATGTCATTTTGCTCATCTACTGGGCTAGCCTTAACCGCATTTTTAACCGCCAGCAAATCAGCCACATCTGCCGTAATTGTGAAAGAATGACTAGCCAGTAAGGTCACGTCTCCAGGATTAGCTTTAGCCTCTGGCATGGCGTAGCTCATCACCCCATATAATTTGATATCTGCCAAAATTAGCTTAGATTCACAGTCAGCAGGAATATCTATTACTGAACGGATAGTGATGGGTAATGATTTTTCTCCTAGAGATTGACGCAATTGAGTTAATATTCCTGAGCTTAGAGGCGATCGCAACTCAATGCGGAGTTCCAAAGCCTGGAGATTTTCTGTATTAACTGTCTTATCTGCCTGTTCTAGATTTTTTTGTAACGCTACATTCCCATGAATAGTTAATAAATGTCCCCATCGAGTAATGTATGTTTCTCGATCCAGTGTCAGCAATAGAGGTAGGGATGGTTCCGACTTTGGCGAATCGTCGATCTTTGTTTCTTCTAATAAAAGTTCAGAAGTGGGTAACGCTAAGTCAATTAAATTTTGTAAAATTTGCTCTGCCGTTTCGCCTTTAACCCAAACTGGACTTACAGGCTCATCAATTGCTGTACTGTCTTGGTCTAGGGACGAACCAGTACTGAGAAAGTAACTCTGGTTCGTAATTGTTAGTTGTGGAACAGAATTTGATGTCAAATTTCCATCAGATACTGAGTCTGGCTGATGAAATGAATCGATTTCTAAGGTATTTTCTATCTCTAATTCTTGCTCTACCTCATCTGCGTCCTGAGAATTTACTTGCAGATGAACACCATATTGCCAAGATTTACCAAGAATATCTGATATCAAGTCGCCAGAGCAGCGCAATTCCCAAATACCCGGTTTGAGGTATGTGAAAGGAATTACCGCCATTAACCCTTCGGAATTGGTGCGGCGCAATCGTTTTTGAATCCGCCGCTTTGGCGGCACTTCCTGGGGAGAGAAGTAAGTTACGCGTACTTCCACATCTTGATTGGGAAGGCTAGAACGAGCTAAAACTCTATACCGACCCTCTAAGATTTCTGTGTTTGGCGATTCCAAGGCGTGCCAAGAGCGATCGCCTTGCTTCTGAATCAGAAATTGCCAGTGTTCCATTGTGAGTGATGCCCAGACTGAAGAGCAGCTGAGTAGTAGTTTGCGTTATTTTTCTTGCAAGTTTACCTCAGCAATCTGTAATTTCATGAATGTAATATAATGTTTCGATTCAAAAACTGTAAAGAACTCCGGCTGAATAATAATTTTATTTAAGAGCGCAATTCTTAACTGTCAAGTTATAAAGCTGATATTTACTTGACTTCTCGCACCTTACCCAGTCGAGTGAAGCGAATTTCAATGCGTCGCCGTGTTTGATCATCTTGACGAGCGATCGCCGCAGCTTCACCACTTGGTAAGATCATTTGTGCCGCAGAATAACCTCGAAACGATAGCTTTGACAATTTGCCCTGCTTTCTTTGGACATCACGTAGCACTTTAACTACCGCCAAAGCCCGCATCAATCCCAAGTCGGCGTTAGAACCAGCACGAAGATTAACTATAGGTAATTCGCCGTTAACTACTTTTTCTAAATTTTGGTCTAAGTTACTCACCACATTACCATTAGGTTGTCCATCAGTATGACCAATTATTTCAACAACATTAATATTATATTGCTTGGTTCTAGCCTCTATTTCTGGTACTATTCGCCTCAAAATGTAGACTAACATTTTAGGGGGAATTTCTGCACTACCTGAGGCAAATCGATAAGCACCTTCATCTTTAATCAAAATGATTGGTGGTGCATCAGTATTCTGTTTTTGTTGTGATAAAGACGATGTGACAATATTTAACAATAAAAACAGAATTGCCATGAGAAAGGCATTAGACATTAAATCGGTAAAAGCTTGCCAAACGTTCAGTTCCTCATTATATTCTTTATGCCTTGAAGTACGAGCCATAAGAGTTTTGTTTACCGGAAAGACCTAATTTTGTGAATCACATTTCAAGAATTGTCATTACTTAAATTTACATCTTTATAAATAAAGGTATTATTATTGATATCATTCAATTTGTTCATTGCTTCTATCAGGCGATCGCCTACTTTTTCATGTTTCATAAATAAAGCATTATTACTGTTCTGTAACGAATGTATTTCATTAATTAATGTATTCAAATCAAAAGTTATTTGCTTGATCAATTCTTCAACATTACTAACTAAGTTCTTAGCTGATAGATTATTGTCCTCTAGCTTTTTAGAGACATTCGATAAACCAGAATTTGCTTTTTCTGTATATTGATTTACAGATAATAATAATTCCCGTAAAGTAACTTCCACAGTGTTAAAACTATCTGCTTTATCTACAATTCTTTCCTCTAATTTCCCCAGTTTATTAATCGCTCTAGAGAAGCTAGTAGCTCCTTGCTTCAATTGTGGTATTATCTCTTGCAACGCATCTTGATTAGATTGATGTAAATCAAATACTTGTAAAGATGTTTGATTAACTTTTTGAATATCTAGTCCTATTTTGATTAATTCCTGGTTACAACCTTGAACTTCACTCAGTACTGTTGCAAAAGATTTAACCGTATCTGCCAAACTTGTAGCCGACTGCGAAAAGTTTAACTGTGTGCTACTCAAATCTGCTGTAGCTGCTGACAACTGCTGAGGAAACTGGCTTCTTTCAAAAATTTCCGCAGATTGTTTAAAAATTTGCGATTTTGCGTTCAATTCTTGAATTGAATGATCAAATTCACTGGCGGCAGTAGATATAGTACCAGCTGCTTGATAAAAGCTTTCATATACTTGCTTGGCTAAATCAGAAGCTTCTTTATTTCCTTGAGCAATTTGTTTAGCTACATTACCAAGGGATTGTTCCACTGCATCCCGAACTGTAGAACCAAATCGTGTTAAAAACTCATCTTGCTGGGCTACCATTCGATTGACTATTTTATCGAGACGAGTATCACCTTGGATTTCTGGTTGATAAATATTATCTAGATAGTCTTCAAGACTACTAATAAGTCTATATTTAGCAAAACCAGTATTTTTTAGCCAGTTAAATACTGTTAATATACTACTAAACAAAAGTCCTGTTAAACTAGTCACGAAAGCAATACTCATACCTTCTAATGGCTTGTTTAATGCAGAAACTAAGTCATTGACATTATTAGCATTATTTTGATTTATCGTTTGACTAATTTCTGCTAAATTACTTGTAATTCCAAAGAAGGTACCAAGCAACCCAAAGGCTAAAAGTAAATTAGGAAGAATTCGACACCAATAGTCAATTTGTTCACAGGTAAATCCATTAATCTTTTCTCGACTATAAACTTGGTCTATCAATGCTACAGTATTAACCTGATCTAAGTTATTACTAGCCTGCTGAAACCTGGATTCTAATTCTTCTAATATTCTTGGCTGTTGTCCTCGTGACTGTCTATTAATTAACCTTCTGACTTTCTCTTCTAAAGATACTAGATATTGATAAAGTTTGAACCGTAAAAAAATAGTAACTATTGATGGTATAACAACTAAAATAACGGTGATAAAAGTTAAGTAAGGTGGTATGGGTGGCATGAAAGTAATTGTAAGTTTGTCAAGACATATTTACAGATTTTTCTACTGCACTGATGAGAAAATCTATCTGTGTATATCCTCCTCTATCTGAGATGATTTTTTGGCTATTGTTGCTCAGATAGAAATTGCTATAAGAATATACTGAAGACTCTAAAGGGGATATTGAGCAAAAATCCTTTGTTTTTCACGCTCATATTCATCTTTCGTAATAAAATCTTCATCTAAATCTTGTTTCAATCGCTCTAATTCTAAGCGCCGCCTGACTCTATTATCAGTAGTATTAACAGGCATATCCACGACTATTTCACCAGCAATAGCTGTTTGCATTGATGTATTATTATTTGGTGCAAAAGTACGATTTTGAGATATGCTAAATCGCTCATTCATTTTTCTCCGAAAGCGATGAATAATTCCTTCTTTAACTGTAGGATCTGTGCTGGCGGAAGTTCCTACTACTGCGAGTTTGTAAGGATAATTGGGACTATCTTCTGATAAATCATCTACTGCCTGCACAAATTGCCTTAGTTTTGGTAAATACTGATTTTCCCAAAGTTCTGGTTGTCCAGAAATTACAGAAATTTCTCGTTCTAAAATCTGTAGTAAAGCCTCAGTCATATCGTTGCGGTTAGCTAATTCTTCTAAGGCTTGACTCCACTCTGGACTCAAAGTAGCAGTATTGTAACTATCACGCAAGGAATCATAATATTGAAACTCTAATTGGTGATCTTCTTGGTTTTCCTTGAGTAACCTAAAGGCCAAACAAGGATAGAAGACATCTTCCAGTTTTTCCATTGCGATCGCATCTGGGGGGATAATATCTGGAAAAGCTACTTGGTAATCGTTATGTAAAAAAGATGTGGCAGAATTTTGTTCACGTAGATAGGGGTTTCTCATCCTCTCCAGACTACTAATTAGCCTGAGAGGAAAACCAGCATATTCATTGACAATTAAAATCTCATCTTCAGATTGCGTCGCTTTTATCACACTGGATTCGATACCTAAATCTTGTGCTAATACAGTTTTAAACTGTCGTACCTCCAATTCATCCTTATCCTTAAATCCAATTAATTTACTACTTTTCGCCGGGTCTTCACGGAAATAAGGGTCACTTAAATTCAGTCTCAGCAGAGGTTCAGCTTCTTGCATCACTTGCGCTAACCGAGTCGAACGCGCTGCTAAAGGATATTTTTGCATGAAACGCTTAATCACAGAGTTGACAATATTAGTAACGCGAGAAGCAAATAAACTGTCAACCTTTAGGTCAATTTCTGTTTGTAGCTGTTCTGGCGTAGTTCGTTCTCTATCTATAAAACTTGCCAAAGACTGTCCCCTTCCCGCAGGTTCCGTAATTTCCGAACTAGCTAATACTAGTTGTCTGCGAAGATCATCTTCTGGCAACATAGTTTGATAACAGCGATCAATATCTTCACTATCAAATATAGCTTCCCCACTCATTTCATCAAAGTTTAACTGTCTTAAATCACTATCTTGCTTCTCATAGAAAGTTTGTATATTTTCAATGACTCTACTAAAAGCACTAACTTGGTTTCCCCTCTCCTGAACGTGTTTTTGTAATTCATTGACTATTTTTAAAGCTTCTTGAAAAACGGTAAAATCAAAGTTATGTTTAATGAGTTTGCAGATTTCTTGCACTACCCTTTTAACTTCAGCTTGCACTTGGCTATTCTTAGTATTAATTATGGGAATACCAATTTTATGCTCAATATCTTCAATCATTTGCTCGGCATCTCGCCATTTTTTATCAATATCCTCCACGCGTTTCATCCCGCCAAAATCGGTAATTGCTTCTTGCAGATTGAATTGATAGTTATGTAGTTCATGTTGTAAAGCATCTAGCCAATCACGACTGCTTTTAATAGAGAAAATAGGCTCACTTGGCGTGAGTAACTGAATTAAATAATCGTCAATATTAGTCTTTAGTTCCTTGGTGATATTTGGAGAGGACTGGAGCAATTTTGTCAGCCAAATACCTCGGATATTTTCTGTTTCTCCCGGCTGCACTTTCCGAAATTGCTCTCGAAACTCCCTTGGTAACTGTTGACGAATACCGTTACGATCATCTTTATTCTGACATTCAGAAATTGATCGCTCTAATTTACTTCTCCAGGTACTAATATTGCTACTAAAGTTTTTATTTGTATCCTCTACTGATTCTGCTATTTTCGTAGTTAAGCCGTCTTTTTTGGCCAAGTCATGATGCCAACGAGATTGAATCAAAAATTGATCCAGTAGTTTCTGAGGATCTGGACTTTGACCTTTGCCATTTAACCAAAACTTTACTAACGCTAAACTAACCCTTGTTAAGGCAATTTCCACGATAGTATCACGGGGAAAATAAATCGCCGCTAGCCCAAATGTTAAATACCTCTGACTATTAGGACGTGGATGTTTATCCCACTGAATTATATGTTGGAGAAAATTATCTCTATGCCCTTTAATTACAGGTGCTAACTCACCGGAAAAATCTAGAGCTATCTTGTGAGCGATCACATTACATAACTTACCTTGATCAAGAATTTGATATTCGCCTCCTGTCTGATGAGAAACTAAATAAGTGTAGTCAAAAGGCGGACGCTTTTCTTGCAGAAATTCTAGATTTTCAATATCATAACAGGCTGCAAATTTTGTCCCTGGAGTACTGTAGTAATTTAACTCTTTCAAGGCAGCATAAGTATTAGCACTCATATTAGGGGTATTACCATATAATTCTGGACTAATCACTAAATAGCTGACAATCTGAGCGCCTTGTTCACCATAAAGATGTCTAAGACTATAAGCAACATCCAAAAACATACCGCTCCCTGTACCACCACACAGAGAACCAATCACAAAAATATTCAATCCTGGTTCAACTCTTAACCCCTTTCTCAGCAATAAAGCATCATGTCCCCTAGTAAGTCTTTCTGCGGTTTCAATCGCTGTTTTTATTTTTTGATAATTATGAAAAAAAGCTAGTCTCCCTACAGGTCTAATTCCTTTTGCACCTTCTTCCACGGCTTTAATATTTCGCAATAGTTGGGGAGGAAACCATCTAGCGATATGGTCGTAGGGGCCGTAACGAGTATATTCTGAACGCCTTTCTAGTCCTTCCACAAACATCGTTACTTCCTTGGCGGACATAGTAGCGCTAACTTTTTCGGCTTCTCGAAAACTGAGATCAACACCATGATAAGTACTTCCTGTACGAATGCCAGTAACTTGTGTTGCAGCTTTATCAGTGTCGAGATGAACAAAACTTACAATTGGCAGATTGCTTAAATCTCCATAACGGTCAACAATTAACCGTCTAATTCGCATCAAAACATCTCGTCCAGTACCACCTAAGCCAATACAAATTGTGCGGTTAATCCCACGATATTGCAGTTCATTTGCACTTACTTGATTCATTTAATGCAACCCCTAATCCTATTTATTAAGTTTAATATTTATTTCGTATTCACCTTGGCGGACATCTGGGCAATTTAAACGAAACCGGGAACTAGATATTAAAGTCCGTGATGTAATTTCTCGACCTTGATAATAAATTGGTGCTGAGTTAGTTGGTACCAAATAAAGCTTTTCACCTTTACGCTCTAAATATGCTCGAACTTCCACGCCTGGACAATCAATAGAATCTACACAAGTCGAGTCATATTCACCAATAGCAATACGTTTATTATTAGGTAGTCGGCATTTTTGGTCTTCTGGTTTGGCTGTAGCTTCAAAATCTACTATTAATTCCCATTTTTTCTGTAATCGATAAAACTTCCTAGCCGTTACCAATAAACTAAAGAATATTAACAGTGCAATTAAACCAGGTAGCCATAATTGTCTAGTTAAATAAGGATTAACTAGACAAGTTTCCTCTCCCCCTGGTGCTGGTGTACAAAATTCCTGTACAGTGGGAGGAATATCGACAACAGTGAGTTTATACTCTTTATTGTCCTGAGTAATGATTGACCGCGATCGCGCCTGTAATGGTAAAGCTTTTATCCAAGCTTGTCGCTGTTGACTTTCTGGCGATTTTGCGATCCGAAAAGGACTGTCAGCAGGAGTCTCCACCCATACTTGTGAAGTAATGCCTGGTTGGGTAAATAAAGGTGCATCACTAATCCAAACTACTGACTGTGGTTTAACTGGTTGCTGCTTTTGCAGACGATTCTGATTAACTTGAGCAATACCTTGATAAATAATTAATTCTGCTCTTTGAATATCTGTACCATAGCGATTGGGATCGGAGACAAAAGGTATTTTATTTAATACTTTGTCTATATCCGCTTTACTTTTACTACTAAAATTTATGGGTGTTCCCAACTGATTGACACCGGATGTCCCTTCACCTAAGACTACATCCCTAGCAAAAGGAACAACGTATACAGAATCTCCAGGCTTGAGGCTATCTTCGACTATTTGCCGTAGGCGAATACGACCTTCATCATTCAAACCCACGCTTTCCGTCATATCAATTGCCAAGACGACATCTCGTCCGTTACCAAAAACGGACACCAGATTTAAACCGATTTTTTGTGTAGAACTAAGCGGTTGTCCAGGGGGAATTGGTGTAATTGTCACAAGCAGGGCAGCCTATCAGATAACATATCAGAGCCGCATAGATACTTGAAAAATACAGTTTTTATTAGTTTAATTTATATAAGTGTATTAAAGCGTAAAAATTATAGGCTAGTTAAGTCTACTGACATTAACTTCTATAGAAACAATAATTTCCAGGTTACTGGGGTACGGCAATTTTCATACATGGTAACTTGAGCAAAATCTATGCACAGTTATGTGTTTATTATAACTGTGCCATGCGAGGCTACTTTTAAAGAAATGTAAATTCCAGAAAATTAAACAGACTGATTGAAGCGCATAACTAAAGCCCCCAACAGCAACTCAAACGGAGAACCACTGGGGGAAACAGAATATACAGATCATCTTCCACAAAGATAATCAAAGGCTGACAAAACCTCAGTCAAACATCTAAGATGAAAAAATCCAGTACTGTCACATGACTCATCAAGCCAAGTCAACATAGACTATAACGATTTCTATAGTGTGTCAAAATTTGCTGTACGCGTTGCCGACTCTCAGCAGTGGCGTTTGCTTTCCAAGCAATAAACAAACCATCAATTTGACTTTGATAATAATCAAACTGTTGGGATGATTGCGGAATCAAACTGACTTCCACCCCCTCGACTTGACGTAGATGAGCTGCTATCTCTTGATAGACAGCCAACGGTAAACCAACAAATTCGACTTTCTCTTTAGTCTCCATCTTTATGAGGCTCCAACAGCAGGAAGATTAGGAGTAGGTGTTACAACTGAAACCGGACTACCAGTAGGGCTTGTGCTTCCTGGCGTAGTTCCAACAGGCGCTTCACCCACCATTCTGGCAACTTCAATACCATATTGTTCCAGAATTACGATCGGATTGGAACCTGCATTCATTTCAATTCGTTTCACCAACAGACCATTTGCTAGTCTTTGTCCTGCTTGCACGTAACGACTGGCAATTTCGTTAGGTATTTTAATAATGGCTTGGGGTTCTCTACCCACTATCACTACACCAGTAACCACAACTGCTTTAGCTAAATCAGGTTGTGCCGGTGGTGGTAATACTGAAACTAAAGTCGGATTGGGGACGACTTGAGGTAAAACTTTAGGCAAAACCGGCATTAAACTAGGGCGTGATTTTGCTATCAGCGTTTTCTTATTTGTAGTTGAATTTGCATTGTTTTTCACATTTACCCTTTTTGGAGTAGTACCAGGGGGTAGAGGCGGTAAAGAGGGGACTGTTTTAGCAGGTGTATTTGCTGGCATTTCGGCAATTGGCTGTCCGATAATTTGAGCAAAGGGGTCAATCCGTCCTTTAGAAACTAAATTTGCCCGTTCAGTACCATTGGTCAATTGAATTAAATTAGGAGTACCAGAGGCAACCTTTACAGAGGCATTAGGAGACACCACCGGATTATTAAAGGATTCAGCCTTAACTGGCGCTTTCGCTACAGGCGCAGCAGTTGGCGGGGGACTAGGATTAGCAATTGGTGGTGTTTCTTCCGAGGCACATCCGGCGATCGCCACGGTTACAATACTTGCAAGTAAAATTTTAGATTTTCTGCCCATTAGCCGTTCTCAAACGCTTCAGGAAACTGTTATTGATAAAAGACAAAATACCTGATTGTATTTCAGGCATTGTTGTCGTTTCCTTTATAACCTAATTTTTTAGATTTAAAGAGTTGTTTTTGACACTAATAATTCCGAATAAATGCTGATGACTTAATGGAAATTTAATCATCTGCCACACACATAAGATGCTTTAACAAGTCCAAACCTTTTTTCACTCTCCTGGAAACTGTGACGACACTAATTCCTAAGTGTTCTGCCACCTGTTTCTGCGTCAAGTCTTGTAAAAACACACACTCTAAAACTTCACGAGTGCGTTGTTCTAACTGAAACAATGCTTGTTGTAAACGAATCTGGTCTTCTTGCGCCAACTGAAAACTGCGGTAATGATGATCAGGAACCAATTCTCCCAGGCTAGTTGCTCCTTCTTCACCATCTTGAACTGGTACATCTAAACTCAAAGGAGCGCGATTCACCCATGCTAATTTGATTTCCTGCCACTCATCTGGGGAAATGTCCAGTGCTGTTGCTAATTCTGAGTCAGTTGGTTGGCGGTTGTATTGTTCCCGCAAAGAACGCGAAACCCCAATCGCTCGCTGTTGTATAGCCAAGTAGCGACGAGGAATTCTTACTGTTACACCTTTATCACGGAGGTAGTGCTGAATTTCACCACGAATATAAGGAATGGCAAAGGAGCTAAAAGCGTGGCCTTTGGCAATTTCAAATCTTTCAATCGCTCTGATTAAACCTAAACAACCAACCTGAACTAAATCGTCATAGTTTTCACGACATTGATTCATCCAGTAGTGGGCTTCTTTCCTCACTAATCCAAGATTCAGTTTTACTAGTTGATTACGAACAGTTTCTGACCGAGATTGCTGATATTCTCGTAACAACTGCCAAATTTCGTATTTCAATTCGTTGGTAGCTGTTGTAGGCATAGCACCGCATTTATTAAGTAAATAATTATTTGAGTAATCGCTTTTAAATAAGGCTGCGATTAAGCGCTATCAACGCAAATATTAAATTATTTGCTCTGTGAAAATTTTGATTAATTCACAGTTGGTGTTATCAAAATGTCAAGAGACCGAAAATCAAACAGAATTTAAATTAACGAGAATTGCATCGTGTCTTTATTTCTCTTTGTATTTTCTGGAGCTTTATCAGAGCTACATACAGACAAAATATAGAATTTTGAGTTAAAATTGAAACCGAAATTTTACTTAACTTTCTTAATAAGTATTCAGGCTGAAATTTTAATATATTTTGAGTAACACGAAGACTGAAATTCTCAGTGTATTTACTATTACTTGGTTAAAACTTTATGTAAGCTTTAGAATAAGGAATTGAAAAATCGTCAATTGAGCTACTTATAAGGATTTTTGTAGAACATTTGAGTTTAATCAGTGCAACACTTAAAAAAGTAATTAATACTGAAATAAAATTAAGAGAGTTTATTATTTTTTTATAAAAAACTCGCTATCGTACAAACTTGCCAAATGATAGAACTGAATTGACATAACATTAGACTTCTTGCGTGAATAGAAGTTTGGAGTTTAGCAATGTTGACCAACCTAATAAAAAAAGGGCTAGAAGCCCCTTTGTATCATTTCCTCTGAAGGTATTAACAGCTTTTTACCACTGATTGAACTACATTTTTCCCCACTCCCTGCCCTCACGGGATTCTATCAATCCGAAAATTGCGTTAGTTAAGCGAGTAGTTAGACCATGCACCTCAGCAGATGAGGGGGTATGGGTTAACTTTCAATAGGGAATTTGATCATAGGCTAAGAATGTTTTCAGTGGCAGACAGCTTTGGTAATCAAGAAAATTTAGGCACGTTTGGGTTTATTCAACACGAGCGTAAAATATACCCCGAATCTTCACTTCCTTGGGTTCATCAGCGCCTAAATCAGTATCCGAGGGCTGTTCGCTCTCAAAAGTACCAGCAATTTCACCACTAGAGCTATCAACTTTAGCTATTTGTAGAGAAATTTTGCCGTTGAGAATTTCCGCACGCTTAACGTTAGTACGGGTAAGGTCTTCATCATCGGCTTGGGCTGGAAGAGCTACGGCATTATCATAGCCACTAACAACACCCCGACCTTTAGGGTCTAAGAATGCAGCACCACGATAAGAAGGTACTTTGAATGTACCTTCAAAGTCTGTGGAAGTATTTAGACTGCTTAAACCAGGTTGTGTTTGAGCAACTAAATTTTTAATGGTGAACAGGAAGGGTACTCGCTCACCGCCAGGTAATTGCACCGTAATGGCTTGGAAGTCAAGACCATCTTTTTCCACAAAGGTCAAGCTGCTATCATCGTTGAACTTAAGATCACCTGACACCTGGTCAATAGTGGAAGTGTATCTGGTTAACAATTTGCCAGCTACAAATTCTGCTGCTTGGCGTTTATTAGCAGGTTCTTCTTTAACGAAGAAATTGGTTGGTTCCAAGCAAAGTTCTTTGATGACATAGGACTTGCTGGAATCCAAGGGAATTGAGCCACGGCTTGTTTCTGTAAGTTGGGGACATTTGTTAGCCAGGCCAGTGCCTCGAATTTGTTCGTAAGTCAGTATATCTCTGGTACTAGAAGCTGGAGCGTCACTACAAGCAGTGAGTAGCCCCAAGCACACAGCCAAGAATGCAACAATTAAAGCGCGATACCTCATGATCAACCTCAATGTCAAAAATCGATATATAAATGGTTTGGGCATAGTGATAAGTACATTTTGCGGCAAATTGGCATCACTACTTACCTCAAATAACGCGAAAGTTGGATTTGGCTTCGCGCTGTGCCAACACCACAGGGATTGGCAGGGTTGCCCAAGTCGTTCTGTATTATGTATGTGTTACCACTAAATACAGCCGCTTGCTTTATTAGGGAAATCAGCCAGATCATACGATTTTTTTTAACTCAAAATCAAAGCACTTCTAGTCTTGAGTTACTGGCGTTGATCCCATAAGGCTTCTTATGAGTCTGCGTGAACCGTTACTGCGCCACTTTAGTATCAAAGTTATGGAGATTGGGAAGGTATGTCCTTCTGGGGATAAAGGGTGATGGGGATGAGTTACTGAGGAAAGATTACACGAATATATTTGTAAGTTTGTCTTAGGAGATGAAAGACGACTATATTCGGTAAATTTGGGTAGACTTAATTTAAACAGAGAGGGTTGCATGAGCAACAACAGCATTACGGAATCAAGTCAATTTTCAGATAAGTTACAAAATATTACGGATGTAGTTCAAGATGCGGCTAAAAGTTGTCAAGGAAATACTACATCTCTTCTAAAATTGTTGCGCCAGTTAGAACAATTACACAGAGAGATTCGTGATGGAACATTCCAAGAGAGTTTACCCAATAATCGCCAGCATCTCTACGCTATGTTGAAAGACATTGAATCTGAAGGGGGTTGGCCTTATATTGAACGTATGAGATTACAAGCTTTTTTAAGCAACTTACTAGAAGTAGAAACGGAAGAAAACAAGCAACAGGCAAGTAGTGATGATTTGTTAAGTGACGATCGCTCTTGGATCTGATACCGCAAGCTGGGATTCAGATACCCTACAGCTAATGCAAGCGCTACAAAATTCAAAATCACCACAAACTAAGCGTTTCGTAGATTTTGGCATGGATAGTTGATTTAATTACATATTATTTCTTAGATGCGGTCTCTAACATCATCACAAAGTAAGCGATCGCGCTCATCCACATTGTTGTTGTGCTTGAGATAATTATTGACCCAACCACAACCACGATTCAGTAGGTCATCAAGATGTAAGTTCCATAAAATAATTGTGTTGTCATCGCTAGCTGAAGCCAACGTCTGTCCATCGGGGCTAAAACTGACGCTCAACACAGGAGCTTCGTGTCCGTTGAGGGTTTTAATCAATTTGCCCTCACGGCTCCACAATTTGACTGTACTATCCCAATTAGCAGCAGCAAGTATTTCACCAGTGGGACTAAAACTCACAGCATTAACGCTATCGCTAAATCCTCTTAATAAGGTTTGTAACAAAGTCCCATCTTGTCGCCATAGCCTGACTGTGTTGTCCCAACCAGCAGAAGCCAATAATTTTTCAGTCGGGCTAAAACTAACACCTAATACCCAGCTATCGTGAGGGTCAAAGGTTTTGATTAAACTCCCATCTGGCCGCCAAAGCTTGATTGTTTTATCGTCACTAGCAGAAGCTAAAACCTCTCCATCAGGGCTAAAACTGACGCCATTGACTCGCGCTTCATGCCCCACTAAAGTTTTGAGCAAACTTCCATCACGATTCCACAGTTTAATTGTGTGATCTCTACTAGCTGATGCTAATAAATGACCATCAGGGCTGAAACTAACACTGACTACGCTATCACTATGACCAGAGAGAGTTTTCAGGAGAGTTCCATCCAGTCGCCAAAGTTTAACGGTTTTGTCTTCACTAGCAGAAGCTAAAATTTCACCTTTGGGGTCAATACTGACGCTATGAACCATCTGGGTGTGACCCACTAGAGTTTTGTAAAGATGAGCATCAAGTCTGCCCTGATTCAACTGTCTTCGCCATAGTTTTACCGTGCGATCGCGACTACTAGAAGCCAATACCTGACCATCAGGACTCCACGCAACACTCAAAACTCGATCCTCATGTCCCCGCAGAATCGGTAGTCTAGGCGCTTCTAAACTCCACAATTTCACGCTCTTGTCATAACTTCCAGAAGCCAGCATTTTAGTATCTGGACTGAAAGCTACACTGACAACAGCGTCACTGTGTCCCTTAAAAGTCTTAATTAAGTTGCCTGTATGACTCCAGAGGTTGATAGTGTTGTCATCACTGGCTGAGGCTAACTGTTTACTGTCAGAACTGAAACTGAGACTCCATACCGTGCTGGTATGTTGCTTTAAGGTTTTATAGATATCAACTTCTGGGTTATTTTGATTACTACTATCCCATTGCCACAGTTGAATAATATTGTCTCGGTCGGCTGAAGCTAGTAGCTTACCATCAGGGCTAAAAGTGACGACAGTTACACCTTCCTGATGTGCAGATAAAGTTTTCACCAAGCTACCGTCTCTGCGCCAAATTTTGACGGTCTTATCCTCACTAGCTGAAGCAATAAATTGACTGTCTGGACTGAAACTGACCCAGTTGACAGAGCCTTGATGACCCTTAAGAGTTTTGATTAAGTTACCATCCCGATCCCAAATTTTAATAGTTCTATCCCTGCTGGCAGTAGCTAACAATTCTCCATCGGGGCTAAAATTGGCGCTATAAACCCAATCTTTGTGTTTTCTGAGGCTTTGGGCTGGCTCTGGGGCGAATTCACCAGTTGTTGGGTTTTTCCGCCAAATTCGTACTGTTTGGTCGAGACTCGTTGAAGCTATAGTCTGACCATCAGGACTAAAACTGACACTGGTAACCGCGCTAGTATGACCTTCAAGGGTTTGGAGTAGTGTCCCGTCAGGTCGCCAAATTTTGATTGTTCTGTCAGTGCTACCGGAAGCTAATAATTGACCATCAGGGCTAAAAGCCACACCCCAAACAATATCGCTATGCCCCTCCAAGCGGTTTAACTCCGTAACTCCATAAACTGCCTGTTGTAAGGCTGTAACCACACGCATTCGGGTTTCTGGTCGCACCTCCTTGGCTTGTTTAAGTTTTTGCCAGGCTCTCAAACTTTCTAATAAAGCATCAAATTCTTGGTTGGAGGAAAATAGAGCTTCACTAGATGCGGCGATCGCACTAATTTGCAAATTGGTCTCGCTGGTTTCAGCACGGATGGTTTGTAGCTCTGCGGTTCTTTTCTGCATATCGGCTTGCCACCACAAAGAAGCGATCGTGCCGCCCATAACTGCCAGCAGTACCCCGGCTGCTCGTGCTTCTCGCAATCTACGCCGCAAAACTGAATTTAGCTGCTCTTGAGATAATTTTCGGGCTACCTCTGCTTGAGTTTTTTCCGATTTGATTTTTTCTAATTCGGCAATGATGCCATAATCATTTCTTTGGCGAATTGGTTCAACTAAATAATCATGGACGAGCTGGTAGCGCTCGCCTAACTCTTCTCGCCAACACAATATTAAACCTGAACCAACCAAAATCTCTAAAATCAACTCCCAGCGTGAATCAAAATCTGACTGATTATCCAGATATTTTTCTAAAGCCAGCATTAAATCAGATTTAGTTTTGAGGGGACGTGTGCCTTTTTCGTCAGTTAATTCATATAATAGTTTCCAGCTAAAATCTTCATGTTCTTGACCACAATCTCGAATAACTTCCTCTAGCCAGCGTTCTATAAGTTTTTTCGTACCTCCACAAAGTTTGTATTTTTCGAGATTCGTGATATTTTCTGCTTGTAGCTGTGCGCCTACTATTTGTAATTCAATTGGGTGGACTTCTTCGGTTTCTCCTGCTAAATCCTGCACTAGTTCATTAATTAAATCATCCTTGACTTCGTATTGAGAGGTTTGGGTCAAGTAACGAATAATAGCAACGGCATCTTGACGGGAAAATTTCCCCAAAAAGTAGCGGATATCTTTATCTAAAATATTTTTGTTAATGACATCTAAATCATGGAAACTATCTGGCTGTGTTTTATCCCAGCGTTCAAAATCTAACAAGTAATGGAGATAATCTTCTCTGATAGAAATAATAATTTTTAAATACGCAATATTCAAACATTCGCTAAAAAACTGATAGAATTCTAATTTTTGCTGAAAGCTACTTACGAAAAAGAACTCTTCAAATTGATCAAAAATAATAATAATTGTATGATTACGTGCAGTTGCAGAGCGGAACTTTTCTAGCAGAATAGCGGGAGTAAATTCCAGGGAACTTGAGATATCTAATGGTGCTAGCACATTATAAAAACCTCGCCCCAAACTGGTTGTCCAATCAGTATAAGCAGATAACACAATAGGTAGAGGTATCCGCTCACCAATCACTTTATTCTTTACAGCTGGTAATAAACCAGCTTTGAGCAGTGAACTTTTACCAACTCCTGATGGACCATGAACTACTGTGAGTTTATAGTCAGCACGAGTAATTCTTTCAATTAAACGATTGACATCTTGTTGTCTTCCAGAAGCAGATATTTCTTGGGCAACTTCCTCTGGAATGAAGGGGATACTTTGGGGTTCTAAGACTGCATTAATTTTGTAACGTTGCGCCTGTAATTGACTTGCACCAATAAAAGCACGTAAACCATACTGATGTTCAATTTGGATTTTTTCTTGCTTAAGTTTAAAGGCTTCTAAATATTCATGTCGCTCAATAAAATAGAGCGATCGCAATTCCTCTAAAATTTCCAAGTACAAAGAAGGCTCATATTGTAGCTCACAAACAACCCTTGCCCATTCTAAGTTATTGATAGCTTCTTCACATTCTCCCAAATGCCTTTGTGAACGGGCTAACAACAAAAGATACCAACTCTCATGCTGTCGAGATCCTGTTACTTTCTCCAGAATATCTAATGCAGTATTAGCTAATTCATGAGCTAGTATCCAATCGTTATTTGCACCTGCTACGGCTGCTAAAAAGCCATAATCTTGTGCTGTTTGGGCTTGATTGCCATAACTCTTATGTAGATATAAAGACTTTTGAGCTAATTTCTTTAAATCTTCCCAAAGCTGTAAGCGGTAAAGCATCTCACACGCAGGTAAAATAAATTTAGCTACTAAATCTTGTCTTTTCTTCTCTTCCAACACATCTAAGCATTGCTGAAACCACAATAATGCGTGTCGCCAATAGCCACTATTAGCACTCTGATGTAAATCTGCCATCCGGTGATAACATAAACCTAAGTGGAATAAGATAATTGCTTGCCAAAGTCTTTGTTGGTAGTTCAGTTCTAAATATTTCTTTTCTATGCTTTCCTTTTTTTCTTCTTGCTGCCATAGAGATAGGCTTCTTTGATAATGGGCTAAAGCACTATTAATTTGATCATTAGCATACTTATCTCTGCCTAAAACAAACTCCAGACTAGCCTCTAATCCTGGTTCTAATTTGATATTATAAGAACGCAGTAAATCATTACGGGCTGATTCAATCTCGTGACGATGTTGGGATTTCGGCGCTAAATCAAGGGCATCATTAGAGATAAACTTTTCTGCGCCTACTTCTAAAACTTTAGAAAATAGAGATTCTGTCTGTTTTGTAATTAAAGCAATTAAATCTTCCTGGGGCATCTCGAATTTAATAGTGGTTGCAGCCCAGCTTTTAAAGTCAGGAGCTAACCGAGAAAGTGAAGATGCCACTTCATCTTGTAACCACAAGATTAAAGGGAAAGGAAAACTAGCTGCGTAAATATCCCGTGACTGATTTATTCCAGTTAATAAATCTTCAAGAGCAATTACTGATTCTAAACCAAAAACCATTAAGGCTGATGGTAAACAATCGCTAGCAACACTGGGATTATCTAAAAATAATTGCGATGTGATTGTAGTGTGTAAAGCACTAATCGATGATTGAACATATATTTCTCTAATATTGATATCTTTACTTAAATCTCGAAGATTATCCCGCATTTCTTCTCGTAACTGTTGGTAGTTACAACGAACTAAAATGAGAGAAAATTCTCCCTTAGATAAATTAATTGCTCGAATTAACCTTTGTAAGGAATGCTCATTATTATTGGCGATCGCCGTTTTAAGTTCACAGTTAGTCATGATTATTAATAATAGAAGATAAAAACTACATACAAAAACTTAAAAAAGCATATATAGCGATTCCTGTTGAAGTGAGTTACAGAACTAATGTTTTTAAAAGCGGAGTGGCGCAGAGATTGCCCAATTTTATTAGTGGTGTACTCAGTACCTCAGCAGAGAAGGAAATGCTGTAATACTTTTTTAAGTCTTTGGCATTCAATTTTCAAAAATTCGCATAATTCCCGATTCATTTAAATGGGAATTCAGGATTATTTGGGACTTTATTGGTTTTACTTCGATTCTCGCCAAGCTAAAACCTTTTCTGTCTCTGCTAGAGCTGGACTAATCCCAAACCAACGCCCCACAGGATCACGATATTCAAACAAATACATACTTCTGAGTAAACTTTGATAATCAGATTCACCCTTAACACTTTGTTGTTGCATGACATCAAACAATAATTCCCATTGACATTCATCAATCGCCAACAGCAAATCATCGCGGTAATCTTTAATAACCGCTTCCAAGCAATCTCTAGAAAAAGGTGGATCTTGTCGCTGGAGGCAACTATATAGTAGGCCTAATAAGTTACGAATGTGACCACCACTAACACGGCATAAACGATCTAAGGTTTCTATTTGCTCAAATAACTCTGTAATGAGTTGTTGTCTTTCTTGACTAGCAACTTCTGGAAAGGCTCTTGCCAGTACTAGCTGACGCAGGAGTGACATCCCTGGTTCGTAATCACTACCATCTCGTTGTCGAACTAGTACCATTGGCAATACCTTTGGTGCAATACCGCCACCTAAGCGATTTTTGAGAGTTTCATACTCACTGGAAAAAATTAATGCTAGGGGGATTGTATAGACTACATGACATTTGAGCCTACGTAACTGTTCGCCTCTGTCAATAAAAAGATATTCTGGTTGTGTCCGTCCAGAGGCAACAGGACGCATATCTACTCGATCTAAATTATCGACGATTACTACTAACCCTTTTTGACCCCGCCGCTTTAGCTGTTCTACGGCTTTTTCTAAGATTTCCTCATTAATTGCTTGCAAAATGTTATTAGTGCGGGGTTCCAAATACTGTCTGAGTTGATTACGTAATTGGGTGCTATCTTTAGTTTTGGCGGTAATTTTGGCAATTCCTAAAGAAAACTCCGCCTCACCAGAAAGCTCTATAGGAGCTTGTAAAAAATCTCCTATTTCTTTAAACAAGTTATTAAAGTAACCAGGCTTAAGTTTGATACCAATGGCTTCCAAACTCACACAGACTTGACGAGCTACACTCAACAAAATATCACTAACGTCAATATCTGCCATGTCTAGGTCTTGACTAGACTCGAAATAAACTACGTGAAATCCTGCTGTTTCTAACTCTGTCTTGAGGCGTTGTAATTCTGTTGATTTTCCACAACCAATATGACCTGTAAATAGTTGGCAGGTGGGTTCATCAGGAGAAATACGGCTAATAGTACGTTGCAGTTCTTCCACAATTTTGCAACCACGTACGTTAGCAAAATCAATGTAGTACTGGCGATCAAGCATCACACCCATGTTTAAGGTGTAGCTAGGGTTACATGCCTTGTAGAAGCGTGACAAATTAATTGTATTTCCCATTCCAAATAGTAGATGCTTGTCTTTTTGTCTTTTTATATACTAATTTTCTCTCAATAGGAGTGATTATGTATAAGTACTATTGCTGAATTTTGTTTGAATTAACTACAAACGCTGTGACTTTTTTTTCATGGCTACTTACAGCAAAATATTAAAGATGAAACAGTCACCACAAGGGTATGTTGTTGTTTTTGATAACTTTTTTCTGGCAAGATATATGGAACTTATGCCATGATTCTGATGTGCTTGCTGTAAAGTGTTACTAGCTCGTTAATTCCAGCAGCACTGCTGAAATTAACTAATAGACACAAGCCTAGTGAAGGAATTTAACCTGGAGCCAAAAAAGAGGTATTGATGCCTGGTATAGCGTCGGTTAGCCAAAAGGAATTAGCTCAACGTCGTAAAAAATTACGTCGGCAGCGTCAGATGAAAATTATTCAAGCTATTTGGCAAACTATAGCCATTAGTAGTCTGGCAGGTGGGTTGCTTTGGGTCGCACTCCAACCAATATGGGTACTGAAAACCCCTGAGCAAGTGTTGATGAAATCTGACAATCAATTACTGTCGCAAGAAGCGATCAAGTCTTTGCTGGTTTTATCTTATCCTCAGTCTTTATGGCGAATTCAACCTGCGGCGATCGCTGACTCTTTGAAGAAACAACCAACCATTGCTCAAGCAACTGTCAGTCGTCGTCTTTTTCCACCAGGTTTAATTATCGAAATCGAAGAAAGAATACCTGTCGCAGTGGCTCAGAGGAGCAGAGAACAATCTAATAGTACTAGTAACAAACAAACAAACACAGGTTTAGTTGATGCCAATGGAGTTTGGATTCCTCTAGAAAAATATACACTAGTGAATCCTCAATTTAAACTCCCGACCCTTAAGGTAATTGGACCACCAGAACAATACGCTCCCTACTGGAGTAAACTATATCCCTATGTCAGCCAAAGTTCCATAAAAATTACGGAAATTGATTACCAAGACCCAAATAACTTAATTTTGAAAACTGAATTAGGAAGAGTTTATCTTGGTGCGACAAGCACTCAGTTAGCTGATCAGATTAATTTATTAGCACAATTACGCCACATCAATACAAAACTAAATCCTTCGGAGATAGACTATATTGATCTAAAAAATCCTGAATCGCCTTTAGTACATATGATCCAAAATAAAGAGACAACTAAAAATCAAACTCCATAACAATGTGTCAAAAATTCCTTATATATTAATTAATTTTATTTTATTCTGTAAAAAAATATTATTGTTTGCTCTATGCTTTGCATAGTAATTGTAAAAAGCTCCCTTGCAGAAGCTCAGAACTTAGGAACAAAGATAATTTCTGGACAGTTGCTGTCACAGTGTAGTAAGTTTCCAGTGGTGATTGTTCAGTCTGTAGTAGATATTCAAATTGATTGACTTGACGGCTGGACAGCTTGATAGCCTTAGATAGTATCGCTATTAAGTTTCTGTTTGGTCACAAAAAGTAACAAATTAATTGATCAGTCGAATTTTTATTCCTTTGTTATCTTTAGATTTGTGCATAAATAAATAATACAGATAGGAGCCTACTTTGATTTCTGTTGGCGCAGTGTGGCATAGCTATAGGTACTTGTGTATGTAGGGGATGGTAACGGCTTCACCAACAAAATTTAAATGGGATGCCTTATGGAAGTCTAATTGTATGGTTAGAGTTGTAATTATCCCCAATTTTGAAACCTATCAACTATATTATTAAGGCAGTGAAGACTTGCCATAGCATATATTTCTCGCATGAGGTGAACTGCTGAGAACTATGAGTTATTTAATTTATTGTATTTTTATTAAGTGTATGTTTAATTGCATAGAGTTAGCCGTTAGAACTAATTATCCCAGAGTAAATACCTCAAATTCTCAGTGGTGAAAATAAAATAAATAACAAAATATACAAAATGCGTTCAGTATTTAAAGCTTTTTCTCAGAAGACGAACACAGTTAGTAACCAGATGAATAACTCATCAAAATCATCAGCAGAAGTATTAGCTGTGTCTCCTGCATCCCAAGGGTATACTATGCAAAAATTGCCATGTAGAGAAAATATTAATAAGTTGTGGAAGTTATACAGATCAATTTTAAGTAAATGTATGTATACTTCTCTAGAATTAGCTGTGCATTCACCTATGGTGAGCCAAACACTATCTCCTGGGTATGCTCATCCAACATCTAAGGTAAGGCAAAGCCCAGTCCAAATGTTGGTGTTTGGTCTCATAGCAGACTTTCACACTTACAATCTTGTTAAGGTTGGCAGTAGTGATAACAATCAAGAACAGGGCCAAAATTTTTAGTGCTGTCAAACTTATATAGTTGACTCCTAGATGTGTAACACCTAAAAAAGTCGTTTATCTACCTTCCCGAATCCAATGACACTTGATAATAACCAAGAGCTTACCTATAGAAATTCCCAATCGTTGGGACAGCCAGGTTTCTCACTGGCAGTGAACTCAAGCAACCCTTTTAATCACTCTGGGCTGAATTTTGGACAAAATAACGACAGTAAGAAGATTTCTGTGGAAAATAACCGTATTGGCGAGATTGTTCCTGGGCGCGTTGCCAATATCAAAGTAATTGGTGTTGGCGGTGGTGGCGGTAATGCGGTTAACCGCATGATTGAATCTGATGTCTCTGGTGTAGAGTTTTGGTCAATTAATACTGATGCTCAAGCTTTGACGCTGGCAGGCGCTCCTAGTCGTTTACAAATTGGGCAGAAACTCACACGGGGTTTAGGTGCAGGTGGTAATCCTGCAATTGGGCAAAAAGCGGCTGAAGAATCACGGGATGAAATTGCTACAGCCTTAGAAGGCGCTGATTTAGTATTTATCACTGCTGGCATGGGAGGTGGTACTGGTACTGGTGCTGCACCAATTGTTGCGGAAGTAGCAAAGGAAATGGGCGCTCTTACGGTTGGGGTGGTGACACGTCCTTTCGTTTTTGAAGGTCGTCGCCGGACTAGTCAGGCAGAACAAGGAATTGAGGGGCTAAAAAGTAGAGTTGATACTTTAATTATTATTCCTAACAATAAATTATTGGAAGTGATTCCAGAACAAACACCAGTCCAAGAAGCGTTTCGTTATGCAGATGACGTACTACGTCAAGGGGTACAAGGCATTTCTGACATCATTACTATTCCTGGTTTGGTAAATGTAGACTTTGCTGACGTGCGGGCTGTCATGGCGGATGCGGGATCAGCATTGATGGGTATTGGTGTGAGTTCAGGAAAATCTAGAGCCAGAGAAGCTGCGATCGCTGCTATATCCTCACCACTGCTAGAATGTTCTATCGAAGGTGCTAGAGGTGTTGTTTTTAACATCACTGGTGGTAGTGACCTCACTTTACATGAAGTAAATGCTGCCGCAGAAACAATTTATGAAGTAGTTGATCCCAACGCCAACATTATTTTTGGTGCTGTGATTGATGATAGGTTGCAAGGAGAAGTGCGAATTACCGTTATTGCTACTGGATTTACTGGAGAAATACAAGCTGCTCCCCAGCAAAACGCTGCTAATGCGAGAGTTGTATCTGCTCCCCCAAGACGGACACCCACACAAACACCACCAAATAATTCCCCTGCACCTACTCCCGAACCAAAAGAGAAATCTGGATTGGATATCCCTGATTTTCTCCAGAGACGGCGACCACCAAAGAATTAAGCGGTTTTAGATTTGAGATTATTTAAAATTTGTAGTCTCTAGTCAGGCTAAATGCTGTATAAAAACTGCTAATTTTCAAGTTCAGAGGTATATTTTTTACCTCCGGTAAATCTTGTTGCTGTTACAAATAAATTGCTACTATTCAAAAACAGAATACACTTGGGCGGTAGTTTGTTGACTTTTAAGCCCAAGTGTGTACTTGTGATATACAGGAGGGAGACTGAAAAGAGAAATGTTCACGTCCTCTTCATGTAGTTTTCCTGTAATTACCTGTCTTTAATTTTGAATTTGTAGGTTTTTTTCCACCCATTGAATTACTTGATTAGCCAGGCGAGTACCATCTAGTCGGTCAATTTCCCGTATCCCAGTTGGGCTAGTGACGTTAACTTCTGTGAGATAGCCACCAATCACATCAATACCCACAAAGACTAACCCATCTTGGCGTAAATTTGCAGCCAAATCGCCGCAAATTTCTTGTTCTCGTGGGGTAATTTCGGTTTTTGCGACCGTCCCACCAGTGGCCATGTTATTACGAAAATCACTGCCACTTGCCAAACGGTTGAGAGCGCCAATGGGTTCACCATTAAGTAAAATGATCCGCTTATCTCCCTCTTTGGCCTCTGATAGATAAGTTTGTACCATTACTGGTAATCTGCCTTGCTGGGTGCTGAGTTCGACGATAGAGTTAAAATTGCGATCGCCTGCTTGTAGAAATAAAATCCCTTCCCCAGCTTTGTTACCCAAGGGTTTTAGGATAGTAGCGCCTTTTGCTTCGACAAATTGCCGGATGAAATCTTTATCTGCACTGACGATAGTTTCGGGAATTGCCTTGGTAAATTGCAGGGCATACATTTTTTCATTTGCCTTACGGATACCATTGGGATTGTTAATGACCAAAGTTTTCTGCTGGTCAACGTAATCCAGAACATAGGTAGCGTAAAGATAGGCATCGTTTACGGGTGGATCTGTCCGCATAAATACAGCATCCATCGTTTCCAAAGAATTGAGGGAACGAGCATTTAATTTATACCAAGGATTTGCTGCAACCCATCGTCCATCTACCAACTGCACTGGTACAAGTTCTACCTGCTGCAATATAGCCCAAGCTTTGCTGTCTACCACACTCAACCAATTAGCCTGAGTTACCCAAACTTCATGTCCTAAAATTTGCGCTGCTTCCATCAGCGCCACGCTGGTATCATGGCATGGGTCTAACTGATGGATGGGATCTATAATAAAAGCCAGTTTCACGCCTTTTGCCTCAACGCCAGGAAATTCTCAGATAAATTATCCCCCGATATCCTGACAGATTGACAATTACTATTGAGGAAAAAAGCGTAATCCTGTTGCTTCAGCATCTATAGGACTTACGCATGAAAGCGAAAGATCAAAGGTTTGGAGAAGGGTATAGGGGTATAGGGGTATAAATGTTTGAAACCCTTACACCCCTATACCCTTACACCCGGTCTCAACAGACAACCTGTTTGCGTAAGTCCTAATCTAAAGGCTATTATTAGATTGCTAATAACTCATCAAGTTGACCTTGACGTTCAAGAGCGTGGATATCATCACAACCACCCACATGGCGATCGTTGATAAAAATTTGTGGTAATGAGCGTCTGCCATTAGCTCTCTGAGCCATTTTATCCCGCGCTTCCTCATCACCATCAATGCTGTATTCGACAAACTCAACACCCTTGTTATTCAGCAAATTTTTCGCTCGAATGCAAAAAGGGCAAGTTCTCCAAGTGTAAATTTCTACTGTGGCAGCCATAATGTCCTCAACATGATCTCATAACTAATTTTAGAACTTTGGTACTGATGGTAGATGCTTAATGTAGTTATAAACTGTATTTTTGCTTGCTGGTATGAAATATACCGATTAACTTACATTAGGAGATTTATTAAGAAGCAGGGAGAAGATTTCCCCCTGCTTTTTCACATGGAAAGAACTAGATATTTACTGAGAGTCAACAGCATATTGAATTAGGAGACTTAGCCGCAGACGCAAGGTCTCTAACCCCAAACGTTGACTTGCAGAAATAAATACTGCTAAAGGAAACTCTTCTTGGGCTAAAGCTAGAGTGGTGCTATCGACTTGGTCGATTTTGTTAAAAGCAACCAAGGCTGGGCCGGGAGTGACTGGCATTTGTGCCAATATTTCCCGGACTGCGCGAATGTGACTCAACCACGCAGGATGAGATAAATCTACTAGGTGTAGTAAGGCATCGGCTTCTGTTACTTCTTCCAAGGTGGCGCGGAAAGCATCCATTAATGATGCAGGTAATTCGTGGATAAACCCTACTGTGTCTGTAATCAGAATTCCTTGGGGTTCTCCAGTTTCTGCATGGGGAATGACTAGGCGACGCGTGGTGGGGTCAAGGGTGGCGAATAACTGGTCGGCGGTGTAAACTTCAGCATTGGTCAGGGCATTTAATAAGGTGGATTTACCTGCGTTGGTATAACCAACTAAAGCTACTGAAGGAACTTCCCGATGTTGTCGCCGTTGTCTTAACCGTGAACGGTGGGCTTGCAATTGGTCAACTTCTTGTTGCAGTCGAGAAATACGTTTTTGAATGGCGCGGCGTTCGGTTTCTAGTTTGGTTTCACCAGGGCCACGAGTCCCAATACCACCCCCTAGTCGAGACATTGCTTGACCTCTGCCGGTGAGTCTGGGCAGCATATATTCTAGCTGTGCTAGTTCGACTTGCAATTTACCTGCGCGGGATTGGGCGCGTTGAGCAAAGATATCTAAGATAACTTCGGTGCGGTCAACGACGCGGATACCGATTTGCGCTTCTAAGTTGCGGATTTGGGAGGGTGAGAGGTCGCGGTCAAAAACGACGAGGTTACATCCCAAAGTTTGGGCTGTGAGGGCAACTTCTTGGACTTTACCTTCACCAATGACGGTTTGAGGATGAATGCGCGATCGCTTTTGTTGTACTGTCTGTAATACATCTCCACCTGCTGTATCCACTAACCGTGCCAATTCCGCCAAGGTATCGTGGAATTGTTGGAGTGACATATTATCGGTCATGACACCCACGATCAATACACGGTCGTGATCAGCGTCTACTTCCTCGGCGATGAACTCCCGACGGAACTCTGCTTCTAGCCCTTCCACCAAGTCGATGAAATCTTGGTGTCCGAGATCATCTAAGTCCAATGGTGGTGATATAGTCCAACTGGTAGATTGACCATTATTTAATGGTGCGATCGCTGCACTAGGAATCAAAGCACGGGCATCTTGAGGGACTAGGTGCGCTAAGTATGCTTCTTTAACGTATCCTGTGGCTCCACCACCGCGTCGTGTAAAGCCAGTCCCGGTAATATTTATCACTACTAAGGCATCTAAACGCTGCATTGCCATCGCCGTCAGAGCCGCTTCATTTGGTGGTTCTGTCTTGAGATGGGTAGCAATGCAACGAATACCACTCAGACGTTCTGCACCATAACGCGGCAATTCCATTGGCGGAATTTGCGTTTGACGCGGTGTGCCTACACCAACACGAATCACTTGTCCGCGACGGTTGACATAGGCACACACAGGTAGGTTAATTTCCGTGCTAATTGCTGCCAGACGCTGGGAAAACTCAGGCGTAGTGATGCGATCGCCTGGTATGCGCTGGTGGTACAGTCGCTGTAGTTGTTTCAGCTGACTGGACTTTAAACCCTGAAGATTACCGAAAATAGTTTCTATAGGCGTTTCGACCAGTTTACTGGCCCCCCGAATCCATCTATTGTCTATTTTACAACAGTGCTAAGGTGGGGAACTCAATCTTTTAGGGGTGTGGGGGTTTAGGGGTGTAAGGGTGTAAGGGTGTAGGGGTAGAGGAAATATTTAGGGCTTATGCAACAACATAACTCTTAACTCTCAGTTATGGCAGAGTGCAAGGGTGTTCAACACCTATAGGTCTATCGCTGTACATCTCCCTCATGCCCCTAAACCCCTACACCCTCATACCCCTACACCTAATCGCTTCTGTGATTACAAAAAACCAATACTGAATCAGTTAAGCTGGCAAAAGCAGTATTTATTTTCTGAAAAATGACCGCAAGTAATCCTACAATTTTAGCCCTGGATTTTGATGGGGTAATTTGCGACGGACTAATCGAATACTTTGAAGTAGCTTGGCGTACCTACTGTCAACTTTGGTCGCCTGCTGACGACACGCCACCAGATGATTTGGCTTTGAGGTTCTATCGACTCCGGCCTGTAATCGAAACAGGCTGGGAAATGCCTGTTTTAATCAAAGCTTTGGTAGATGGAAATTCTGATGACCAGATTCTTCAGGAATGGACAAGCATTACTCCCAAGATTTTGTTAGATGACAAGCTACAAGCAAAAGAAATTGCGACGAAATTAGATGCCTTGCGTGATCAGTGGATTGCTAATGATTTAGATGGTTGGCTGAGTCTGCATAGATTTTATCAGGGTGTAATTGAAAAACTGAAAATCACCGTTGCCAGTGAAGTCAAACTATATATAGTCACTACCAAAGAAGGACGCTTTGTAGAGCAGTTGTTGCATCAGGAAGGAGTAGATTTACCACGAGATGCAATTTTTGGTAAAGAAGTCAAGCGCCCTAAGTATGAAATTCTCCGTGAGTTAATTCAAGCAGCAGATCATAAACCTGTGAGTTTATGGTTTGTAGAAGACAGAATCAAAACATTGCAATTAGTTCAACAGCAGTCAGACCTTGAAGATGTCAAGCTTTTCTTGGCAGACTGGGGCTATAATACCCAATCAGAGAGAAAAGCCGCCCAAAGCGATCCGCGAATTCAATTATTATCCCTGTCTCAGTTTGCTAAAGATTTTCCTGGGTGGGTATAGGGGTATAGGGTATAGGGGTATAAGGGTGCAAAGAAGAATAACTAGCAGCTGTACAGACGCGATTAATCGCGTCTCTGACAACCGACAACTGACCACTGACTAAAATATGCTTGACCTGACGAAATTGGCGCGACAAATGCAGGGTTTAAGTCAGCATCTATCTCTAGAGGCTGTGGCTAGTCGCCAGCGTTTAGAATTGGCGCAACAAAATCTGAAAAAGGCTTTTGATTGTCAACAAGATTTAATTGAACGTCAGGAAAAGTGGCGCGATCGCATTCTCTTTGCTAATGCTACCCCCCTGGAGCCTCTTAACTCTTGCTTAGATATTCCCACGCCTCCCAAGGTGCATTCTGTCATTGCTACTGATGGTTCGCAAATTGCCCCCAGTCACCACGAAATTGCTTATTGTTATCTGTTAAATATCGGTAGGGTAGTTTTACACTACGGACAAAATCGCTACCCTATATTGGATAGTTTGCCAGAGGTGTTTTACCGTCCAGAAGATTTATATGCGTCTCGTCAGTGGGGAATTAGAACTGAAGAATGGATGAGTTTCCGGCGCACTGCTAGCGAGGCGATCGTTTTAGCTGAGTTGGCTTGTAGTGTCCATGATGTAGAAGCTTCTTCATCTCCCCCTACTCTGGCAATGGTTGACGGTTCCTTAATTTACTGGTTTTTGGAACAGTTACCCGTAGATGCACGTAACTGCATTTTACCCCCCATATTGGAAGCTTGGCAGCAAATGCGTGCTGCCAAAATTCCTTTGATGGGTTATGTTAGCGCCTCTCGTAATGTGGAAGCGGTGAATTTTTTACGTTTGATTGCCTGTCCTCATCCTGTGCCTGATTGCGCTAGTTACTGCCCGAATCAACTAGAAAAAGTCCCATGCAAGGTATTTGACCCTTTGCGGGATACGGCATTGTGGACAACTCAATTACAACCCGGACAACGGGGGCCATTGTGGCGGAGTAATGCCCGGATTTTAGACCTTTATGAAGACCAAGCTATATACTTTTGCTACGTCCATGTTGGTACAGAAATTGCGCGGATAGAAGTACCTGCATGGGTAGCTGAAGATACAGAGATGTTTGACCAAGCTTTAGGGCTAATGTTGGCACAGGTGCAGAAAGGATATGGTTATCCAGTGGCGATCGCCGAAGCGCATAATCAAGCAGTAGTCAGGGGTGGTGATAAAACCCGTTTCTTTGCCCTACTGGAAAAACAAATGATTAAAGCTGGCTTAAAAAATGTCGGGACTTCTTACAAAGAAGCAAGGAAGCGAGGCAGTATTGCGTAGGGTTATGGAAACTGATAACTCACACTTAACATGACAATATCTAAAATCATAAGTTTATTTTTTATTTAATTAGTCCACAGATAATTCACGCAAAGCAACTCCCTTTTTTCGCATCCCGTGAAAATGCAGGCATTGTAGAGCAATACATTGTATTACTCTACTTGCCTAGCCTAATTATCTACCCATACTTATGCTGTAATTGCTAAATTCGACACCTTTAATATCGGAAATAACTTTAGCAGCCCAAAAAATAAGCAGTAGACCGTTAGTGTACACATAAGAAGTTGTTCCTATAACTTGTCTGTCTTCTGTGAGAACAGCAACAGGTGTGTTGTCAGCAGGGTTGGTTGTAAAGTGAAGTCTAAATTGAGACATTTGGCTTTCCTTGATTTAAACTGCCATCAACTTATCCAATTCACCCCACCCAAACCAAGTCAAAGCTATAGAACTAATTACCTAGTTAACCTGAGTCTCCAACGGAGGCTCACCTACGGGAAGGGCGACAGAAAACTGATAACTGACTAACCTCCGATTTGTGACATTGTGCGGCTGTATACTCCTGTTGTCCCAGAGTCACGCCCTTTATAGTTAATTTCTGGCTTGATTGCTAATAACTGTCTCACCTGTTCTCGTAACTGGGGGATACTCACACCAGAGCGTAGAGATGTTTTTAGATCGAGTTGACCTGTTTCGTTTAATAAGCAAGGGCGTAACCAGCCATCGGCACTCAGACGCATCCGGTTACAACGATCGCAAAAACACTCTGACATCTGGCTGATAAATCCTAGTGTGCCTTTCGCACCAGGGATTTGGAAGACATCTGCCGGGCCAGAACCACGAACTTGAGCTTCTGTCAAGCCCCAGCGATCGCGGATTTGTTGGCGTAATTCGGCGGAAGATACCCAACCGCGATCGCCAAATAATTCTCCGTTACCAATGGGCATAAATTCAATAAACCGGACGTGCCATTGTTTATCAATTGTTAAGGCGGCTAAATCGAGAATTTCGTGGTCGTTGACACCAGGAATTACCACTACATTTAGTTTCAATGGATCGAAGCCTACACGATGGGCAGCTTGAATACCATCCCAAACTTGTTGCCAGCGAGAACGTCCATGACTGCCGATAATCTGGTCAAATATATGGGGATCGAGGGAATCTAAGCTGATATTGATGCGCCGTAAACCAGCATCGTAGAGATTTTGGGCGATGGGTGCGAGTAAAAAGCCGTTAGTCGTCATGGAGAGGTCTTGGGTTTGGGGTAAAGATGCGATCGCCCCGACCAAATCCACAACACGGGGGCGTAATAAAGGTTCTCCCCCAGTTAAGCGAAATTGTCTAAAACCTACAGGAATAAATACTTCTTGAACTAAAGTGAGCAGTTCCTCATCAGTTAATAATTGTTGCTTGAGGATATAGTCTAACTCTGACCCCTCTGGCATACAGTACTGACAACGGAAATTGCAGCGATCTATTAAGCTAATGCGGAGGTAGTCTACCTGGTTCATCTGGGTTTTATTTTCTATTGTGTGCGATCGTTATAGATCCCTGCTTGAAACTTCACCTCAATTTCTCTACTTGATTCTTCATCAATCTTTGTACGCTGACTAAAGCGCGATTTAACTCATAATTGCGCCTTTGGGGATTTTGTAAATAAGACTGCTGTTCTTCTTCAATCATCTGTACATCTTTAATCACTAAACCATCGAGGAATTTTTGGGCTGCACCAAACAAACTATCTTTGACAAAGCGGCGAAACCGTACAGGTAATTTATGCAAGCGCCAAAAAGCGTTTAAAGATGTGAAATGGATTAAATAAGCTTTTGTTTGTGTCTCATTTACTGGACACAATAAACAGTAAATTTTAAAGTCTTTACCCAATGTAGACATCCAGTGGGGATAAATGTAACTCACATCAAGGGGTTCAGGATGTAAGCGGCGCAAAGCTGGGAAAAATAATTGGGAGATAGACCAGATTTTATCTATTTTGTAATAACTTTGGGCTTGATAATGAGCAACTACACGTTCATCTGTTTCCTCAATATCTTGTAATTCTGCTTGCGCCCAAGCTTGTAAATCCTGATGTAAATGTCCATGATACATATCCATCAGATTTTCAATTAAATAAGAATAATGTGCCTGACAATTAATAATGGCAACACTAGCAATGTAATTTAAATGATCCCACTCTGGTAAACCCATTGGTTCTATAGATGGTTCTCCATCACCGGGGAATAACCAAATAAAACCGTCTTGTTCTTTGACTGGGTAAGGGCGAATTTTGCAATTAGGGATTTTTTGATTCTCTGCTAAGTATGGCACGGTTGCACATTCACCATGATGATTCAAGCGCCAACCATGATAAGCACATTCCAATTCATTGCCGATAACTTGACCGTGACTAAGTTTAACTTGGCGATGTGGGCAACGGTCTTCTAGGGCGTGAATTTGTCCTGCACTGTCTCGATAAAGTGCGATCGCCTGATGCCAAAGTGTCACTCCCAAAGGTTTATTTGTGACTTCCTGACTACGTGCAACTACATACCAGTGATTCAGGTTAATACCCAATTGACGGACATCATGAATAGACACAGTTTCGGACAGAGAAGACATAAATATCCTTTTTGAAATTTGTCGGTTGTCAGAGACGCGATTAATCGCGTCTGTACAATCATTAGTCATTAGTTACCTCCCCTACACCCCTATACCCTTACACCCCTACACCCCCACAACTAAGCTAAGGTGTATGTCAACACCATCACCTAAGGAGTCTGACATGGAAGCTTTAGACTTGAAATGGATACGTGGGCAGTTTCCGGCGCTTACACAAAAAATTAACGGACAACCAGCTATATTTTTTGACGGCCCCGGTGGTACACAAGTACCTGGATCTGTTTTAGATGCTATCAGTGACTATTTAGTTAGGTCAAATGCTAATGCTCACGGGGCTTTTGCTACCAGTGCGCGGACAGATGCTTTAATTATTGCAGCGAGAACGGCGATCGCTGATTTTTTGGGTTGTCACAGTGATGAGGTGGTTTTCGGTGCTAATATGACGACGCTCACCTTTACTTTGAGTCGCGCTATTGGACGGACGCTGCAACCAGGGGATGAAATTATTGTGACACGGCTTGACCATTCGGCTAACGTTTCCTCTTGGGAAGCGTTGGCAGAACAAGGTGCAGTGATTCGTTATGTCGATGTCAAAGTTGATGATTGCACCTTAGATATAAATGATTTGGAGCAACAAATCAATTCCCGCACCAAGTTAGTAGCCGTCACTTATGCTTCCAATGCGGTGGGGACAATTAACGATATCGCCGCTATTGTCAAATTAGCCCATGCTGTAGGCGCTTTGGTGTTTGTTGATGCAGTTCATTATGCCCCTCATGGGATGATAAATGTTCATGCTTTGGGGTGTGATTTCCTCGCCTGTTCTGCATACAAATTCTTCGCGCCCCACGTTGGGATTTTGTATGGTAAGCGGGAACATCTTACAAATCTGCAACCTTATAAAGTTAAACCAGCCCCCAATGAAGTCCCATCCCGTTGGGAAACCGGAACCCTGAATTATGAAGGATTAGCGGGTTTAGTCGCGGCTATTAACTATTTGGCAAAATTAGGTTGTCATGTGTCCCCGACCATTAACCAAGAGTTAGTCTCGGCGTTGATTGAGGCTGATAAGGAAGGTTTGGAACATTTCCACTGTCCCCGGTTTCTAACTTCACCAGAACAACCATCATCCACATTGGTATCAGCTTATCACAGTCGTCGGGCAGCTTTAGTTGCAGCCATGTCAGCCATTCAGCAATACGAAAGAGAATTGAGCCATAAGCTAATTTCCGGCTTGCTAGAAATTCCTGGCTTAACTATATATGGCATCACAGATCCAGAACGTTTTGCTTGGCGGACACCAACAGTAGCAATTCGACTCCAAGGTAAAAGCCCAGAAAGTGTTGCGAGGGCATTAGGCGATCGCGGTATTTTCTCCTGGCATGGTAACTTTTATGCCTTGAATCTGACTGAGAAACTAGGTGTAGAAAGCAATGGCGGCTTATTGCGCCTGGGTTTAGTACACTACAATTCGGTGGAGGAAATTATACAATTACTCCAAGCTTTAAAAGAAATTGGCAGTGCCATATCGCTTTGAATACTTGTTATTTATTTATGGGGTTGGTAATTGCTAATCGGTAGTAGGTAATTGTAAGATTACTTGTGAAAAAATCGATTTTATGAATGTATCCAACATAGATAAGATTGAAAATAATCAAACTCATGCCATTGTCATTGGTAGCGGTATTGCTGGTTTGGTAACAGCACAGGTATTAACCAAACATTTTGACCAAGTAACAGTTATTGAACGCGATCGCTATCCTGAAAAACCAGCAGCTCGTCAAGGTGTACCCCAATCCTATCAAAGCCATGTTCTACTAACCCAAGGGCAACTCATTTTAGAACAGCTATTTCCGGGTTTGAAAGCCGAATTAGCAGACAAAGGATCACCTTTAACGGATTGGACAGCAGATTGTCCGTTGCTGTTATTGGGTGGTTGGAGTCCTCGTTTTCCTTCTGGGATTACAACCCGTGCTTGCAGTCGCAATCTTCTAGAAAGTGTGCTTCGTCAACGTCTAACTCATAATGACTCTGTAAAATTTCTCGAAAAAACTCAAGTTACAAGTTTATTGGGTAATGTGAATAATACTGCTGTCACTGGAGTGCAAATTAAGGATGCTAGCGGCTCTAAAGCAGAGTTACAGGCTCAATTAGTAATAGATGCTTCAGGGCGTAGTTCTAAAACACCAGAATGGTTGCAAAGTTTGGGTTATGAAAAGCCCAAAGAAACGGTGATTAATTCCTTTTTAGGGTATGCTACGCGTTTATATGAGTCATTGAGCAGTGATGCTGTAAACTGTAAAGCCTTGTATCTCATGCCTCAAGCTCCTAATCATAGTAGGGGTGCTACACTCTATCAAGTCGAGGGCGATCGCTGGATGGTCTCTCTCATAGGCGTAGGTCGAGACTACCCACCTACTGATGAAACTGGTTTTTTAGAATTTACTCAAAGCCTAGTTAGTCCAGTAGTTTACGAAGCTATTAAACATGGTCAGCCCATATCGCCGATTTATGGCTATCAGCGTACAGAAAATCGCTGGTGTCACTATGAACAACTAACCAAGTTACCAGAAAATTTTGTCGTTTTGGGTGATGCTGTCTGCGCCTTTAATCCTGTCTATGGTCAAGGTATGACCGTTGCTACTATAGGTGCTTTAACTTTGGATAAATGCCTTGGGCAACAAAATCAATGGCGTTCTCATAAAAATTTAACAGGCTTGGCGCGGCGCTTCCAAAAGCAGTTAGCTAAAGTCAACGAAGTTCCTTGGATGATGGCAACTAGCGATGATTTTCGCTGGTCAACTACTGAAGGAGGAAAACCAGATTTAATCACCCGCTTGATGCACTGGTATCTTGATCAAGTCATGCAGAATGCGAGTGAGAATCCCCAAGTTTACCAAGTTTTCATAGAAGTTATACATTTTCTCAAGCCGCCAACCGCATTTTTCCATCCAAGCGTTTTGGCACAAGTTTTATTTAGACCAAAAAACCAAGTTAAAATTTTTGACACACCAGAAATGGTTTCTTAAAGAATCAACCATTTATTGAGCATGAGTATGATCCGCCCTACCTTTTCTGTTGTTCTATAAGGGTATGAAGATCGCTCACCAAAAGCATAACTCAAATTAGAACAAAGATTGAAATCCCCGATTTTTTGGAAAATCGGGGATTTTTGAATTATCTTTCAGGAATCACAGCAATACACTCAATTTCTACCAATACATCTTTTGGCAAGCGTGACACCTCTACACAAGCACGCGCCGGCGCGGTGTTTTCCTCAAAATACTTGGCATAAACTACATTCACCGCAGCAAAATCATTCATATCTGCTAGGAATACAGTTGTCTTGACCACATTAGAAAATTTAATCCCAGCAGCTTGTAAGATTGCTTGGATATTAGCGAATACTTGTTCTGTTTGCTGTTTTACATCTCCCTCACCCACAACTGTACCAGTATTGGGATCAAGGGCAATTTGTCCAGCTAAGAAGAGTAATTTACCAGAAGCGGCGATCGCTTGATTATAAGGCCCCACTGGAGCAGGTGCTTTATCTGTACGGATAACTTGATGAGCCATAGATATTATTACGCCTTAAGTTTGGGAATTTGGGAGCAAGTCCCAGTGTCAGCTTTTGACGATTGGTTGCAGACAAATTTCGCTTTGTTTAGCCCAACCTGGGACGAATCCCATAATGCCGATAACGCCAATAATCGTGCAAAATGCGATCGTGGTCAAAACATAAATTACTAGGTACAAGCCAAGACTCAAAAACGCCTACACTCTTAGCATCGTCTCCGGCTTTTGGTTCTCCCGTTGCTGTTGCCAAAAATACAATACTAATCGTATGCTGACGCGGATCACGACTGGGATCAGAATACACTAGCAACTGTTCAACTAACTCTACCTGTAAACCCGTTTCTTCTTCCGCTTCCCTTCGCGCCGCCACTTCCACCGCTTCCCCATAATCCACAAAACCCCCAGGAAGCGCCCACCCCAAAGGCTGATTATGTCGCTCAATTAATACTATCGGTCTATGTGGTCTATCCACCAACTCAATGATGATATCAACCGTAGGTGTAGGATTTCTATAAGTCATTTTCAATAGTCAATAGTCAGTTGTCAAAAACGCGATTAATCACGTCTGTAGAATTGTTATTACTCATTAGTTTCCCCCACTCTCCTATCTACAGATAGCTTTCCAAGGTGGCGTTAGCGTGATAAATTCGATGCGGTTGGCTACGGCCACCGTAGGCGATCGCTCCCTCCTGTATTTGAAGTAAAATATGCCTTTTATTAGATCAAGCGGTGTTCTACTGCATCCTACCTCGTTTCCTAGCCGATTTGGCATTGGAGATTTAGGTTTAGAAGCTTACAAATTTATTGATTTTCTGGAAAAAAGCTATCAACAATATTGGCAAGTCTTACCCTTAGGCCCCACTGGATACGGTAATTCTCCTTATATGTCGTACTCAGCTTTGGCGGGGAATCATCTGCTGATTAGCCCAGAAAAATTACTAGATGAAGGTTTGCTGTCTGACGAAGATTTTGCCAATCTCCCAAATTTTCCTAATGAAAAAGTAGATTTTGAGCAGGCTGCACCAATCAAGATTCAACTCCTCAAAAAAGCTTGTGAAAATTTCAAGACTAAAGCATCACCCTTGCAACAAAAGGGGTTCGCGGGGTTTTGCGAAACTAAAGGCTATTGGCTAGATGATTATGCTTTATTCATGGCGCTGAAGGATACTAATAATAGCTCTAGTTGGCACACTTGGGAACCAGCACTAGCAAAGCGAGAAGCAGATGTATTGGAGAAGGTACAGCGTCAATTGACGGATGAGATTTTTTATTACAAGTTCATTCAGTACGAATTTTTCCGTCAGTGGTCAGAATTGAAGAGTTACGCCAATATGAAGGGGATCGAAATTATTGGTGATATCCCGATTTACGTAGCCCACGATAGTGCTGATGTCTGGGCAAATCCCGATATATTTTGCCTTGACGAAGAAACGGGGGAAGTTGCACTGATGGCGGGTGTCCCACCAGATTATTTTAGTGCTACTGGTCAGTTGTGGGGCAATCCGGTTTACAACTGGGAGGAATTGCAAAAACAAGATTTTAAATGGTGGGTACAGCGTTTTGAGGCAATGCTGGATTACGTTGATGTGATACGTATCGACCATTTTCGAGGGTTTGAGGCTTTCTGGACTGTACCCCAAGGTGAGGAAACAGCTATGAATGGTGAATGGGTGACAGCACCAGGGGAAGAACTATTCGATGCAATTAAGCAAAAACTGGGGAAATTGCCTGTTTTAGCCGAAGATTTGGGGGTAATCACTCCAGAGGTGGAAGCTTTACGGGACAAATACGAATTTCCAGGGATGAAGGTTTTGCAGTTTGCTTTTGGTTCTGACCCTGGAAATCCATTTTTACCTTTCAACTACAGCCGTAATTTTGTAGTTTATACGGGAACTCATGATAATGATACAACTGTAGGTTGGTTCAATACAGCCAACGACTACGAGAAAAACAATCTATTACTTTATTTGGGTTCTGTTAGCCCTGAAGGTATCCACTGGGATTTAATTCGCCTGGCTTTGAGTTCTGTAGCAAATCAAGCCATTATTCCCTTACAAGATATTTTGGGCTTGGGTAATGAGGCGCGAATGAATTTTCCTAGCATTGCTGAGGGAAATTGGGCGTGGCGCTATGATTCCGCCACATTAAAAGACGAATTAAGCGATCGCTTAAAAATCCTCACTAAACTCTACGGTCGCGCCCCTCAAGGTAAGCAGGGAAACTAATAGGACTCACGCACCCAGATTTTTGTTGAGACCGGGTGTAAGGGTGTAGAGGAAAAAACTAATAATTAAGTCAAGATACCTTATCAAGACTGTTCTTCTTCTGACCCCTATACCCCTATACCCAGTTACAGCATGAGTTTCACGTTTTCTTAGTGACATTCGGTTTGAGGGTGTAGGGGTGTAGATTGAATACCTACACCCCTATACCCCCATACCTTTATACCCTTTCTACAATTCAGGTTGAGCTGCAATCTTAATTTCTTCCTCTTCACCTAGTTCTCCCATTTCTTTGGCTGCTTGCTGATTAACACTCATCAGCACACCACCAGCGTTATTGGTTTTCACTGTTAGTTGTTCTTGCGCTTTCCACACTCGATGAGTACCTTCTGGTAAAGTTCCTTCAAATTCTGTTTTCCCATCAGCTATGACACGAATCCATGATGATGCTTTGAGAGTGACACCAATCTGTACTGATTGATTGTTTTTCTCTTTGGTGATGCGATCGCTTACAGGTTCAGTTTTAATTAACTTCTGTTGGGAATCGGCTACTGTTTCTTTATTAATTTGTGGCGTATTTTCATTATCGTTTGCCCGCAATGCGGCGTTATTTAATAATTGCGACAAGCCACTAACAGAGCAGACGATAACCAGTATGTAAAGTAAGTAAAGATGAATAGGACGTAATAAACTAATAGATGGGGATTCGCCTACAGGCTGAAGTTTCTTTTGCTCGGAAACAACAGGGAATTGGCTGGAGAATTCCACACCATTAAAGCCAAGTGCATCAGCAAATTGTCTGATCAAACCTTGAATATATATTGGTTCTGGTAAATCGTTGAGATTACCTTCTTCAATTGCTTGCAACAATCGCCGAGGGATTCTAGTGATGGCGACCATTTCTTCTAGAGATAAACCCTTTTCTTGCCGGGAAGCCCATAATTGAGCGCCCAATTCGGCTAGTTTGTCGGCTCTTTGTTGGTCTAAGGAAAGTTGCGGTTGCTCATCTTGCTTTCTTTTTAGCCATTTCATGACTTATCTAAACTCCTTACCTCAGCTGAATCTCTTAATAGGATTGAGTGTTAGTTGACAGTTGATAACTAAATATCTTTACGGTTGGGGATTTTGAACTTTGATTCGTTGCGTAGGAATATGTTTTAACTGTTCCTGTAAACTACGAATCTCGTCATCTCGAAGAATGCGGTAATTCCCAGCACGCAATAATGGTTGTTTTGATGTTTGTAATTGAATTGAACCGATCGCCGTACGATGTAATTTAATTACTGGATACCCTAATTGTTCTGCTACACGGCGAATTTGGCGATTGCGTCCCTCCTGCAAAACGATTTCTAAACGACTTTTTTCTGCCAGACTTTCTAGCAAGCTTACCTTGGCTTTGCGGGTTTTTCTCCCATCTAACAGCACACCCTCCCGCCACATTTTTAGCACTGCTTCTGGGGGATGACCTTTCACTAAAATTTGATAAGTCTTGGGAATATTATGACTGGGATGAGTCAGCTTAAATGTCAAATCTCCATCATTGGTCAGTATTAATGCTCCTGTAGAATATGCGTCTAGGCGACCAACTGGGTGAAGACCCGAACCCTTACGTAATTCTTCTGGCAATAAATCTAACACAGTTTTTCTACCCTGTGGATCGTAGCAAGTAGAAACTACTCCGGTGGGTTTGTTTAATAATAAGTACGTTAGACGGTGATGCCTTTGAGCTGATACTGACTTGCCATCAACTGTAATTATATCCCTTTCTAGGTTAACTTTTTGACCTAATTCAGCCAATGTGCCATTTATCTGCACACGCGATCGCCGTATCATTTCTTCTGCCTCCCGACGAGAGGCGATACCCCATTGAGCAAGAACTTTTTGTAACCTAGCCTCCATATTTGACAATTCAAAATTCAAAATTCGTCTTGGAAAGTTGGGCGGGACGGAAACCGACACCGCCCACTTTCCGCAAAATTCAAAACAGCTAGAGTTCGGACAACAGTCCTTTACTCAACCGAGACTGCTTGTTTTTGATGAGGGTTTTAAACCCTTGAATTTACGATAAATTACGGTTGATAATTTAAGAGCCTAAAGAACAATCATAATCTTGGCGTTTTGTAGATATTAGCCATAGATGTTACAGTTAAGGCTTATTTAAAGTTCGGTTAATTACCCAGCAAATACGCATTTATAGAGTGGTTAAATGCCAGAGAATAATTCCCAAAAAAGAGGTTTAAACAAAATCCGCATTATTACGAACGTGTTGACCACAGCTTTAAAATTGTGGTTGCGATCGCAAGTCAGTCAAATCTCTGATCTGGAAGTAGAAATAAAAGCCAGCGATCGCCAACTTCTCTCCGGTTGCATTCCCTGGGTTTCTATATTTGCCAGTCATGCCATCTATCAAGACCTCCATATTACACAAATTAAACTTGCAGCAGAGAATATTCAAATTAACATCGGTCAAGTACTCAAAGGTCAACCCCTGCAATTATTACAGGTAGTACCCGTAAGTGGTGAGTTAATCATAGATGAGACAGATTTGAATACTTCCCTCTCATCTGGGCTATTATCGACTGCTTTAAATGATGTACTGGATAAACTTTTACCAGAATATTGGTCAAAATCCAAGCATATTCTTTGGCAAAAAATTATTCTGGATCATCAGCAGATCAAACTGAATGCTATCCTAACATCTGCAAGTGAACCTATACCCCTGGAAATTTGCTTACACTTAGACTTACTCAGTGGGCAAAAATTGCAGTTATCGCAAATCCGAGTTCAACAAAACCAAGTCACCCTATTAGAAAATAGCGATCCCCTCAATGTGGATCTTGGCTCAGATGTTGATATCCAAGAACTGAAGCTTACCCCTGGACAGTTGCTTTGTCGCGGACGAGTTAATGTTAATCCGTGATGATGGAGTCGGGAGGAGGCAGGGGAGCAGGGAAAGTAAAGAAGAATCTGACAACTGAAAACTGACTATTAACTAAAATAATGGCAAAATGAGCGTGACGAAATAGTAAACCAAAGGGGCAGTGAAGATATAACTATCTGTGCGATCTAAGATGCCACCATGACCGGGGATCAATTGTCCAGAGTCCTTGACACCAGCATCACGCTTGAGCATTGACTCAGTAAGATCGCCCAAAAGACTAGCCAAGCCAATTAGTAAGCCTAAAATTGTGCCAGTCAAAAGAAATTTGGGTAAGTGAAGGTAATAAGCGCCAGCCAGAGCTACTGCTAAACTAGCACTGATCCCAAAAACCGCACCTTCCACTGTTTTTTTCGGGCTGATATCAGACAGACGAGTTTTGCCGAAGAATTTACCAATAGTATATGCACCAATGTCTGCTGCCCAGATGCACAGAAATGTCAGCACTGTGATTTTCAAACCTTGGGGTAGAGAGGCAAAATTTCTTTCTTCCAGAATATCTGTCAAACTTCCTGGCCAGTAGCCCCCTAAAGGTAAATTACTGATGGCTGTGGTACCAATTGAACGTAACCGCACCCAATAACTCGGTAAGTACCCGACATAAAAAAGCCCCATAATCGATGCCGAAACATCGGCGATTGTGGCCATTTTCGGTTGAAATAGTAAATAAAAGCAAATAAATGTACCTGCAATAGGCATGACAGCATCAACTAAATTGCTGTCCACAGTACAAGTAACTAGTAAAACTTGACTAAGGAATAAAGTGGTTTTCGCGGCTGGCAAAATACCTCTAGTGCGAACTAAATCAAAATATTCCTGTTGTCCTAAGAAAACAACGATCGCCAGCATGATGGTGAAATACCAACCCCCCAACAGGACAGCAACTAAAGCAAGGGCGATCGCAACAATTCCACTAATAATCCGGGACCAAGGCATAGAAGTATTCGGGGTTGGGTACTGGGGATGGGGATTGGGGACTGGGGACTGGGGATTGGGTACTGGGGATTGGGTACTGGGGATTGGGTACTGGGCGAAAATCTTGGAGTAAGTTCCTCTCCCCTTGCCTCCCCTGCTTTCTTCCCCCTACTCTCCATTCTCATCTACTCTTCCTAGTACCCAGTCCCTAGTCTAGTTTCTCACCACTGAGGATAAAAATGGGATCAACTGCGGCAAAGGTTTGAGAAAATCCTCGTGTTTCTAAGCGATTGACTGCGGACTGAACAACTTCAATGTTTCTCGCTTGTAATTGAGAAAAGCTCTGAGAAATAGCATACAAGCTTTCGAGGTTAGCGGCTGTGGCGATAACTCTGCCTGATGATGGTAAATATTGCCAGACTGCTTGTAAAATCTCTTGAATCGGTCTTCCTCCCTCAATACAGACACGATGAGGAGCCGTTTTAATATTATGTAGACATTCGGGGGCGCTACCTTCCACTATTTCTACATTTTTCACATCAAAGCGATCGCAATTGCGTTTAATTAAATTTGCGACTTCTTCGTCTCGTTCCACAGCAATAATCTGTCCTTTTGGACATAGTAGCCCCACTTCGACAGGAATTGTACCTGTCCCTGCCCCAATATCCCATAAAACCGAGCCAGGTTCTAAACGTAGCTGAGAAATTAACAACAGCCTAATTTCTCGCTGAGTAAGAGGGATTCCCGGCAAATGCTCGAAGAATTCATCGGGGATACCAGGGGTAACATAAGGCCAAAGTTGGGAAGGCATAGAACAATACAATATATTAGGGGTATTAGTTTGTTTAATTTGGCAAGTTATAAACGTAGCGTTATAAGCAATGATTATGCTTGGAGAAATTTTCAACACTCGCTACGAGATTCAACAGCTATTAGGAAAAAAAGCAGGACGGCGGACATTACTCGCTAAAGATGTTGTCACTGGTGAATTAGTAATTGTCAAGCTGCTGGCTTTTAGTAGTGACTTTGAGTGGGATGATCTCAAGCTGTTTGAGCGTGAAGCTGAAACTCTCAAGTCTTTGTCTCATCCCCATATTCCGCAATATTTGGACTATTTTGAGGTAAATTCCCCTACCATCAAAGGTTTTGCCCTTGTACAGAGTTATATCTCAGCCCAAACTTTAGAGCAATACTTACAATCTGGGCGTAGTTTTAGTGAATCTGATATTAAACAAATAGCCACAGCAATTTTAGAGATTCTCATATATCTACATGGGTTGTATCCGCCTGTTATTCACCGTGATATTAAGCCTAGCAATATTTTGTTAGGAGAGCGTTCTGGTAATCATGTCGGTCAGGTGTATCTAGTAGATTTTGGTTCTGTACAGACGGCTTTGGGTACAGAAGGTGGCACAAGGACTGTAGTAGGAACCTACGGATATATGCCCCCAGAACAATTTGGTGGACGTACAGTCACAGCGTCTGACCTTTATAGCTTAGGGGCAACATTAATTTATTTGGTAACAGGTACTCACCCAGCAGATTTACCCCAAAAAGATTTTCGTATCCAATTTGAGTCAGTAGCTAACCTCAGTCCGGGTTTAACGTCTTGGTTAAAGACGATGACTGAACCCAGTGTAGAAAGACGCTTCAGTTCAGCACAGCAAGCGCTCAAAGCATTAGAAAGTTCACATCTTCTCACTCATAGTCAGTTAGTTATTGGTAAACCAGAGTGGAGCAAAATTCAACTAACTAAAGATGCAGATTCTCTAGAAATATTGATTCCCCCCGTTGGTTTTCAGCCATCGATGGTATTTATGGGACTATTTGCGATCGCCTGGAATTCTTTCATCTTATTTTGGACAATAGGCGCACTCTCAGCGCCCTTCCCAGTCAACATCCCCTTTGCTTTATTCTCTCTGCCTTTTTGGGGTGCTGGCTATTTTATGGCTTCCACTTTTCTCCTCAGTTTATTGGGGCGTAATCGGCTACGCTTGAATAGAGAACAAATTACTTTCACCCATGAGTTATTCGGCTTTAAATTTCATCGTCCTCGCCCTGCATCAAGAGAAAGTATCACCAAATTAGTTTACATACCCAGACATTTAACAAAAGATTCTGAAGGTGCTAAAACTCAAGTACCAGCACAATTAGAGATTTGGGCTGGAGTGCAGAAATATCAACTGGGGACTAACACAGCCATTCAATCAGAAACAGAACTGGAATGGCTAGCCCAAGAATTAAGCAATTGGTTAAATATCCCCATCCAACGAGATTAAAGATTAAATCTTTATTTATAAACATCCCCTCTCGCTCCGATTGGGTAAATCTCTACGTCTCTGGAATCTATATAAACTGTGAAAATATAGGACTTACGCAAGTGTCATAATCAAAGTAACTGTAGGGTGCGTCAGCCCCAATAATTTCGTACACATTAGAGGATTTTCCGCATCTGACGCACCCTACTATTGTGCCGGTTGCGTGAGTCCTGTGTCGGTTGCTTGATTTTGTAGAACGCCATCGCCTTTTCCACTGTAAACTCAATCTCTCCAAAGCAATCTCAAGAGTTTCAGCCTTAGCTTTATAGTTAATTAAGGAGGAATAATAATTATGTTTGGACTAGGATGGCCGGAAATCGCAATCATTGTCGTCGTGGCCGTTGTCATATTCGGCCCAAAAAAAATTCCCGAACTGGGAAGCGCACTAGGTAAAACCTTGAGAGGTTTTAAGGAGGAGTTGAAAACTCCTAGTGAGGATACCAACCCGGAAGAAGAAAAATAAGAAATTCCAATTAAGAAGATTCAGCAACGGTCAATAGTGGAGATGGGAATGACCACATCTCTACTATCGACTACAGCAAAGTATTAATTACAGAAGAAGATGCTACGCCATTTTGGTTATCTATAACGGTTGTCGAGGGATTTTGTTGCTGTATCTCCTCTTTGACTAATCCACGCAGTTTAATTAACTTAATAGCACGGCTAACGCTTTCCGGCAGGATAACTACCAAACCGTTCGCGGGAGCCATATCCAAGCCCTTGTTAATTGCTTGTGTTTCATCCAGAATGGACTCATAACGAGCATCTGGCTTAACTTGGGTGATGCCTTTGGTTATCAATGCAGAGGCTGAACCCCTTGGTCTACCTCTAGTATCGTCGTCTTCTTTGACAATGATGTAATCAAAAATCTCGGCGGCTAGTTTGCCTAAGGTGACAAAATCTTCGTCCCGGCGATCGCCAGGCCCACCGACTACACCAATACGTTGTCCACTTGTCCAGTTACGTACAAATGCGCCTACAGCTTCGTAACTAGCTGGGTTGTGTGCATAGTCAACTAAGGCGTGGTAGTTGCCCAAATTGAATAAGTTCATCCGTCCTGGGGTTTGACTCACGGAAGCCCGGAAGGTTCTTAAGCCAGCACGAATTTGCTCAATGGAGACGTTCTGTACAAAGGCTGCCAAACTAGCGGCTAAAGCGTTAGCGATCATAAATGGTGCGCGTCCACCCATTGTCAAGGGGATTTGTTCTGCCCTTTCGATGCGGTGTGTCCAATCGCCTTTGACGATTGACAGATAGCCATTTTCATAGACTGCTGCAACTCCGCCCTTCTGGATATGTTTCCGCACCAGTTCCGAGTCGGGATTCATGGTGAAGTAGGCAATATTGGCTTTAGTTTTTTCTGCCATTGCAGCAACGCGGCGATCGTCGGCGTTGAGTACTGCATAGCCATCAGGATACACAGATTCCGCCACCACGCTTTTCAGGTTAGCCAACTGATCAATAGTGTCAATGTCACCAATTCCTAAGTGATCGGCCGCCACATTTAACACCACACCCACATTAGCAGACTCAAAGCCTAAGCCAGAGCGCAAAATACCGCCACGGGCTGTTTCCAAAACTGCAACCTCGACGGTTGGGTCTTGTAAGATGACGTGAGCGCTTTGAGGCCCAGTGTTATCACCAGATTCAACTAAGTAATCACCGATGTATGTTCCATCAGTGGTTGTATAACCTACTACTTTGCCTGTTTGCTTGTAAATGTGTGCCAGCAGGCGGGTAGTGGTGGTTTTACCGTTAGTGCCGGTAACACTGAGGATGGGAATGCGGCCGGACTGTTCGTTGGGGAAGAGCATATCCATCACTGCACCGGCAACGTTGCGGGGAATGCCTTGGCTAGGAGCTACGTGCATTCTAAAGCCTGGCGCAGCGTTGACTTCGACAATTACACCGTCTAATTCCCTCAAAGGGCGGCTAATGTCGGTAGTGACGATATCGAGTCCGGCGATGTCCAAACCGATTATCTTGACTACTCTTTGGGCTAACCAGATGTTTTCTGGGTGAATTTCGTCTGTCCTGTCTACAGCAGTACCACCTGTACTCAGGTTGGCGGTTGCTCTTAAATAACAAATCGTGCCTTTTGGTGGCACGCTGTTGAGTGTGTAACCTGCCCTTTCGAGTAGTTGGTAACTGGTACGGTCTAGTTCTATTTTAGTGAGGACTTTATCGTGTCCGTCGCCACGGTTGGGGTCTTGGTTGATTTCCTCTATTAGTTCGGCGATGGTGGAGCGACCGTTACCAATCACATGAGCTGGTACACGTTCGGCAACGGCCACGACTTTACCATCTACCACTAGTACTCTGTGGTCGCGCCCAACGTAATATCGCTCAACAATGATTGACCGGGAAACTTGTCTCGCTGCTTCGTAAGCGGCTTCAGCTTCTTCCCAACTTCTAATATCGATTGTAATACCGCGTCCATGATTGCCATCTAGGGGCTTGATGACAATCGGATAACCGCCAACATATTCGATGGCTTCTTCCAAATCATCCAAGAAATTAATCACTGTACCCCTGGGTACCGGCACACCAGATGCGGCTAAGATGCGTTTGGTTGCTTCTTTATCGCAAGCTAGTTCTACGCCTAAAATACCCGTTTTATCGGTCATGGTGGCCTGCATCCGCTTATGATTCACGCCATAGCCTAGTTGAATCAAAAAGCGTGCGCTCAGCTGCATCCAAGGGATACCACGTTTCTCGGCTTCTTTGACAATTGCTTCGGTGGAGGGACCCAGGGAAGCATCACGCCATAAATCTTTCAGGTCTTGTATATCTTGCTCTAGTTCTGCCTTGGGGTATCGACCGCGATCTACAATGCTTTGGCACAACCTGACAGCTGCTCGTCCAGCATAGCGTCCCGCTTCCTCGTTTAAATACTCGATTACTACCTGATAAATTCCAGGTGTGGCAGTTTCACGGGTACGACCAAAGCCCACGTGCATTCCAGCTAATTCTTGGAGTTCTAGGGCTACGTGTTCCACGATATGACCCATCATGGTGCCTTCTCGCACTCTCATCAAAAAACCACCATGACAGCCGGGCGAGCAATAATGACCTTCCAGACTTGGCAGCGCCTCTACTAATCCTTCATAAAATCCGGGGATTTCATTTGATGGCGTCTCGGCAAGGGTTTCCAAATCGAGGCGCATGACGATCAGTTTGTGGCGTCGAATGCTCCAGTAGTTTGGGCCGCGTAAGGTCTGGATCTTGAGGATTCTCATGGGAATAGGTAGATGGAGATTCGGAACCAAAATTCTAGTTTCTTACTGGAATTGATCGCTAAACTGTTCATGAAAAACAGTTTTTATCTTTTTACATGGTATTCCTCTGATTTTTCTACAGCAGGAAATAAATTAAAGATCAATTCAGTCTAACCTCAGGTACTCTATTCCGTCAGCTGGAGATACGGTGTACCGCAGGCAATACAGTCCTTTGGTACAGATGAAAGCGATCGCCATAACTGAGGATATGCAGACGTAAGTTATGCACGGTTAAAGGTTCGTTAGCGCCAACGTGGGGTTCGTTGGTGTGGGTGAGTTCGGTGGGATCGACAATGGTGACGCTGCCTTTACCCAAGACTTGGAGCCAACCATCGCGTTCAAATACAGCACAAGTATCTTCATCAATGCCAATACCTAGTCTATCGGGGTGAGCAGCGACCGCACTAATGAGGCGACCCATCCGATTGCGGTTGTGGAAATGTTGATCAACAATCACTTCGGGAATTAATCCCAAACCTGTTGCCATATCCACCAGGGAACGATTAGGTGTTTCACCACTACCGCCGCCAGCAATCATGTGATGCCCCATCACTGCTGCTCCAGCACTTGTGCCTGCCAGAGTTAATTGCCCGCCTCTCACTCGCTGTCGGATTATTTCCATTACTGGTGTATCAGACAATACACCACACAGGCGCAGTTGGTCTCCTCCGGTTAAGAAAACACCACTACAGGCTTCGAGGGATGCCCTTACCTGGGAAGATTCGCATTGTTCTCGTTCACGGATGTCTAAAATTTCGACCTTTTCAGCACCCATTTCTTCAAAAATGCGAATATACCGTCCACCAATAATTGCAGGTTCGCGGGAGGCAGATGGAATAATTGTAATATAGGCTTTGCTTGCACCAGCTCTGCCAAAAAAAGTTCTCAGGATTTCACGTCCATGAACTTTATCTTCTGCGCCTCCGATTACGAGAACGGCGGTCTTAGTTGCTTGGGGTGTCCTCATTTCCAGCGATTTAGCTTGTAATTGCGGCATTGTGTTTCTCCTGTCAACAACTTTAGGAGCCATCGCGGTGGACGGGTTTCCCGGCTTGCAGCGAATGGCGTGAGCCATCGCGGTGGACGGGTTTCCCGGCTTGTAGCGAATGGCGTGAGCCATCGCGGTGGACGGGTTTCCCGGCTTGTAGCGGATGGCGTGTGAATTTAACAAGGTTTAGGAGCCTGATGATGTTCGCACTTTGCTTTTTTCCTGAGGACACTGCAACATATACACACAAAGCCTCATGATTTGTATGTCCCGTGTCCCCAAAGCCAGCGCCTTGTTCTCCACCTGTCCACTTTTTCCAGACTGGCTCGTTAGTGCTTGGGGTTCAGGTTCCCCTCTGGCGCTAGGAATTAGTTTTCCCATCTGGGATAGGAGTGAGCAGGTCATTACACACATTTTCTGAGGCTGGCTCGACGCATCCTGTAAGTTGTTAACCTGGTTAGATTATTTATTTAAATGGTAGTTGTCACAATATTTAAACATAAATTAAGTAATTAGAAAAACTTTTGATCCCAAGAAAAAGCAACAGTTCTAGTACTTTTAGATACTATTGTGAAAGCCTATCTGTACTTTTACCCTGTATAAGCATCTTGTGTTTGATAGTCATTCAAATCTAAGATTAGTGTTCTCGAATACGAATTACTGTGCGTTTTGATATAGTTACACTTTTTCCTGACTGTTTTACCTCAGTTCTTAGTTCCGGCCTGCTGGGTAAAGCTCTTGCCAAACAAATTGCCCAAGTGAATTTGGTAAATCCTAGAGATTTCACTACAGATAAACACCGCAAGGTAGATGACGAACCTTATGGTGGCGGTGTAGGGATGTTGATGAAACCAGAACCGATTTTTAGTGCTGTAGAGTCGCTGCCGATTTTAGAGCGCCGAGAAGTTATTTTGATGAGTCCCCAAGGTCAAACAATTGATCAGCCGCTATTACGAGAATTGGTCAGCAATTATGAGCAATTAGTAGTAATTTGTGGGCATTACGAAGGGGTAGATGATAGGGTATTACATTTAGTTACTCGTGAGGTATCTTTGGGGGATTTCATCCTCACGGGGGGAGAAATTCCGGCAATGGCATTAATTAACGGAGTGGTGCGATTGTTACCTGGAACTGTGGCCAAAACAGAATCCTTGACTGCGGAAAGTTTTGAGGAGGGTTTATTAGATTATCCCCAGTACACCCGTCCGGCAAACTTTCGCGGCTGGAAAGTCCCTGATGTCTTGTTATCTGGAAATCACGCCGCCATTTCCCAATGGCGCTATGAACAACAGATTAAAAGAACCAGCGATCGCCGCCCTGATTTGCTAGAAAAATGGCAACAAGAGAAGAAGCAGGGGAGCAGGGAGCAGGGGAGCAGGGAGCAGGGGGAGAAATAACAACTGACTAATGACTAATGACTAATGACTAATGACTATGAATGTAAGAATTGGTAACGGCTACGATATTCACAGATTAGTGAGCGATCGCGCTTTGATTTTAGGTGGTGTCCATATTCCCCATGAACTTGGTTTATTGGGACATAGTGATGCGGATGTCCTCACTCATGCCATTATGGATGCCATGTTGGGGGCATTATCTTTGGGAGATATTGGTCATTATTTCCCCCCGACTGATCCCCAATGGGCTGGGGCAGATAGTTTAGTTTTGTTAAATCAGGTCAATGAGTTAATTCGCGCTCAAGGTTGGCGTATAGGTAACATTGACTCGGTAGTAGTTGCAGAACGTCCAAAGTTGAAACCACACATTAAAACTATGCGTGACAAACTAGCCAATATTTTGCAATTAGAACCAAATCAAATTGGTGTCAAAGCTACAACTAATGAAAAATTAGGCCCTGTGGGACGAGAAGAGGGTATTTGTGCTTATGCTGTTGTCTTGTTGGTAAAAACTGATTAGGTTATGGCGATTAAGAGTTAAGTGAGGTACGGAACCAATGTCGTCAAACGCAGCGAAAAGTTCTGGAGAAGGGTTTCCCTCAGTAGGAAACTTTTCAAGAGAGAGGGGCGCGGAGATTGCCCAATTTTATTAGCGGTGTAGTCAGTACCTTAGCAGACTAGGAAACCCTATAGTTAACCAAACATTTGAAGATGGAAAGTGAAGCATAAAAAAAATGTAGATAAAATTTTAAACCAACTATTAGTGCATCTAAATTTATGCCATATACAAATAATCTCATTTCCCTAATTAAGCGTTTTTGGATACTCATAATTTTGGCTGCATTTACAGCAGTTACAGTTGCAGCTTGTAACCCATCGAATTTTAAAAGTTCGGCTGCTCAAATCCCGCAATTAGTAACTAGTATTCTCAGTGATCCTAAAACTTTTAACTATCCTTTAAGTTCTGAATCACCTAATGTTTTTGGTTTGATTTATGAGGGATTAATTAGCGAAAATTATGATACTGGTGAAGTGGAACCAGCTTTGGCAGAATCTTGGACAATTTCTGATGATAAATTAAAAATTGTTTTTACTCTCCGTGAGGGTTTAAAGTGGTCAGATGGGCAACCACTAACAGTTGATGATGTTGTATTTACTTACAATGACATTTACTTTAACGAAGCCATTCCTACAGATGTTAGAGATATTATGAGGATTGGTGAAAGTCGGAAACTACCAACTGTGAGAAAAGTTGATAGTCGTCGAGTTGAGTTTGCTGTTCCCGAACCGTTTGCGCCTTTTTTACGTAGTGCGACGAGTGCGGCAATCTTACCAGCCCATGCACTACGAGAATCTATACAAACTAAAGATAGTGAGGGTAAGCCTAAGTTTCTGCAAAAATGGGGCGTAGATACACCACCAGACCAAATCATCGGGAATGGTTTGTACAAATTGGAGCGTTATGACACCAGTGAACGTGTAGTTTTCCGACGTAATCCTTACTATTGGCGCAAAGGGCCCAAAGGTGAAGCTCAACCTTATATTGAAAGATTAGTGTGGCAAATTGTCGAATCAACAGATACCTCGTTACTCCAGTTTCGCTCTGGTGGTTTGGATAGTATTGGTGTTTCCCCAGACTACTTTTCTCTACTGAAAGTGCAAGAAAAGCAAGGCAATTTCAAGATATATAATGGCGGCCCGGCGGCTGGGACAACTTTTATATTGTTTAACTTGAATAAGGGTCAAAGAGACGGTAAACCACTGGTTGATCCAGTAAAGTCTCGTTGGTTTAATACGGTAGAATTTCGCCAAGCTGTGGCTTATGCAGTTGACCGCCAAACGATGATTAATAATATTTATCGGGGTTTGGGTCAACCGCAAAATTCACCAATTTCTGTGCAGAGTCCTTATTATTTGTCGCCCAAAGAAGGGTTAAAGGTTTACGATTACAACTTAGAAAAAGCCAAGCAATTGTTATTGAAAGCTGGCTTCAAATATAATTCTCAAAATCAGTTGTTAGACTCTGAAGGTAATCGAGTCCGCTTTACACTGCTGACGAATGCTGGTAACAAAATTCGTGAGGCAATGGGTTCGCAAATTAAACAGGACTTGAGCAAAATCGGCATACAGGTAGATTTTACACCCTTGGCATGGAATACTTATACAGACAAGCTGGCGAATACTTTAGATTGGGAAGCTTCGATGCTGGGTTTGACTGGCGGTTTAGAACCGAATGATGGTGCTAACGTCTGGAATCCCGAAGGGGGATTACATATGTTTAACCAAAAGCCCCAAGCAGGACAAAAGCCCATCACAGGTTGGGAAGTAGCACCGTGGGAAGCGAAAATTGGTCAACTATACATCCAAGGTGCTAGAGAGTTGGACGAAACCAAACGTAAAGCAATCTATGCCGAAACCCAAAAAATCACTCAAGAGAATTTACCATTCATTTACTTGGTAAATCCATATTCATTATCCGCAGTACGCGATCGCTTTGCAGGTATTCGCTTCTCAGCACTAGGCGGCGCATTCTGGAACTTGTACGAAATCAAAATAGTTAAGTAGGTAACTGGTAATGGGTAATTGGTAAGTAAGAAAACTTTTACCCATTACCCATTACCCATTACCCATTACCCATTACCCATCACCACATTACCCAAAATTACCGTGACTCAACCTGAAGCTTTGCGATCGCTCCTAGAGGCGGTCGCCAATGGTAAAGTTACCCCAGATAAGGCTTTAAACTCTCTCAAAAACTTAGCCTATGAACCTGTGGGTGAATTTGCCAAAATTGACCACCACCGTCATCTGAGAACTGGTTTCCCGGAAGTAATTTGGGGGCTAGGTAAAACACCAGAACAAATTGTGCAGATTATGGAGGTGATGCGTCAGCGCAATCCGGTAGTAATCGCTACCCGCATTGAACCAAGCGTTTATACTCTATTGCAACCAAAAATTAGAGATTTACGTTACTACGAGTTGGCAAAAATTTGTGCTATCACTCCGCCAACTATCGAACCACACTTTGCAGGAATTATCAGTATTCTTTCTGCGGGTACTGCTGACTTACCCGTGGCAGAGGAAGCAGCCGTGACAGCCGAACTATCTGGTTTTCGTGTGCAGCGTCTTTGGGATGTGGGTGTCGCCGGGATTCATCGCTTGCTGAGTAATCGCCATCTGATTGAATCAGCATCAGTGTTAATTGTCGTTGCGGGAATGGAAGGCGCGTTACCCAGTGTGGTGGCTGGTTTGGCTAATTGTCCTGTAATCGCTGTACCTACTAGTGTGGGTTATGGTGCTAGTTTTGGCGGTTTAGCACCTTTATTGACAATGCTCAATTCATGTGCTGCGGGTGTAGGAGTAGTCAATATAGATAATGGTTTTGGTGCAGCCGTGTTGGCTGGGCAAATTTTGCGGACAGCAGAGAAATTGCGGTTGGCATCGCTAGAATCTTGAGTTATGACATCAAGGTAATTGGAAATTGGGGATTGGGGACTGGGTAATTTCCCTAGTTCTTAACCTCTAATCTCTAGGCTTTACCTTAGTTACCTCAGATGAACTACTTTAACGATTTAATATTTGAGACTGTTGGGTATTTTTCTGTAAATTTCCCTATACTGGCGCAGAATGTGACCGATCCTAACGTTGTTGGTCAGATCCAAAAAACCTGGAATCATTTTGTCCAGACAGGTCAAGTCTGGGCGCTGTTGATTGGTTTAGTGATTGGCTATATTTTTCGTAATCTGACTAAGTACGGTTGACAATGGTGAGGGCTAGGGGGTAGGGAGTAGGGAATAACGATAAATAGTAAGCTGAAAGGTTAGGGAGCAGGAGAAAGAAAATTTACCCAATCCCTAGTCCCCAGTCCCTAATCCCCAGTCCCTTTGTATTTATGACTGAAAAACAAACTTGGAGTCAGCGATTTGAATCGGCTCTACATCCAGCGATCGCTCTTTTTAATGCCAGTATAAGCTTTGACATAGAATTAATAGAATACGACCTTACAGGCTCTCAAGCTCATGCCCAAATGTTGGCGCATACGGGGATTATTTCGCCGGCAGAAGGAGAACAACTAGTTGCAGGTTTAGAACAAATTCGTGAAGAATATCGCCAGGGTAAATTTCAGCCTGGCATCGATGCGGAAGATGTCCATTTTGCAGTGGAGCGACGCTTAACAGAGATTGTTGGAGATGTAGGTAAGAAATTACATACTGCGCGATCGCGTAACGATCAAGTCGGTACGGATACAAGACTTTACCTACGCGACCAAATTTCGCAAATCAAAACTCAATTACGGGAATTTCAACGGGTCTTATTAGATATAGCTGAACAAAACGTTGAAACTCTCATTCCTGGTTACACTCACCTACAACGCGCTCAGCCTGTGAGTTTAGCTCATCACTTGTTGGCTTATTTCCACATGGCACAACGGGACTGGGAACGCTTGGGTGATGTTTATCGCCGGGTGAATATTTCGCCCTTGGGGTGTGGTGCTTTAGCTGGGACTACCTTTCCCATTGACCGCCACTACACAGCCAAACTGTTGCAGTTTGAGCGTATTTACGAGAATAGCTTGGATGGAGTGAGCGATCGCGATTTTGCTATTGAATTTTTGTGTGCTGCCAGTTTAATAATGGTTCACCTCAGCCGTCTTTCTGAAGAAATTATTCTTTGGGCATCGGAAGAATTCCGCTTTGTCACCCTCAAAGATAGCTGTGCAACAGGTTCCAGCATTATGCCCCAAAAGAAAAACCCCGACGTACCGGAATTAGTCAGGGGAAAAACCGGGCGTGTATTTGGTCATCTCCAGGCGATGTTGGTAATCATGAAAGGATTACCCTTGGCTTATAACAAAGACCTACAAGAAGACAAAGAAGGTTTATTTGACAGCGTTAACACAGTTAAGGCTTGCCTGGAAGCCATGACAATATTGCTACAGGAGGGTTTGGAATTTCGGACTCAGCGCCTAGCCGAAGCTGTCACACAAGATTTCTCTAACGCTACCGATGTCGCAGATTATCTAGCAGCCAGGGGCGTTCCCTTCCGCGAAGCTTATAATATCGTGGGTAAAGTCGTCAAAACCAGTATTGCTGCTGGCAAACTTTTAAAAGATTTGACCTTAGAAGAATGGCAAGAAATACACCCAACATTTGCCACCGATATTTATGAAGCCATCTCCCCTCGTCAAGTTGTAGCTGCACGTAACAGTTACGGTGGTACTGGTTTTGCCCAGGTCAGTGAAGCCGTCAGTGCGGCGCGTGAGGAAATTGGAGAGTAGGGGTGTAAGGGTAGATCCAAACACAACTGACAACTGACACGCAAAGCTGAATAAAAAACAAGGGTGTACAAGATGTACACCCTAAAAAATAAAACACTTAAAGAATCAAAATCTGAATAGACGAATTATTCAGCATCAACTGCTGCTGCGCCTTCTTCTTCCTCACTCTTAGGTGTTCTTTGCTGGAACCTTCTTTGCATTCTTCCGGTTGTAGTCCGTTTACGAAACTTTCTGGCGTATGCCTGGTTCCGTAGCGCCTTTTCTTTTTTCGGGTTACGGCGCTTTGCCATATTCACCTCGTTAATAAACAACAAAAAATGGCTGCTAGGCATTTTTTAGAGAATATCAGCCACAAACGTTATTGATAAAGCTCTGGCCTAGTTTAGCTGTCATGAATCTTTGAACAGCATATAATCCTACCCCATTTAATTTGATTGTGTCAATGGCAACTAGCCTTAACAATTCAAAATTCAAAATTCGTCTTGAAAAGTTGCCTACGGTGGGAAACCCCTCCGGGTTCACCAGTTGCCTACGGAGGGAAACCCTCCTACAGAACTGGATTCACCGCCTACAGAACTTTCCGCAAAATTCGCGCATTAAAGACAGTTGGAGTCGGGGATTGAAACCCTCGAATTTAGGATGAAAAAGCAGGGTGTGAGAGGAATCAATTACTGAGATAAAACTATCAACACTCAAGTACAGCCTGCAAAGCATTTAAGTGTAAATACTGTGTAAAATCATATATAAGCGTTTTGAAAAGCTTACATAACAATACAAAAAAGCAATTTATAAAAAAGTTTGCCTTTTGTGAAAATTATGTTAAGGTCTTATTTTACACTCCGAATCCATAAGAGTTAGGATAGCTGGCGGCGACAGACTATCTGTCTACTTATGGCTCCTGACTCTTAAATTCTTTTTTGAAAATAATTAGGACAGGTTCAATGATTAAATATCGCCATTGGTCAAAGTATCTGGCTGTCTTATCTTCAGCCGCATTCTTAGCAGCTGATTTAGCGATTCCTTCAGCCATTGCCCAAACGACTATCAAATCATCTGTCGGTAAGGCTGTGACCTTTACCTGCAATGACTCTGAGGCGAGTATCAAGGCTAAAAATGGCCCTAAAGTAACGATAGGCCTGACCAATATTTACATCGGTTATCAGCAAGTATCATCCAACAACAAGGACCCACGGATTATCCGTTTTGATAATGGTTTCAGAACTTGGTGTCGTAGTGACTATGAAACCACAGGGGACGACGGTACAGGCTACGGATTGTATTGGGATGGAGGAAGTAATCTGTATGGTGTTTTCACGTCCACAGGCACTCAAACAGGCAACGATTTTCGTCGCTTTGCTACTCAAGGTTGGCTGACTAGCTATGGTAGCGGTGGCGGTGCAAAAGTGGCGGTAATCGCCCGGATTAATCCCAGCAATGGTAGTGTTACCTCGGCAAGTTATTTATCTGCTAAAAAGCCGAGTGATGGCAAAAGTAACTCTTTAGCGGTTACTAGCCTGTCATGGAATGGCACAAATCTGACTGTAAAGGCAGATTCCTGGTGGTCTCCCCGTCGGCGTGATAAAACTCATATGAACTGTTCCGGTTCATCGCCTTTTAAATATACAGTTGTATTCGCACCCGATTTAAGGACTGTAAGTTCAGCTTCAGCAGTTAACTGTAGCTGAGTTGATAATTCGTAGTTACGAACTGTAGGTTTGATTTCGTTGTCAGGGTTGTATCACCTTTTTTTCGCAGTATAAATTACAGTGTTTCTCTCTTCATTAACACTGCATAGTTCAACCCAAAAAGTAATTAAAACAGTCTTTAATAATGGTTACCTGATTTGCGATGATGCACTGCTGTAACGCCGTCCTGATTTAGGACTTTGCCATTCTCTACAGTTGCATAAACTAGCCAGTGGTCGCCTGATTCCATACGGTTTTGGACTGAACATTCCAAATATGCTAAAGCATCTTGCAGTATAGGACTACCGTTTTCAGCCTCTGCTGTCGCCACATCAGCAAATCTATCTTGTGCAGGGCTAAAGGGTTTGAGGAAGTGTTTCATCAACCCCAGGTGATTTCCCTCTTTTAAAACATTGAGAACAAATTTATTCCCGGTATGGGTCAGGGTTTCTACTGCGCGGTCTTTGGCTACGGCAATGGTTAAGCCGGGAGGATTAAAGCTGGCTTGAGCAACCCAAGAGGCTAACATGGCGCTGGATACTTCCCCTTGCTTGGCGGTAACAACGCAAAGTGACCCGACTATTCGTCCTACGGCTTGTTCTACATTTGTGGCTGGTACACTTTGAGTCCGGACTTTCCTGGCTTTCTTCAAGGCTTGGGCAAAGTCGGTTCCGGCTTCTTCGCACATTTGCAAGGTGACTTCGTTGGGTTTGAATTTGACGCGGATGGAGTCAAAACCAAAGCGATAACCGGCATCTTTGAGCTTACCTTCAATTAAGTCAACGGCTTCACCACTCCAGCCAAAGGAACCAAACACACCAGCTAATTTATTATTAGTAGCGGTGGATAAGACAATACCTAAAGCTGTTTGTACTGGTGTGGGTGCATGACCGCCAAGGGTAGGAGAACCCATAACAAAGCCGGCAGATTTTTCTACGGCGGCACTAATTTCTTCTGGGTCGGCAAATTCACAGTTAATTGATTCTACCGCGACACCGGCTTTGGTAATACCACGAGCGATCGCCTGGGCTAAGGTAGCTGTGTTCCCATAAGCTGAAGCATAAATTAGAGCTACTGTCAAGTCAGCAGAAGTTTGTTGTTGACTCCATTCTCGGTAGGCGTGGGTGAGTTCAATTAAGCCGTAACGCACCAAGGGGCCGTGACCAGTGGCGTACACTCGCGCCGGGAAATCTGCCAGTTTATCTAAAGCTGTTTCCACTTGTCGGGCATGGGGAGCCATCAAGCAATCATAATAGTAACGGCGGTCTTCGTTGATGGCTTCCCAACCTTCATCAAATACTTGGTCGCCGCAAATATGCGCCCCAAATAGCTTATCTGTATAGATAATTTCGGTTTGGGGGTCGTAGGTACACAATTCATCGGCGTAGCGGGGGTTAGGTGTGGGGATGAATTGTAAATTATGCCCTTTCCCTAAATCGAGGGTTTCCTCACCCCGCATAATCAGTATTGGTAAATCCGGGTTTTCTAGCACCCCCCGCAAATTAATCGCCCCCGGATTAGAACAGACAAAGGTAATTTGCGGTGCTATTTCTAGTAAAGCTTTTAAGGTAGCTGCCCGATTGGGGTTAATGTGACCGAGAATAACATAATCGATTTCTGTGACATCTAGTCGTTTTTGCAACGCATCCAGATAAATCTGTGTGAAGGTTTCCCCTGGAGGGTCAATCAGCGCTAGCTCATCACCTTGGATTAAATAAGAGTTAGCCGTGGTTCCCTTAGCTAAAGCGTACTCAATTTCAAATCTTAATCTTGTCCAACTGCGCGATCGCATTACAGTTGTATCTGTACCAATAGGTAGGACTTGCACGTCTCTTGGTTTGGTTTCTGACATAGTTTTTAAATAATTTCTTTGTTTTTAAACATTTTTGAGCAATTAAACAGCAATTGCTACAAATAAAAACTCTACTCACAAGGGGATAGAGTTTTGTCAGTGGTCAGTGGTCAGTGGTCAGTAGTCAGTGGCAAAGATATGTAAAAACAACCCATTAGGGGTTGGGGTATTAGACCAGATCATTTCCATAACTGACAACTGACGACTAACAAATGACACTTGAAGCGCAATAAATGGAGTCGCGTTTCACTAATGGAGTCGCGTTTCACTAATAATGATTTCCTACCTTGCGGTGGTGAACTGCTGTTAGGGATTCGGGTTTGGAAACGCGTCCGGCGTAGACTGTGCTGTATACTGCCCAGTGGTCGCCGCAGTCCATACGGCTGACTACTTCGCATTCCATGTATGCTAAAGCGTCGCCGAGGATGGGTGCGCCGTTTTCGGCGGGCTGGGTTTTGACTCCTTCAAAACGGTCTGCACCAGGGGCGAATCGTTTTAAGAAGTGGCGCATGAGTGGTTGATAATTGCCTTCTTCTAATACATTTAAGACGAAGCGATCGCCTACTTGCATTAATGATTCAATTGCTCTATCTTTAGCTACGGCGATGGAAAATCCTAAGGGTTTGAAGCTGGCTTGATTTACCCAGGAGGCTAACATGGCGCTGGAAACGTCGCCTTTTTTGGCTGTGATGATATACAAACCGCCACTCAGTCTGCCTAATGCTTTATCTAAGTCAGCACCTAAGGATTTCATGGCTTTGATGCTGCGATCGCGTGTTACCCATTGTCCCAAATCTGTGCCTGCTTCTTCACACAGTTTGTAGGTGTTTTCTGTGGGTGTTTGTTTAATGCGAATGGCGGGGAAAGCGGTTGTTAAGCCCAGGTTACGGAATTTGCTTAATAATGGGTCTATGGGTTCATCATCGCCGCCACCGGTTTCAAATATACCTACGGCTTGTTTGGCGTTGGCAGAACCTAAAATGGTGCTAAGTGCGCCTTGAATACTAGCTGTACTAGCAGCCGGAGACATCCCAATTACCAGTCCAGCACAGCGCCCGACTAGTTCGCGTAACTCTTGTAAATCTACTGCTGAACCCAAGTCTACAACTTCTACACCGACACCAGTTTTGCTAATACCGTTAATAATTGCTTGGGCTAGGCGATCGCTATAACCATATTCAGAAACGTAAAATACACCTATGCTGGTTTCTGCTTTGGTTTGGTTTTGGCTCCAGGTGTGATAACGTCCGGTGAGTTCTTCAACGTTATGGTAAAGTAGCGGCCCGTGACCAGTGGCAATCATTTTCACGCTTGGTAGTTCTCCCATGCGCTTGAGGGCAGATAGTACCGATCGCGCATTTGGCCCCATCAGGCATTCATAATAGTAATGAAAGTCTGGTTCTATGGTTTTTAAGTCTTCATCAAAGACAATATCGGAACAGTAGTGCATTCCGAAAGCGTCGCAGGTGTATAGGGTTTGGGTTTTGTGGTCAAAACTAAAGATGGTGTCTGGCCAATGTAAATTGGGGGCAATGACAAACTCAAATTCGTGACCGTTACCTAAATCTAAGCGATCGCCATTCTTAACAATTTTCCGCTTAAATGGTTGATGTACTAAATCTTCGAGAAACTGGATGGCAACTTTTGAGGCGACAATTGTAATATCTGGAGCCATCTGTAATAAATCTTTGACTAAGCCACTGTGGTCTGGCTCGGTATGGCTGACAATCAAATAATTGATATCTGTGGGATTAATTAGCCCTGTCAGGGTATCAAAATAAAGTTTACGAAACTTTTCATGGGAAGTATCGACTAAGGCTATCTGCTCACCGCGTATGAGAAATGAGTTATAAGTAGTACCATTTTGCAGACCAAACTCAATATCAAAGCGATCGCGTTCCCAATCTAGAGAGCGAATTGCTGTCGTATCTTGAGCAATTTCCGCAGTCTGTATGGTGAGCCGTTTTTCAGTTTTCTCGGTGAGTGCTACCATAACTCTCTCCTTTAAACAATGAGTATTTATTCCTCTAGTGTTATTGTGACACGGAATATTTGTAAATTTTTATTAAAAAACCTATAGATAACTTAAAAAATATAAAAAAGTGATATCACAGCAGTTTCCAAAACACGTAGAAAATCAGTGGCTAGCCTTGGAAATCGGTAATTCCCGGCTACATTGGGCTTTATTCATGGGCGAATCCCTTAAGTTTACATGGGATACAGAATATCTACCTGAGTCAGTTATACAGCAGTTAGGTAACGGTGAGACAAACTGGGAGTTGGGAACTGGGGAAAAGGGAATATCTTCCTCTACATTTCCCCCCCTGCCCCCTGCCCCCTGCCCTTCGGGTTCGCAGTCGCTAATGGGGGAAACCCCCAAGACCGCGCTGTCTCACCCCCTGCCTCTTTTCATCGCCTCCGTTGTCCCTAAGCAAACTGCACTTTGGCAAAGTTACCCTAATGTTCGCGTAATTACTTTAGACCAGATACCTCTTAACAATACATATCCTACCTTGGGAATTGACCGGGCTTTGGCTTTGTGGGGGGCGGGAATGAGTTGGGGTTTTCCGATGTTGGTAATTGATGCGGGGACGGCGCTAACTTTTACGGCGGCGGATGGTGAACGGAATTTGGTTGGTGGGGCAATTTTGCCGGGGGTGGGTTTACAATTTGCGAGTTTAGGTCAAAAAACTGAACAATTACCGCAAGTAGAGATGGCAGAGATTAAATCTTTACCTCCACGTTTTGCGCTGAATACAGCAGAAGCAATCCAAAGCGGTGTGATTTATACCTTAATAGCGGGAATCAGGGATTTTACGGAAGAGTGGTTGTCTCTGTTTCCTGATGGGAAGGTGGCAATTAAAGGAGGCGATCGCATCTTACTATTAAATTACCTCCAAGCTCTCTATCCTGAGCTAGCAGCACGTTTAATAGTGGAATCAAACATGATTTTTTGGGGTATGCAAACAATCGTGGCAGGTGTTGCTTAACAGAAAATTTAAGGTATTATCATCATTGGTAAATCATATCCACCTCTATTACGTACTAGATTAAAGTTATTGTCATGTACGTGAGGTTTTGAGATGTCGCTTAACGGTAAACACGTATTAGTTACCGGAGGCTCACGCGGTATCGGTAGAGCAATCACCTTAAAACTAGCCGAACATGGGGTGAAAGTAGCTATTCACTACCACAAAAATGATGAAGCGGCGGAAAATACCCTAGTACAAGTACGAGAACGAGGTGGAGAAGGCTTTATTGTGCAAGCCGACATTTTACAGCCTCAAGATATTAATCGGATGTTTAGTCAGGTTAAGGATAAATTCGGCAGTCTAGATATCTTCGTTAACTGCGCCAGACCAGACTTAGCAACTTTCTACCATTCTCCAATGAAGATGACATTAGACCACTGGCGTGCGGCGATAGATTCTCAAGCACAGGCCTTCCTATTGGGAACTCAACAAGCTGCCAGTCTGATGCGAGATGGAGGCAGAATCATCGCCATCACCTATTCACCAAGTGGGCGTACTGGTAGCTGGCAGCCTTGGATGGCAATGGGAACGGCTAAAGCTGCGCTAGAATCGCTTTGCCGCTATTTTGCAGTTGCCCTTGGTTCCCGTGGTATTACTGTTAATGGCATTAGCCCTGGAGTTATCTTTGGTGAACCAAACCCCTTGGAAGGAGGAGTCTTGCGTTCTTTACCCACAGCAGCACAGGAAGCCACACAAAATTGGCATGAGAGTGGATGGACACCCATGAAACGGGTGGGAACTCCCGATGACATTGCTAATGCAGCGATGCTCTTATGTATGCAGGAAGCTAGCTTTATTACAGGTCAAATAATTCATGTGGATGGTGGCGCTTCCATTATGGACTCGATGTGTCCTTTGGAAATTCAGCAGGGATAGGACGGGGAATTAGTTATAAACTCCCGAATTTCTCCAGCTACAAGCCCAACACAGGATTCTGGTAAATTGCTTTCACCATGAGCAATAATTTTTAATTCTGCTTGAGGAATCAGTTTAGTATAAAACTGACTTCTAGCTAGGGCATCTGGCGTATCTTTGCCACCTTGCAAAACTAATACTGGGATTTCTAACTTAGATAGATAACTTTGCAGTAATTCTGCTTCGATTTCTGGTTGCTGGCGTTGAAACAATAACTGGGCAGCTGTAGGGTTTTGCAGTAATTTTTGGCGTGTTTGCCAATCTTGCTCTATTTTCTTATCTAGCCCAAAAATCTTAGTTAAAAAGCTGAGCGATCGCATTATCTTAAATAATAATGGCGATCGCTTGCTCAACCGCCGCATTTTCTGGCAATTTTGTGATTGCCCCTCTATCTGCACACCCTCTGGTGCTAACAAAACTAAGCCATGCACTTGTTCTGGATACTTTAAGGCATAACTAGCTGCAATCCAAGCACCTAGTGAATCTCCCAATAGATAGACTTTTTCTAGCTTTAAAGCTTGGAAAAACTCAGCTATGCACTCTACTTGTAAGTCAATCGAGTAATGAATATTGGGTTTTTCTGATTCTCCGAAACCTAATAAATCTGGTGCAAAGCAATGAAAATTCTGTGAAAGCGATTCCATGACTTCCACCCATTGGCTACTTTCATGCCAAGCACCATGTAACAAAACTACAGGAATCCCCTCACCAGCTTCACGCCAGAATAATAGCCCTTGAGATAGTTTTCTCCGGGCGTTACGTAATAGCGTATCCATTTTAATGTGTTGTTTATCTTTCTTTAGAATATAGGACTTACGCAGTGTTACTAATTTTCTGGCTTTTTTGTCAATAGTCAATAGTCAGTAGTCAATAGTCAGTAGTCAATAGTCAAAATCAAGGTTTTTGGACTGTGGACTATTGACCACCCTCAGAAGGGTTTTTTGGTTCAGTGCGTAAGTCCTAGAATATTCAGACTTTATCTTCAATCGCTAATTTTCACCTAAAATTTCACATAAGTTTTTATGCTAGGGTTGTTAATCCGTTTAAGTAATCCTGTAGTTGTCGAGTATGGTCATGAGACATTGGCCCTTGGGGTAGGGAACTAGGGGTAAAAGCCTTGATTTCCATGACTTCTAAGGTATCCTGAATATCCATTTTCCCTTCTACTTCGGCTTCAACCACAACACAAATCGAATGGATTCTAGGGTCGCGGTCTGGTGAAGAGTAAACTCCTACCAAACGCCTAATTTTTGTTAATTCTAGCCCTGTTTCCTCCAATAGCTCGCGGCGGACTGTCGTCGGAATGTCTTCTCCCCAGTCCACCATACCCCCAGGCAATGCCCACAAACCATCGTCTCGCCTACGAATTAATACAATCCGACCATCGGATAGTATTGGGATGATACTGGTTCCTGTGATGGGATGACGGAATATAATACCCAATACTGTTTGTCCAATACGCCACAAACTACGTGTGGATTGGATTGGTGATTTAAAAAAAGTAATAACGTTCAATCTAAAAATATGTATGGTTGAGTTTTTTTTAACCGTCTACCACTCACACAAACTCAACTCATTAAGAGTTTAGTTTTGCATTATAATATATAATGAAAATATATGTTAGTGCGTAGCAAATATATTTTAACTACATTCCTAATAAGATATCAACTTTTAAGGAATCAATCATTCTTTTTAGTTACAAATAGATTTACTGTATTTGGCTATACATCAGCCATATGAGTAACAGTATGAGGCGATCGCCATAGATTAAAACTGATGTAACTCATAGCTGAGAACTTGTATTTTTCTATTTTTTGCATGATCAATTAGGTGACATTGTCTATTCTAGAATCTGGGGCAACTACATTAGTAACTGCTGATTTTGTTACTCCTATTGGTAGATAGTTGTAAGTTTACGTCGTCTACTAGTATGAAGAAAATAGAAAAATCGTATACAAAAAAACACACATAGTATATGTGATGTATTCACTAAAAATATTTAGTTTCAGGACAATGTGATGCAGACAAATTGGAGAATCGGGTCTTTATTTGGTATTCCCCTATTTTTAGATCCTTTGTGGTTTGTAATTTTGGGCTTAGCAACACTGAACTTTGGTGTGGCTTACCAAGAATGGGGAACGGCGACAGCATGGACTGCTGGACTAATTATGGCGTTGTTGCTATTTGGTTCGGTGTTATTGCATGAGTTAGGTCATAGTTTGGCAGCGCGATCGCAAGGGATTAAAGTAAACTCTATTACCTTATTTTTGTTTGGTGGGATTGCCGCCATTGAGGAAGAATCCAAAACTCCGGGTAAAGCGTTTCAAGTAGCCATTGCTGGGCCTTTGGTGAGTATTGGCTTATTTTTACTCTTACGGTTGGGGAGTACTGTTGTATCTGATAGTAGCCCGGTTAGTCTGATGGTGGCTGATTTGGCACGAATTAACCTAATTGTTGCCTTATTTAACCTAATTCCCGGCTTACCTTTAGATGGGGGTCAAGTGTTGAAGGCTGCACTCTGGCAAATTACCGGAGACCGTTTTCAAGCAGTACATTGGGCAGCCAAAGCCGGACAAATTTTAGGTTATGGTGCGATCGCCTTAGGTTTTGCTGTAGATTTCTTTACTAGAGAATTAGTTACAGGCTTGTGGATTGTGCTGTTAGGTTGGTTTGGGGTTCGCAATGCCAACAGCTACGACCGCGTAACCACATTACAAGAAACCTTGCTAAAGGTAACGGCTGCTGATGCCATGACTCGTGATTTTCGTGTCATTGATGCCGACCAGACCTTACGTTCCTTTGCTGATTCTTACCTATTGGCAACTACCAACCCAGAAGTTTATTTTGCTGCCTCCGATGGTCGTTATCGCGGTATGGTCGCCATCGAGGATTTACGCCTGGTGGAAAGAAGCGCATGGGAAACTCAAACTCTCCACAGCATCGCCCATCCCCTCACAGAAATACCTACAGTTGCAGAATCCACTGTCATCGCTGAAGTCATCAACAAGCTAGAAAATGAACAGTTACCCCGTGTCACAGTACTTACTCCGGCTGGCGCTGTTGCGGGAATAATTGACCGGGGAGATATTGTCAGCGCATTGGCACAAAAATTAGGTTTGCGTATGACTGACGCAGAAATTAAGCGTATCAAAGAAGAAGGTAGTTATCCGCCGGGGCTGCAATTGGGGGTAATTGCCAAGTCTATTAATTAGGTAGTGTCATGGAGAAGGCAATGCCAATGAAAGATATCTTTCCCATACACCCTTTTTCAAGCTGGGAAAGCTATGTTAAGTAATGTAAAATTATTGTATACGTGCAGTTTTCCCGTTCAGGAAACTGCCCTAACTCCCTAAAAACTCACAATCATAGAAGTTGCCCATCATAAAACACCGACACCAAGCAATTTTTAATCCTCTTCTCTGCTTTCTATCACCTATGGTCTCTAATATTGATGATTGATTAAAACTATCCGGCGCATATGAAAAAACGCTATTTTTTACAAACTAGTGCTGCATTAGTTGGCACAGCTTTGTTACCACCTTATATTTTCCAAAGGTCAAGCATTATGGCAGCTTCTAATACCAAGTTTGAAATCGCCAAATCTGAACAAGAATGGCAAACAATATTAACCCCAGAACAGTTTCGTGTGTTGCGGAAACATGGAACTGAACGTGCTTTTACTAGTTCACTCGATAAGGAATATAGTGAGGGAACTTATGTTTGCGCTGGTTGCGGACAGCCCTTGTTTACATCCGATACTAAATTTAACAGTGGTACTGGCTGGCCTAGTTTCTTTACACCTATTGAAGGTGCAATTGGCACTACTACCGATAGATCGTTTTTTATGACTAGGGTGGAAGTACATTGCAGTCGTTGTGGCGGACATTTAGGTCATGTGTTTGATGATGGCCCTGCACCCACAGGTAAGCGCTACTGTATGAATGGTGTATCGTTAAAGTTTGAGCCTGCCTAAGGGACGCAAAAGCAAGATTAGTCTTAGTCCCAATTCAAGATGAAAGCGATCGCCTTCTAATCTGTGATAATTAGAAAGCGATCGCTAACTATTTTCTATCTATTTAACTAACAACAGCCTCAGCTTTTGTCTCTTGTGTCTCTACAGGAGGGACAACATAAGGTTTCTCCGCACCTTGGGCTAAATATTCAGCTAGTTGTTTTTCAATTTCGTCGCGCACAATTTGGCGATATTCTAGAAAATGCTCATTGTGGGCGCAAGCGGAAATATAATGTTCAACCACTCCAGGGTTATGCTTGAGGATGCTAAACAAGTGATGCCAGAATTTCCAACGGGTTTCTCGTTTGACACCTTGTCGCCAAATAACGATTAACAAGGCTTTAATGACTACCAACTCTGGCATTTTGAATGGTGTTTTGTAACGCGGCGCACCCAACATGAGGAAACAACGATAGGTGCGGTCTAAGTATTTTACTGGGTCGTATAGAGTACAAAAGGCTTCGATATATTCCCTGGCAATATCTTCTAGGGGACGGGTGGGGATGAAGTTCATCAACGTTGTTTGGTTGATGTTACTTTCTTTATTTTCCCGTAGTCGTCCTTCTTTCTTCAGGCGATGCCATAATGCTGTGTTGGGTAAGGCTTGCAACATGGCAAAGGTGGTGGACGGGATACCGGCTTGTTCAGCAAAACGGACAATGCGATCGCCTGCACCTGCTTTTTCACCATCAAAACCGATGATAAACCCAGCCATTGGGCGCAATCCAGCTTTAATGATGGTTTGCACTGCATCTGTTAGGGAACTGCGTGTATTTTGGAATTTTTTGGTTAGTTGTAAGCTATCTTCATCTGGTGTTTCAATTCCCAAGAAGACCGCAGAGAAGCCAGACTCGACCATTAAATCTAGCATTTCTTGGTCTTGCGCTAAGTCAACAGAAGCCTCTGTATCAAATTTAAAGGGATATTGATGTTCAGCCATCCAGACTTTCAACTCTTTCAGTAACAATTTCACATTGCGCTTGTTACCGATAAAGTTGTCATCTACCATGAACACACCACGCCGCCAGCCTAATTCATATAGGTAATCTAACTCTGCCAACAACTGTGCTGGGGTTTTGGTGCGTGGTTTGCGTCCGTAGAGAACAATGATGTCACAAAATTCGCACTGGAAGGGACACCCGCGCGAGAACTGCACCGACATCATGTCATAGGCATCCAGTTCTAGTAAATCAAAGCGGGGTACGGGTGTGCTTGTCACATCTGGCTTTTCTGCGGTGCGGAAAGTTCCAGATGTTTCCCCCCGTTGCACTGCTTCCACAAACATGGGTAGGGTGATTTCCCCTTCATCAAGAATGAGAAAATCTGCCCCGACGTTCTGCACATCATGAGGTGTAGATGTGGGATAGGGGCCGCCGACGGCGACTAACTTACCACGGCGTTTTGCTTCTTGAATTTGCTCAAGTAAATCTTGTTTCTGAACAATCATCGCTGAGAAAATAACGATATCTGCCCAAGCCCATTCTTCCTCGGTTACTGGACGGATATTGCGGTCTACCAGCTTAAATTCCCATTCCTGGGGCAGAATCGCCGCTACTGTTACTAAACCCAAGGGTGGTAACAACACCTTGCGATCGACTAAGGCTAGAATTTTTTCGTATGACCAAAAAGTTTTTGGAAATACTGGATAAACTAGTAGAATTCGCATCTTGTATCAATCCTCACGCTGTGATTGTGATCCCACGCTAACAAAAATAATTACTTATTAACTTATTTTCTAAATTGGCTTCAGTTTACCGTTAATGCTTTTGCTTGGCAATTATTCAAACAATACACTACGTATTGGACTTGATCTCACAGGGTGGTGTTCCATGAAGATGGCAAAATTCAAGTTAGGCATACTTGACTAAAAACACATGATATGTTTCAAGTATCAGCCGCGCTGTGCGGTTATTCCATCTTTTAGTCCTAATGCACTATTTTCCAGTTGTTTGAGTTGCTGCGATTTTTCTGATAATTGCAGTGCCAATCGCTGACAAACCAACTCACACAATTCAAAAATTATGGGGTCAGCAATTTCATAAAAGACACTCACCCCTTGGGGTTGGCGCTTGATAATACCAGTCTGCGCCAAAATTTGTAGGTGTTTGGAAACATTAGCTTGTTTGAGTTGGGTAATTTCTATAATTTCGGTCACATTTTTTGCACCAGATTTAAGCGCACACAATACTTGTAAGCGACTTACTTCAGACAATACCTTGAAATAATCAGCTACCGGTGCAAGTGCAGTTGGTGACGATTCGAGCATACTTAAGAGCAATTCAGTATAGTTTTTCTTGACAATTTATCTTAAAGCATTATAAAACATAAATATTATATTACTATATAGTAGTATAGTGGAAAAACGAGACGTTACTCATCAAAAGCTATGTTATTCCGGCAACTTTTTGACCCAGAAACCAGCACTTATACTTATTTGATTGCAGACTTGGAAACTAAAACTGCTGCTTTCGTTGACCCAGTGCTTGAACAAGTCGAACGTGACCAGAAGTTATTGACAGAACTGGATTTGACACTAGGCTACTGTTTAGAAACACATATCCACGCTGACCACATCACGGGTGCGGGGAAACTGCGTGAAAAAATAGGATGTGAGAACATTGTGCCTTTTGGTGCAAATGCCACCTGTGCTAACAAAAAAATGCAGCCTGGTGACGTGCTGCAATTCGGGTCAGTTGTCATTGAAGCTATTGCTACACCAGGACACACGGATAGCCACTTGGCTTATTTAGTCAATAAAACCCACTTACTCACAGGAGATTCCCTGCTGATTCGTGGCTGTGGACGCACGGATTTTCAAAGTGGTAGTGCAGCAGCACTTTACGACAGTATTACCAAAAACCTCTGGACGCTTCCTGATTCGACACTCGTTTATCCAGGTCACGATTATCACGGACAAACAGTGTCCACAATTGGCGAAGAAAAAAAGTTTAATCTGCGATTGGTTGGGCGCAGTCGTTCAGAATTTATCGAGTTGATGGGCAATTTAAATCTGCCAAACCCACGAAAAATTATGGAAGCTGTGCCAGCAAACCAGCGCTGCGGAGATGTGGCGATGACTTCTTCTTGAGTATCAGGGTTGAGAAATTAGTATTTTTGACCAGGAATTAAAACAATGACAAACAACTTGACGGAAATCGATGCCATCACGCTTAAGCAATGGATAGAGGAAAATACAGTTCTATTAATTGATGTGCGCGAAGCGGCGGAGTATGCAGCCGAACATATTCCTGATGCAAAGCTACTTCCTTTATCTAATCTCACGGCTGACCAAGTAACACCCCAGTGTGAAAACATCGTTTTATATTGTCGTTCAGGGAATCGTTCCCATCAAGCTGTGCAGAAATTGGTAGATGCGGGTGTTAACAACGTTTATCAACTCCAAGGCGGGCTACCCACTTGGAAGGCCGCAGGTTTACCCACGAAAGTTAACCTCAGCGCCCCTATTAGTTTGATGCGACAAGTGCAAATTGTTGCAGGTTCCTTAGTCTTTCTAGGAACAGTGTTAGGTGCATTTGTCTCACCTTGGTTCTTAATTTTGAGTGGGTTTGTTGGCGGGGGATTGGTGTTTGCTGGGGTGACAAATACCTGTGCAATGGGTAACTTACTGGCGAAACTACCTTATAACCGTCGGATGGCGTAAATATGACTTGGATAATTGGTCATCTCCTCGCCGTTGGTATTGGCATTAGTTTGGGGTTACTAGGTGGGGGTGGTTCGGTGCTGGCTTTACCTGTATTGGTATATGTCATGGGAATTGCCCCAAAAAATGCGATCGCTATGACTCTAGTAATTGTTGGTACAGTTAGTTTATTAGGAAGCATCTCTCACTGGCGTGCAGGAAATATCCAGTGGAAAACCGCCTATATTTTTGGTGCGGCGACAATGTTAGGGGCGTTCTTCGGTGCTAGGTTGGCAACTCTGCCATTTATTACCGACACCATACAAATGTTGCTGTTTGGGTTGTTGATGTTGGTGGCTAGTGTCATCATGATTCAGCGCAGTATGGGGACTAAAACAACTCATGATGAGTTACCTTACCCGCCACCAGTATGTAAACATTGCTGGTTGTGGTTGATGAGTGAGGGAATTATCGTTGGTGGTTTGACGGGGTTAGTTGGTGTTGGTGGCGGGTTTGCGATTATTCCAGCTTTGGTGTTACTTGCTAAATTACCAATGAAGGCAGCAATTGGCACATCTTTATTCATTATCGCCATGAATGCGATCGCTGGATTTCTCGGTTATCTGGGACACATCACCCTAGATTGGAACCTCATATTTAGTTTTATCCTCGCTGCTAGCGGTGGGACTTTGCTTGGTGCGTATTTGACTAGGTTTGTTCCTGCGGCTAGATTGCAAAAGAGTTTTGGCTATTTTCTGCTAGCAGTAGCAGCATTTGTGTTATTTCAAAATCGTGGCGTATTTTCACCAAAGTCGGCAACATCAGCAAAAGTTAGCTGGCAAAAGCAGGCATTGATTGACGATACTTTTTAAAGTAGAGGTAGAGGCTAAATCTTCCTTGTTGACTGCATCTGGGTTTGCCGCAACGCCGAATTTTAGTAGGGTGGAACGAATTATGACTGCTTTAACATTACAGTTACCGCCTCATCTTAAATTTACGGATGAGGAATTTGAACAAATTGTGGCTGTAAATCAAGAGTTGCGTTTGGAATTAACTGCGGAAGGGGAATTGGTCATCATGTCACCCACTGGGGGGGAAACAGGAAACCGTAATTTTGATTTATTGGGTCAACTATGGTTGTGGAACAGTCAGAATAATTTAGGCAAAGCTTTTGATTCTTCCACTGGTTTTAAACTTCCCAATGGTGCAACTCGTTCTCCTGATGCTTCTTGGGTCAAGATGGAAAGATGGAATATTCTCACACCACAACAAAGAAAAAAATATCTTCCCTTATGTCCAGATTTTGCCGTGGAGTTGGTTTCGGAAACTGATGATGTAGAAGATACTCAAGCCAAAATGCTGGAATATTTAGCAAATGGTTTACAGCTTGGTTGGTTAATTAACCCCAAAGATAAACTAGTGATTATTTATCGTCCTTATCAAGCACCAGAGGTATTACAGTCTCCTACAAGTTTATCTGGGGAAAATGTTCTTCCTGGTTTTATTTTAAATTTACAGCCAATTTTTGCATAGATTGAGAACTACTTGTGAGAACTATCAACACCGCTAATTTTTAAAACATCACTCATAGTTGCACAATAATTGGGCAAGCCAAAACTATCAGGATTAATCACGGTGTTATAGGTGAAATGACGATAATTCATACAGAATCTATCCCAATCTGCCATCTGAATGCGAAAGACGGCAATAATGAGATTTGCCAATGATAAAGATAGGGGAATACGGAAGGAAATCTTTTTGCCTAAATAGGTGCAAACTTCTTCTATTGCTTGGTTAGCAGTTAAACGCTTTTGTCCTAATACTAATCTACGTGACGTATTTTCTTGAGGAGGATTGACTATTAAATATTTAACTACGCTGGCAATATCTTTGCCGTGGATGAAGTGGAAACTACCATCGGCTTGTAAGAAGCGAATTAAATTAACATATTTTGTGACTTCGGGGATACCTGATGTGAGATGGGAGTAAGGTTTTTTGTCATCACCACCTAAAACTAATGTGGGGAAAACGGTGGTAATTTTGGGGGCAATACTTAATTCTGATATTTTATGTAAGCATTGATATTTAGACCGGATATAATCTGTGCCAATTTCTCCTGCTTCTTTGAGTGGTTGATTTTGGCTATCTAAAACACTGGCGGTAGAAAAATAAATAATTTGTTGACAACGGTCTGGATCTAATAGGTTTAGTAACTCTATAGTTTTAGATACATTAATATCAAAGGTTTGCTCACCACCCCAAGCAGTTGCGGTGAGAATTGCTATATCAATTGTGGATAATAAATCAGCAAATTGACTAATATTTTGCATATCACCCTGTAAGACAGTGATACCCGGACGAACCTGAGTATCAACTTGTAATTTACTGGGGTTTCTGACTAGTAAATATAGTTCGTAATCGGTTTCTTGAATTAGGGTTTCGCTAATATAGTGACCTATACAGCCACTAGCACCGGTCACAAAAATTCTTTTTTTGGTCATGTGTTTGCAGTTTGGTTATTAGTTGTAGTGATAAATGGACAACTAATAAATACGCTAAGTTCCTAAGTATGATTTGTTCACGCAGAGACGCAGAGAGAAGTTGCGGTGCGGGGGTTCCCCCCGTTGAGCAAACCTCGGTGGGCGCAGAGAAGAAATAAGAGAATTTGTCAGTTGTCAACTGTCAACCGACAACTGACAACTGACAACTGACTACACCAAAACATTTAGTTGCTTGGCTGTTTCAAAGAAGAAGGCGACGTTTTCTTCTGGTGTGTCTGGTAGTACACCGTGTCCCAGGTTGAGAATATGACCCCAGTTACCTGCTTTGCGAACGGTATCGATGATGCGATCGCGGATAAACTGTTTAGAGGCATAAAGTACACCGGGGTCAAGATTGCCCTGTACTTTCATCTGTTTGCCTAATCTGGCTCTAGCATCAGCCATGTCTACTGTCCAATCTACGGTGACAATATCCGCACCAGATTGTCCCATGCGTTCTAGTACGCCGGCGCTACCACTGACTAGCAAAATCAAGGGTGTATCAGGATGGGTTTGCTTGATTTGCTGGAATACTCGTTGCTGATAGGGTAGGGCAAAGGTGTCATAATCTTGGGGGCTGAGTTGTCCTGCCCAAGAGTCGAACATCTGTACTACTTGTGCGCCGGAGTCGATTTGGTAACGAGCATAAATGGCGATCGCATCTGCTAATTTAGTTAACAGTTGATGTAGAATCGCTGGCTCTGAGAATGCCAGATTTTTGATGATGGAGTAGGTTTTGGAACCTTTCCCCTCCACAGCATAGGCGGCTAGCGTCCAAGGCGCACCTACAAAGCCTAATACCGTTGATTGGTTACCTACTTCTTGGCGTAAAGCCTGCAATATGGTTTTAATGAACGGTAAAGCTGCTTCTGGTTCTAAGGGACGCAGTTGTTCAATTTGTGCTTGAGTGCGAATGGGCGCATGAATGATGGGGCCTTTACCTTCCGCAATGTCCATTTCAATCCCTAAGCCTGGTAAGGGGGTGACAATATCGGAAAATAAAATTACTCCGTCTGGCTGGAAAGCTTTCCAAGGTTGCAGGGAAACTTCAATCGCTACCTCTGGAATTTCAGAGCGATCGCGAAATGAAGGATACTTTTCCCTTAAATCCCGATATGCTTTCATGTATCGTCCTGCTTGGCGCATCATCCATACAGGGGGACGATCTACAATTTCACCACGAGCAGCCCGCAAAAGGTGAGGAGCCGTTGAAGTAACACCCATTTAACACTTCATCCTAAGTCACTTTTTTATGTCACTGTTTAGCTTATCATTCTGGGATTACGCTTTATCGAAGGGAGGTAGGGGGCAGGAGGCAGGAAGCAGGAGGTGGGAAATAAATTTGCGGTTTAGTATTGCTTTTTTTGCTTGAGTCAAAATAACTTGAAAACGCTGATAAAAGGGAAATTCAGTAGTTGAGTTATAAACATCTTTAGTCAAATTCTGTCCTCTGTCTTTTAAATTTTGCCTTTTTTCATAGCTTTACTAAACTTAATATGCCAACCAATTTTCATAGCTCACCTCGTGTTGCATCAGCTAACACTAATTCTTACGTAAGTAAGTTATTGATACCACGTTCCCAACGTCGGATATTCTTTCTGCAATTTACCTTGATGACTATTATGGGCTGGGTTGTAGGTGGTATTGCCAGTATCGCTTTAGAAAAAGTTTTCTGGGAAAGCCTGCCGAATGCTTTTGCCTCTGCACCAGAAACCTGGAGTTTTTGGGTAAAATTGCTAAGTAATGTTGTATTTGCTGTAGTTTTTGCTGCCGATCAAGCTTTAGTTATCCGCCGTTATATTTCTGGACGCTTGTGGCTACTGGCTACCAGCATAGGTTGGTTGATTGCCCATAGTGTGGCGAGTGGTTGGGCTAATTATATTTCGTCTATTGCAACTTCCCTCAAGGAAAGTTTAACCTTAGAAATAACCGTTATATTGGCTTTTTTGTCAACATTTTTATACATTTTTTCCGGAATTTGGCTGGGATTGTTTCAATGGTTAGTTTTAAGACGTTATACGACTAAATCTTGGTGGTGGACTTTGTTTCCTTCCATTTCTTTCCTGTGTATTAGTTTGTTAGTTTGGTTGCTTTCTTTGGGGCAAAATTTATTTCCCGAAAATTACCGAACTCCTATATTGTATTGGAGTCAACAAGGATTTACCGCTATTATTCTAGGAATTATCCCGGCAATTGGTTTATGTAGTTTAAGAAGAAACTCACATCGGAAAATCGGAATTACTAGCTCATCTTAAGTGGCTATTTGCTGGATCTAGAGTACAGGTTGCATATATGATGAATAAGGACAAGATTTCGCAAAATCAAATCACGCCACCCATTGCGGATAAACAGCCCCAAGTTTTAGAATTGCATGGCGATCGCCGAGTAGATAATTACTTTTGGATGCGCGATATAGATAACCCGAAGGTAGTGGCATATCTAGAAGCAGAAAATTCATATACAAAAGTCATGATGCAGCATACAGAAACGCTGCAAAAAACTCTTTATAATGAAATGCTCTCACGGATCAAAGAAACTGATTTATCCGTACCATATCGCAAGGATAATTATTATTATTATTCTCGAACTGAAGCCGGCAAAGACTATAGAATTCATTGTCGAAAAGAAGGAAATTTAGATGCTCCAGAAGAAGTACTTTTAGACGAGAATGAGTTAGCTGCCGGACACGATTTTTTTGAATTAGGAATATTTGCTATTAGCCCCAATCATCAAATACTAGCTTATTCCTATGACACCAGTGGTTCCGAGCAATATACGCTTTTATTTCTTGACTTAACAACCCGTGAGTTATATCCAGAAACTATTGCTGATACTTATTTTTCTTTTTGTTGGTGTAATGATAATCAAACATCATTTTATACAAAAATTGATGCGGCGAATCGTCCTTACCAGCTTTTTAAGCACACTTTAGGAACACCACCTACACAAGATCAATTAATCTACCATGAACCAGATCATGCTTATGCTTTATATGTAGGGAAGACCCGCAGTCAAGCATATATATTGATGACTTTGCAAAGCAGCATCACTACAGAAGTTCACTATTTAGATGCCAATAATCCTGAGAGTAACTTTCAGATAATTTATCCACGGGAACCTGGAATAGAATATGACGTTGAGCATCATAGTGATTACTTTTATATAGTCACAAATGAAGCTGCTACAAACTTTAAATTAGTAAGAACTCCCCTAACTATGCCATCCAAGGAGAATTGGCAAACTGTTATTCCCCACCGTGAAGATGTGCTGTTATCTGGAGTTAGCCTGTTTATTAATCACTTAGTCATCTATGAAAGAAAAGATGGCTTACAAACTGCTAGAGTACAAAATATATCTACAGGTAGTGAAGATAATATTATTTTCCCAGAACCAACTTATCAGTTTTATGAAGGGAATAACCCGGAATTTAATACTAATATTTTGCGGTTTAATTACACTTCTTTGATTACACCGCCATCTGTGTTTGATTATGATATGGAAACCCACGAGCAGGAGTTAAAAAAACAGACAGAAGTTCTGGGGGACTATGACAAAAATCAATATCAGAGTGAGTGGTTACTTGCTACTGCTGAAGATGGCACACAAATTCCCATATCAATTGTGTACAAAAAAGGGATTGAAAAAGATGGGAAAAATCCTTTACTGCTGACAGGTTATGGAGCCTATGGTGCATCTTATCCGGCATCTTTTTCATCAGCTAGACTAGCATTGCTAGACCGGGGTGTAGTGTTTGCTATTGCCCACATTCGAGGTGGTGAAGAAATGGGGCGCAAGTGGTATGAAGATGGCAAATTTTTGCAGAAAAAGAACACCTTTACAGATTTTATCGCCTGTGCTGAGTATTTAATCAACGAAGGTTGGACAATAAGCGATCGCCTAGCTATTACAGGCGGTAGTGCAGGTGGTTTATTGATGGGAGCGGTGATTAATTTGCGTCCCGAATTGTTTAAAGTTGTAGTTGCCGATGTACCTTTTGTAGATGTAGTGACAACAATTTTAGATACATCTTTGCCCTTATCAGCAATGGAGTGGGAAGAATGGGGTAATCCTAACGATAAAGTCTACTATGAGTATATGAAATCTTACTCACCCTACGATAATGTCGCAGCCAAAGATTATCCCCATTTGTTAATTACTGCTGGCTTAAATGATTCTCGCGTTAAATATTGGGAACCAGCCAAATGGACAGCTAAACTGCGAGAACTCAAAACAGATGATCATGTTCTGTTGTTGAAAACTAATATGGATGCGGGTCATAGTGGCGCATCTGGACGTTATGAAAGCCTACGGGAACTTGCTTTTGAGTATGCTTTTATTTTGGCTCGTTTGGGGTTGTAGATGAGACTGAGAATAAGGGACATGACACAAACTCAGTCTACGCAGGTGGACTAGCAAAAAAATCAAGCTTTTTAAACCCGCCTGCGCGGGTTTTGTCTGTATAGCTACAACCTCTATTCGAGAGAAGCATCTATGCCACATTAACAAAATGCTGATGCTGTATTTATTTTGAATAATGGCTAGCGGTACTAGAATTTTCAAGCAATTTTTGTTTTCTTAATTTTGAATTTTGAATTTTGAATTGATATAACCCGTCTATGAACAAAATCAATCGTGTTGCTATTATTGGTGGTACTCACGGGAATGAATTTACAGGCGCATTCCTGGTTAAAAAGTTTCAACAGTTTCCTGATGTAATTAAAAAACCTAGCTTTGAAACCTTAACAATACTAGGTAATCCCAAAGCTTTCCAGGCTGGTAAGCGCTACATTGAAAAAGATTTAAATCGTTGTTTTTTAACTGAAAGCTTGCAAAATCCAACTCTTTCTAGTTATGAAGACATCAGGGCGAAACAAATAGCCGGAGTTTTAGGAGAAGAGAATAAACCCAAAGTAGATGTAGTTATTGATTTACACAGTACAACTGCAAATATGGGATTGAGTATTATTTTAGGTAATCAAGACCCATTTTTATTAAAGCTATGTGCTTATTTAAGTGAAATTAATCCTTTAGTAAAAGTTTGCTATACAATCCCCGAAAAGGGTAGTAATTTTCTACGCTCTCTTAATAAACTGGGTTTTGTGATTGAGGTAGGGGCAGTAGCTCAAGGTGTATTGAATGCTGAATTATTCCAAAAAACTGAACAATTAATATATACGATTTTGGATTATGTAGAAAAATATAATCAAGGCAATATTCCCAAAATCAATAATTTACTATCTCTCTATAAATTTACAGGTACTATTGACTACCCCAGAAGCAGAAATGGTGACATTCAAGCGATGATTCATCCAGATATTCAATTTCGAGATTATGAACCTCTAAATCCTGGTGACCCTTTGTTTTTAACCTTAGATGGTAAAGCGATCGCCTATGAAGGTACATCGACAGTTTACCCCATATTTATCAATGAAGCCGCCTATTATGAGAAAGGAATCGCCATGCTATTCACCGAAAAGCAACTCATAAATCCGTCATCTTGAATTACTTAATGAATTGCCTTTTTTAATAATTGGGGAATCAAAGAAGGACGTTCAGCAACAGGAACTTCGGCTGCTTCAAAAGCTGTAATTTTACTTTGAGCAGTGCCAAAATTAGGTGGACGACCGACAACAGTCGCTAAAGTCCCAGTTTGTCGCCAAGTTTTTCCCGGTGGCGCTTGTCTACCGGCGATATAAGCAATTACTGGTTTATCAATTGCTTCGGTAATGTATCGCGCGGCTGCTTCTTCACTACCCCCACCTGGTTGTCCGACTAAAACGATCGCCTCAGTTGTGTCATCTTCATCGAGAATTTGTAACCATTGCAGAAACGATGAACCCACGATCGCATCACTACCAATGCTCACACTAATTGATTGTCCCCAGCCAGCTTGAGTTAATTCTCGCGCCACTTCATACGTCAAAGTACTGCTACGGCTAACAATACCTACTACTCCGGGTGTGTAAAATTCACTTGGTTGAGTACCCAAGAGGATTTTTCCAGGGACAATGATTCCCGGACTGTTGGGGCCGACTACCAGAGTTTCCCCAGCTTCAGCTTTGCGGAGTAATTCCACCATATCCAAAGGTGGCACACCAGCAGAAATAATAATAATTTGTCGAATATGAGAGGCGATCGCCTCTAAGGCCGCATCTAGTACTTGATAAGGGTGTACACAGATAATTGTGGTGTCAATACTGCCAAATTGCCCTACTACCTCCTCAACCAAATCAAAAACAGGCAGATGATAAAGTTCCTGTCCACCGTATCCAGGCTGAACACCAGCTACCAAATTTGTACCATAGGCTTTCATCTGGGCAATATGATTCTCAGAAATGAATTCATGGAAGCCTTGAATAATAACTTTACTATCTGGCGTTAAGTTCATAAGGTGAGGGATGAGAATTGGGGAAAGGTAGCACAGACCCAAGGGGAACTACGAATTAATGATATCCTCTTAACTCAGCATTCAGGAAGCTGCTCAACACCCTGTTATGCACTTATAATTCATCCACTCAGGAAACTTTTTTATACGCGTGTGATTTAGTCAAACGAACTGCGGTTGCCACTGCTTCGTCTAAATCTTCTACTAATATCAGTCCCTCTTCATGGGTTTGTAAAGCCGCTAAAACCTCCTTCGCTGCATTCAACTCCGAACCGGCTAGACGAATGACTAATTGCAGTGACTGATGTTGACTAAGGTTTTTACCATTAGACTTGGCAATTGATGGCGGATATTCACCTTTGTTCTGTTGTATGAATTGAGCGATCGCTTGTGCTGCTTCTTCTGGTTGAGGAATACTTCCTAGTAAGTTAATCAAGATCACTTGAGTATTTTTGTCAGCAGCCAAGGTATTTAGACCTTTGGTGAGGCGATCGCCAAATTTAGTTGGTGACAGATCAGTAATTGCTGCATGGCGTAGATTCAGACAAATTCCTGGTTTACCACCCCCACTAGCAACTAAATCATAAGTCGCCAAGATAGAACCAGTACCATTACCTAAAATACCAATTCTGCGTTGTTTTTCTAAATTATTCCAGTCACGCCCATTACTAAAACTTTTATCATAATGACGAGGGATTATTTTGGCTGCCATTGCGGCAATTTCTGGATGTCGCCCAATAGCCCTTTCGTTGACTCCAACTTTACCATTAAGAGCCATCACCTCACCAGCAAGGTTGACACCCAGAGGATTTATTTCTACTAAATCCAGGTCTTTCTGCACGAATAGCTGGTACATTTTTTCTAACACTGTGCTGACCGACTGCATCAGCGTACCTTGCAGACCCATCTTTAAAGCCAATCTACGAGCATAAAAAGGCGAAAATTCTTGCTCAACCACCACATACTGCATTTTTTGATCAGCTAACTCTAAATCAATATCCGCTTCTGTGGAACCTAAAAGTACTGGACGACAAACAGCAGTATCTAAAACTACAGCCAAATAAAATTCCTGGTGAGAATTATACTTAGATTCTGCTAACAGAACTTCTGGTAATTCACCCCATATTGATAGATTAAAGATCGTTTGAGCTGCTGCGATCGCGTCGATTGTGGTTTCTACCATTCTTACACCACCGACTTTTTCCCTCTCTCCCGCATGAACCTGTGATTTCAGCACAATTGGGTAGCGAATTTTTAAGCGTTTTAAATCTGTAGGATGGTCAATTCTTTGGGATGGCAATACAGGAATGCCTATTTCTCCAAACCATTCTTTAACTTGGTACTCCAATAAATCCATTGCTATGCACCTTAATTTATACGTTTAGAAAATTTCTCTGGTGCTATTTTCCATTTTTTACCGCACCTTCATCACATAATCAAGTCTTGTCCCACTATTAAAACTGATTTTTTACGTATCAATTTTATCGAATTCCCTTCATGGAGCAAATTAATTTTTGAGATTAACTCCTAAAACGATATTTTAAAATTATTTTTATTAACATCAAACGCTCAAAAGGCTCTAGACCTGTTTTCTGGAAGGTGAGAAACTTTAACCCCTCCCTATTGCCCAGTCACTACTTTCACGTCAGAGGTACTCTATAGAAAGGCTCATGCCCCCATACTTCTACAAGCAAACAAGCTATGACTTTCTCCTAAAAAGACGCTAAAGCGAACAAAACTTGCTCAACATACTATAAGCTTGTGTCTACCTGGAGTAATTAATACTATCAGTAAATATACAGTTGCACAATCAAATCAGCTTAAAAATGGGGAGTAGAGAATTATCAATAAGATTCCTCCTCCTGATACCCGGTTTTAATTCCCAGAAAATTTATTATTCCCATTTTTGAATTGTAATTTCTATTACAACTCAGATTATAAAATTTAATAATCAACATTCTGAAACACTAATAGCACTAAGTCCTGGAGGATTATTTTTCTTTTGGTGAAAACTCAGAAGTTGTGTTAAAAAGTTGGTCTATCAGATATTACGGTTATGGTTGGTTACACTGTGCATCTGTATTCAACAAACGAACACCCTTCTTTTTCGGTTCTCACCGATACAGAAAATATTATAGAAGACCAGCAGGAAGGCTCTATGAGAGTAGCAGTCCAGCAGGAAGATTTACAGCTATTAAGCAGAACTTTGCAAGAACAATTTCTTGCCGAAGTTCCCTCTGGTGAATTTTTCCAGATTAAGTGTGCGGTCAACAAAGATGAGTTAATGATCCTAGCTCAACATCCAGTTAGCGTAAAAGTTGATACACAAGAAATTTTTGCAGTACTTGAGGAAGCACTGCAATCATTACCACCTTATCAGGATCAGCCAGTCCAATGTTTTCTGAGAATTGTCGGAGAAAAACTTCCTTACGCTAAACGTTCCCTGACTATGAAGGGATACCGACAGGTGGAAAGCCCTGACATTCCACAAGATAATGAAGATCAAGAAAACGAGGATACAGAATCTTTTTCATCGTTAGCATTACCTTTGAGTTATTCAACCACAACAGATACCCTCGAAGACGAAGAAGAAGTATTTGACCCCCTAGCTGGTACACCAGATTTATTAACAAACTCATCTCAGCGGCCATTAAAAAAGATTTTGTTAGGGGCTGTGGTGGGAATTTCTCTCTTAGGTAGTGGTGGCGCTTACCTAGTGACTCGTCCTTGTGTGATGTCTGTGTGTCAAGAATTTCAAACTGCCCAGCAACTCAATACTCAATTTCGGCAATTGATCAGTCGTGCTAGGTCAGAAAAGGACTTGACAACATTACAACAACAGTTAGAAACAACTACCACCGCCTTAGGTGTAATTCCTGCTTGGTCATCTTATTACCAACAAGCAGCAGAACTCAAAACTAATCTGTCTGGACGTTCCGAAAAACTTAGCCAAGTCAACAAAGCTTTGCAGGCGGCTTCAGTTGCAGAGCAAAAAATGCAAACTCCTGCTACTAGTCAAGGCGAATTACAAGCTAGACAACAACTTTGGCGACAAGCGATAACGCCCCTGGAAGCAATCAGCCCTAATCATGAACTATATGGACTGATACAGCCAAAATTGTTGAAATATCGGATTCATTTGCAAACCATCAATCAGCAATTACTCGCTCAAGAAAAGTGGGTGAAAAAGTTAGCAGATGCGAAAGGCGTTGCCAGTGTAGCCAACAAGTGGGAAACAACAGCCAAATCTTTGAAAGATTGGCAAAAGGTGCAGTCTACTTGGCAAGTAGTAATTAATGCCTTGAATGTTATACCTCCGTCGAGTCCAGCCTCTCAAGAGGCACAACAACTATTACTAGAATATAAACCTAAACTTGCAAGAGCGCGCGATCGCGTTACCATCGAACAACTAGCAGCTAAAAGCTACCAACAAATTCTTGTTATAGCCAGCCAAGCTAAAGCTTATGAGCAAAAACAAGAATGGCAAGCAGCTGTTATTTATTGGCAACAAGCTTTACAGGCAGCTAAACAAATTTCTAACAATAGCTTGTATTACAATCAAGCTCAGAGTTTAATCACACCATACTCAGCTTCCCTGCAACAGGCGCAAGAAAAACTAATTTTAAATAATAGTTGGCAGCAAACCCGTGCTGATTTAAATAAAACTTGCTCTAGTGAAATTAGGATTTGTAATTTTACCGTGGACGATAAAGGAATCATCGTCAAAATTACCCCTGAATATGAACAGGTACTACAAAGTACTGTTTCTGAGAACAACGCTCAAGATTCTGAGGCGGCAGTTGGCGTTGCTAATCATTGGCAAACCTTACAAGAAGCTTTAACAGTAATTAGCGAAAATGCCAATTTGCCTCTGTTCATTTACAATGTCCAAGATCAAGTAATTTATATGCGAACACCAGGGGAATAGTAGCTGGAGCGCCCTTAGTGATGGCGGGGCGTTTAGCTTGCTTGTGCTAGTCCCCAGTCTCCTATCCTAAATATCCCAGAACTCACGCACTCAAATGCTCCAATCCCGCATTTCTGACACATAGTAGGGGCGGGTTGAGCAAAATACTCCTGAATGATTCGAGCATATAGCTGAAACTGCCCCTACAGACTCTGGACTGAGGTTGCAAGAATTGGTGTGAAATCCGGGCAATGCTCTTTTATGGGGGAATCAAAATTTCCAACTTCAGCGCATAAGCCCCATATCCTCCCCAACTTATTAGGGTGGTGGCGGTGGTGGTGGGTCTGGTGGTGGTGGTGGGTCTGGTGGTGGCGGTGGTGGTGGGTCTGGTGGTGGCGGTGGTGGTGGGTCTGGTGGTGGTGGTGGCGGTGGGTCTGGTGGTGGTGGCGGTGGTGGGTCTGGTGGTGGTGGTGGCGGTGGGTCTGGTGGTGCCGGTGACGGTGGGTCTGGTTGTATATTATTGATATTATTTAGATTGCCATCAGCATTATCCCCAAGTTGTTGAGCATTTTGGAACAAAATTTCTCCTGTTTCTACTAATGAATCAACCAGAAAATTATCGGTTATGAAATCATCTTCGTCAGTATCTTCATCTATTACCTCAGAGGAAGTAGTACTTAGTTCTAAAAAAGCTGGGTTTTCCATCACCCCTTTACCAACAAGAGGTGATTGTGTTGCCAACGCGGCCATAATTTCTGCTCTGACACCAGCAATAGCTGGGTCTGGTGTTGCTGAAGAGTTTTTGCCGGTTAAATCTAAACCCTCAGCCAAATCACTTGTTTCATAAAAATTCTGTAGATCAAAATCATATAAACTCTGAATTTCACCTTTGACAAGAACTAAAAGTTGTCCTGCTTTTAGAGGTTGAGTTTGAGATGCGTCCTTGTTAGACACTGCTATCCCACTATTTGTCAGGGCACCAATAATCGTCGTATCCGTTTTTTGGTCATAGCGAATGAATAGAGCCGAACCACGAATGGCGGCTGTTGCGCTTGGTGTTTGAATACGTGTTTGTCCTCTTCCCGGTGGAATTAGTAGTAATACTGTCCCATTAGACAATCGAAAATTCCGCGTCCTGGGCATAAATTGAAATACTGCTTGTTCTCCAACCCTTGCCAGAGAACCGTCGTTGAAACGCAAGTCTGCTAAAGAAGCTCGACCAGTTGATAGTCCATCCCCTGGAATAATTGCATCTAATTTCTGTGCTGGACGTTTATTTCTAGATGCTCTTTGAATTAATTGCACAAAGTTACGAATGCTCTGAACCTCAGCACGATTTAAGGGAGTATTGGCATTCACTTGAGGTGGCGAAATCAATACCATCACCCCGCACAATCCAAGAGAAAATAATGGGATAAGGTTCAAGCGCATAATTTTGAATTTAAAAAATTTAACTGAAACTAACCCAGCAAAACCAACTTAAATTTTTAAATTATTATTTTGTTAATTTTATATTCTAGTGCGTTTTGACTATAAATTATCTCATTTTCATCTGCTAAATATAATATGAAATTGTGTACATTTAAGTGTAATATTGAGATTCATCTTTACATCGATTCATTAAGATGTATCTTCAAGGCTGGCAACATTTTTTACTAACGATTTTGGTTGCTTCTATTAGCGGAAGCGGCTTTTGCATTAAAGCAGATGCAGCAAAGGTTAAACAGTCTGATAGATTATATTGTCATAATCAGATAGACAACGAAGAAAAAGATTTTTATATTGAAAACAGAAATTCAACGATATGCCAAACCAGCACTAACTCGCCGTTGTCTCAGTTAGATCGGTTTGATAGGTTATCTAGACAACAGATCCTATCAGATATCATAGCCGCAAAATCGCCAACTCCTGAAGTTATTCCCACTGATGAACCTGATTTCATACTTCCTAATCATAGTATTAGTCAGCAAAATAATGAATCTCCTCAGTTAGAAGGACAACCTGGCTTTGTTCCTCAACCTAACCAGAAACCGATGGAACCTTTATTAAATTCACCCCCAGTAAATTACGGTGCAAGGTTAGAGAGACTAAGACAAAGGTTGCGGGAAGCAAAACAGCCAAGTTCGGAAGGGGAAAGTTACCGGGAATTAGGATTAAGGGTGAGAGAGAGAACATTACCAGCACCGATTGAACAACCGCCACAACCGCCGACAGAGCAACCTAGAGATAAGTTTAAACCCATAGGTTCGTTACAAGCTTATGTAGGCTATTTTCATACAGATAATGTTTTTTCGTCTGATACTTCACCGATAGAAGATGGGTTGTTTTTTTATGGATTGAGACTCGCTTCAGCATATTTTCCCTTGGGAAAGAGTACTTATTTAAGTGGATCGATTGAGGGTAATTTGATTCGTTATGTAGATCAAACAAAATACAATTACAACCAGTTAGCATTTAACCTGGGTATTTATCAACAGTTTTCCAAACGAATGTATGGTGAAATCGGTTGGAGTAATCAACAGTTTTTTTATGCTAAAAATAGCGATGTTTTCCAAGCCGGAAATCGCTTTCTAAATGAGAACTCTTTGTATTTATCTTTAGGAAGAAGAGATCCTCTCACCGACAAACTGACGCTAGATAGCTTTTACGAATTGAGTTGGAAGTTAGCTGACCCGGATGATCGTAGTCGGATCATGAACTCATTCTGGTTATCTTTAAGTTATTCCCTGCAAAAGCCTCTAAAGATTGGGTTGAACTATCAGTTAAACTTATCAGACTTTACAGAACGCGATCGCCAAGGCGTAGCTCATCGCACCGATCAATATCATCGCTTATATGGCAGCATTATTTACCGTACATCCGGTTCTAGTAGCTTGAATCTTCAGACTGGCTTTAGTTTTGGTGATTCTACAGCAAGTAATATTGATTTTGAAAGCTGGTTTTTGAATATTAACTATCAATTGAAAATTGGAGAATTTTAGATTTGGTCAATTCAAAGGTTGTACACCAATGACCAATGACCAATAACTAATAACTAATCCAATCACTCCAACTACCTGCATACAGTTTACCTGTATGAATCCCGGCTACTTCTAAAGAGAGTAGGTTTACACAAGCTGTTACACCCGAACCACAGTAAACTAAAATTTCTTCGGCTGTCGCCAGATTTTGCCATCTTTGTTGATGTTCTGTTAGGGGAATTGAGTAGCCACCACTATCTGTAACTTCCATCCAAGGATAATTGACTGCGCCGGGAATATGACCTGCAATTTTATCAATTGGCTCTCGTTCACCTCGGTAGCGATCGCTCTCTCTTGAATCGACCAAAATGACCTGCGGTAAATCTTTACGAGTTTTGACAGTATTAATATCTACTAACAGTTGTGTTTGTATTTGCGGCACAAAGTTAGCTGTTTTAACTTGAGGAATAACATCAGTAATAGGATAGCCAGCTTGTTCCCATTGGCTAAATCCCCCATTTAGCACCGCAACTTGCTCATGTCCTAAATAGCGCAATAACCACCACAGACGAGAAGCAAAAGCAAAGCGAGAATCATCATAAGCAACAACCAAAGTTTTTTGAAACTCTATCCCCATACTTGCTAACTTCTGCGCCAACTCATCCGGATTAGGTAAAGGATGTCTCCCACCATACTCACCCACAGGACTGGAAAGATCCAAATTTAAGTCGAGGTAATAGGCTCCTTCTATATGACTTGTTTGGTACTGCTGTTTTCCTAACTGTGGATCGGCTAGAGAAAAGCGACAGTCAACAATCACAACATCGATATTGTGAAGGTTCTGCAAAAGCCAACTCGATGAAACAACAAATTGAGTATCCGTCATAAGGGACTTTTCCACTAAAAAATATCCTGTCTACTGAGCAGTGTTGAAGTATAGTCTCCTGCTTTATCTAAACTATAAATATTAACGTTTATCTACTCATGTCGGAATTGCAAAAATTTATACCCCAGCCCACAGGAGACGGTTCTTTTACCTTTTTCTCCCAAGAATTTAATGAGGCTTTCCACAGTCATTTCGGAGCCAAACAGGAAAGTTTTTTCAAGTTTGTCAGTCCGACTCAGTTGGCTATAGCTGCTCACCAACCAGTTTTGCGCTTATTAGATATTTGTTATGGACTAGGATACAACACAGCCGCAGCCTTGGAGACAATTTGGGAAGTCAATCCTAATTGTGCTGTTGAATTAATTGCTTTAGAAATGAATCTCTCTGTACCCCAAGCAGCTATTGAGCATCAGTTATTCGATAACTGGAACTACTCATACACAGATATTTTGACTAGGTTAGCTTTTGAACAACAGGTGCAAACAGATCGCCTCAAGGCAAAACTTATAATTGGCGATGCTAGAAACGCTATTCGTGAAGTAAATAATTTAAATTTTCAAGCTGATGCTATTTTTTTAGACCCCTTTTCACCTCCCCAGTGTCCACAATTATGGAGTGTGGAATTTATTCAACAAGTAGCACTGTGTTTACACGAGAGTGGCTTGTTAGCAACTTATTCTTGTGCGGCTGCGGTACGTACAGCACTGTTAATGGCAGGATTGCATATAGGTTCGACTCCACCAGTTGGTAGGCGATCGCCTGGTACTGTTGCAGCGCATCCTCAAAGCTTTGAATGCAACATCCACTCAATACTTCCTCCCCTTTCTCAAGCGGAGGAGGAACACCTTTTAACTCGTGCAGCAATTCCTTACCGCGATCCAAAACTTAATGATCCTGCTGATGTAATCGTGGCGCGCCGACGACAAGAACAACAAGCAAGTTCGCTGGAACCTACATCACGTTGGCGGAAACGGTGTTTACCACGATCGGTAATAAGTCCTGAGATATAAGCTCTGGGTAATTCCCCGTAAATTATGCCCAGTTGCTTCTAATGTATTTAGGCGTGTCTATTCAGTATTAATACTTAAATAGTTATAGGTTCAAAATATTTACTGAGAACAAATGTAAAAATTTCAACAAGATTTTCAAATTTTCCTAAATAAATTGAGGCATGAATATTAAGTTTGTATAATTTATGTATTGTAATATACGATTTTACCTGTGAATTGAAATTATGTGATGATTTGCTTAATGCTCTGAAAGAAAATAAACACCGATTTTGTACCAGCTAAATAGAAGCAAAGAAACTCAAACCTCCCAACCTGTATATGGATTGAACAATTATGATTTTTTCTGGCGCTATTATGTTAATAAATATCAGTAAAAAACCTGATTTAACATTTGCGAGTATTCATCATACTGGAGTTAGAAATAGGGAAGTTAGTAGAAGAATTATTTTCAGTACAATTTTTGCCTTTTGACATCGCAAAAAAAATCAGGTGTGTTAACTTAAACAGTCAGCTTTACATAGGACATAAAACTTTTGAAAAGTCGGCTGGATATATTCGGCTACGGAGTTTGGTTTGAAGTCGGGCGCTATTAATTTTTTAAACGATTGGGGTACTTCTGTGATTAAAAGGAGTGGTGATAATACAACCTCTACTGAACATAACGTTAGTGGGTCAGACCCCCCAAACAAATTAAATAGTATTAGTTCAAATCGCGTTTCCGGATTACAAAACGCCAAAGATAGTTCCTTCGCATTGTCCAAAGAAGATTTTCTGGTTAGTGAAAACACACAAACTACTACTTGGTTGACCTGTGGGATTAATTCTGGTTACAACTCTTTAATCTCTGGAAATTTACAAGCCCAAATTTCTCAAGTGAAAGGCTTTGATGCAGAATCACCAAAAATTTTAGTAGTGGATGATCACAGTGCTAGTCGGATGACGGCTGCTGCCCTGTTGGGTATGGAAGGCTACGCAGTAATTGAGGCAGATAGCGGTGCTACGGCGATAAAACTGGTGGGACAACAACAACCTGATCTGATCTTGCTGGATGTAATGATGCCCGAAATGGATGGGTTTGAAGTATGTCAATTACTCAAGCAAGATGAACATACTCGATTGATCCCCGTAATTTTTATCACGGCCTTGAATGATAGGCGATCGCGCATCCGAGGTATTGAAGTAGGTGCAGATGATTTCTTAAGTAAACCTTTTGACCGAGTAGAATTAGTAGCGCGGGTCAAATCGCTGGTACAACAGAAGCGGTTGAATGAAGATTTAGACCATGCCGCACAAGTACTATTTTCCATAGCTAGAGCTATTGAAAGCCGTGATCCCAATACGGGAGACCACTGCGAACGCTTAGTTAACTTAGGACAAGCCTTTGGTGAGTACCTCAATCTTTCGCGTCACCAAATTCGAGATTTAATGTGGGGTGGCTATCTCCACGATATCGGTAAGGTAGGGATTCCCGATGCAGTCCTGCTAAAAACAGGCAAACTTACCCCTGAAGATTGGGTAATTATGAAGCAACACGTTTTAATCGGGGAAAAAATCTGTCAACCTCTACGCAGTATGCAGGGTGTAGTTCCCATTATTCGTCATCACCACGAACGTTGGGATGGTTCAGGTTACCCTGATGGACTCAAAGGGGATGAAATTCCCTACTTGGCCCAAGTGTTTCAAATTATTGATATTTATGATGCGTTAACTAGCGAACGTCCCTACAAAAGAGCTTATACTCCAGAAGAAGCATTGTGTATGATGCTTGATGAAACTGAAATGGGATGGCGCAATCCCGAATTGATGCAGCAGTTTGCCGAGTTTATTCTCTCACACCATAAGGATTTGGGAAGTGCCGAATAGTGAGTGCTGAGTCAGGAATTATCCCAGTCCCCATGCTCCCTCATTAGCTGGTATGATTTGAGCCTAAATCTCAAAGTACCAAGCGCAACAGCGCTATTTATTGAAAGCTAATAGCTAATTATGGTAGTCGTAGCAATACTAGCAGCAGGACGCGGCACAAGGATGAAATCGGACTTACCCAAAGTTTTACACCCTTTGGGTGGGCGATCGCTAGTGGAAAGAGTTATTGACAGCGTAGAACCGCTTTCACCTTCACGGCGACTCGTCATTGTCGGTTATCAGGCTGAACAAGTTAAAACAGGTCTCCAGTCTCTTCATCTGGAGTTTGTGGAGCAGACTGTGCAGTTAGGAACAGGTCATGCGATCCAACAATTGCTTCCCCACCTTGAGGGTTACACAGGGGATTTGCTAGTACTTAATGGTGATGTGCCACTGTTACGCACTCAGACCTTAGAACAGCTATTACAAACTCACCAAACAAATCAAAATGCCGCTACTATCCTGACAGCCCACCTACCCAATCCTAAAGGCTACGGAAGGGTTTTTTGCAACGGTAACAATATTGTGCAGCAAATTGTTGAAGACAAAGATTGTTCTCCAGCCCAGAGGCAAAATCACCGAATTAATGCCGGCATTTATTGCTTCCGTTGGGAAAATTTAGCGCAAGTATTACCCCATCTGGAGGCAAACAACGCCCAAAAGGAATATTACCTAACAGATGCTGTTACCCAAGTTGGTCAGGTGATGGCGGTAGACGTAGAAGATTATCAAGAAATTTTGGGGATTAACGATCGCCTGCAATTAGCTACAGCCTACGAAATTTTGCAAAGGCGAGTCAAAGAACAATGGATGATGGCTGGTGTCACTCTCATAGACCCCAATAGCATCACAATTGATGACACTGTAGAATTACAGCCTGATGTGATTATTGAACCCCAAACCCACCTCCGGGGCAATACATTCATTCAAACAGGGAGCCGCATCGGGCCGGGAAGTTTAATTGAAAATAGCCAGCTGGGGGCAAATGTTACTGTTCAGTATTCAGTCATAACAGATAGTACCATCCAAAATGGCGCTAAAATCGGCCCTTATGCCCATTTGCGCGGTCATGCTCAAGTGGGTGCTAATTGCCGTATTGGTAATTTTGTCGAGTTGAAAAATACAGAATTAGGCGATCGCACCAATGTAGCGCATTTATCATATTTGGGTGATGCGACTGCGGGAACTCAGGTCAATATTGGTGCGGGGACAATTACCGCCAACTACGATGGTGTGAAAAAGCATCGCACAAAAATAGGCGATCGCACGAAAACTGGTTCCAATAGTGTATTAGTTGCCCCTGTAACATTGGGGGATGATGTTTATGTAGCTGCCGGTTCAACCATCACAGAAGATGTGCCGAATGATTCCTTAGTAATAGCCCGGACTCGTCAGGTGGTAAAACCGGGATGGCGGAAGAAGAGTGGGGAATCTTGAGCAGGGGAGTAGGGGGCAGGGGAAGCAGGGGGAGAACTAACTTCAAGATTTTCGCCCAGTCCCCAGTCCCCAATCCCCAATCCCTAACTTATACTACCCACCTGGGTACCACCTGCGAGTTCTAATGTATCCCCAATTTTTTCGCCATCATGAAAGGCGGCGAGGATAATGTCACAAGTTTTACCCCAGGCGATCGCTCCGGTGGCATCTAAGGCGATCGCTCCGAAATCTCTTTTGTTTTCGTGTGCTTCGGCAAAGGAGCGCTGCATAGACTCTTGCAGAGACAATCCATCTGTGACACGAATGACAATCTTGGGGGCTAGGCACTCATCAATAATATCTTCACCGATGCCTGTACAGCTAACGGCAGCATAATTAGTAGCATAATTACCTGCCGGCATAGCAGAATCACTGACACGTCCAATGCGTTCAAAGCCTTTACCACCTGTAGATGTACCAACTGCTAGTTTACCATAGGTATCTAAAGCTACTACGCCGATTGTGCCACGTCCGGCATTACTAGTTTCCAAAAGTTCTGGTTCGGCTATTACCCCAGCCATTGTTCTTTTGAAATTATCTTGTCTTTCTTGTATCCATTCTTGTAATCGCAGCTCAGTTAAAGCGTTATAGCTAGGAATTTGCATTTCCCTGGCTAATTCAGCCGAGCCGTAATCTGACAGTACTCGGTCTGGGGAATTTTGTAAAAATTGTGCTAACTCAATCGGATTTTTTACCCGTGAAACATTTATTACACCACTAAAGCGTCCTAATGCACCATCCATGATGGAAGCACTCATGCGGATTTGCCCATCAGATTGCAGCACTGAACCAGTACCAGCATTGAAGCGGGGTTCATCTTCCAACAGTTGACAACCCCGCACCACTGCGACAGAAGCATTTGCTCCTGACAATAATAGGGTGTAGACTTCCTCTACTATTGCATGGAGTGTTTGGCGCACTACTTCTAATCCACCTTTGCCGTGGAGAGAACTACCTGCCCCCCCATGAATAATTAATTTTGGTTGCACCTGTGACTTCATTTATACCCTGCACTATTTGCGTTTTAGTTTGAATATTGGGCTTTGGGGACTGGGGACTGGGTATTGGGGATTGGGGATTGGGGATTGGGCGAAAATCTTGAAGTAAGTTCTCCCCCTGCTTTCCCCTGCTTCCCCTGCTCCCTGCTCCCCTACCCTCTGCTCCTACACCCAGTATCTAATCTCCAGTTTTAGCCTCAGAACGACGACGGCGACATCGTTCTGAGCAATATTTCACCTCGTCCCAGCAATCTTCCCATTTTTTCCGCCATGTAAAGGGACGTTGACATACCGGACAGATTTTTGTAGGCAGGTCAGATTTAGAACGAGTACGTGCCATATAAATACCGTACTGACTAGTGTTAGATTTCTAAGAGTGGTGGAAGATAATTATACATAGATTGCTACAAAAGGAGGATTCACTTGGCGAACAATTGTGTTGTGTGTCCTCCTATAGACTGGTTTTGGGACGCTAGTTCAACAAGATATTAACATAGGCTGTTTATTTAATAGTTGATGTGGTTTTTGCATTGCTCTATATAGCGCTTCTCGTTTGTATGCAATACACTTTGACCTCTCTCCTCGTAGGAAAAAGGCTTTGAGTCCCACTCCTCTTTCCTTGTAGGGAAGGGGTTGGGGGTTAGGTCTGTATTGGACTCGATTTGCTGGATTTATTGCTGCGCTACCCTTCCCCAGCCCATCGTTCGCAGATATTTATCAGTTTCTAATTGGGAAGCACCAAACATTTCTGCCAGTCGTCCTGAACCGATGTGCCGCCAAAAGTCCATTTGCCAAAAGCGGTCTTGTGCATGAATATAACCTTGAGCCATGAATAAATCATGGGAATTGCTGGCGTAGATATGGGGGATTCCCCATTGGTCGCGTTTGATGGTAACTTCAGATTTGATTGAGGGTAAAGCGATCGCTCCATTTTCTAGAGGAAAAGAACGCTGTACAGTGTAAGATAAAAATCCCCACAATAATATACTCAGCACCAATAGAAGAATTACGGTAGTTTTTAGTTCCTGATACAACTTAAGTTTTCGGAAGCTTTTCATGTTTGGGTGCTGTCCCAGCACCAATCAAATCACTGGGACATTATACAGCTTGCTGCCTTATCTCTCGTAAAATGTCTTACGTGAAGTTTTGCTACATACTTAGGCAGAAATAATTTTATCAAGTGAATCAACTAGAGTTTTACTTATAGACATAAGTACGAAGCTTTATTTTTTTTGTATTAAAAAATAAATTCTCTGAGTAACCCATCTATATCTACAATTATGGCAAAACTTTTGATTGACAAAGCTTATAAGTCTATGCTAGTTGACCCAAATTAGAAATATTACTGAACTATAAAATTTAACAGCATCAAATATTACAATACAAACTTATTACTTGAGCAATGGGATCTGACAAAATCAACCACTATCACTTATACCGATGTATTTCACAAGACTGTGTAATAAAAATATCTAGTATTTATCATATTTTCTTCCATAACAAACTAGTCAAGGCGTGCTAAGTTTTAAATTCATCTTAATTCCGTTCGCGGTTTTCCCATGCGTCTGCTAGATTTACACCCACAACACCTGGAAGAATTAGTCAAGGGTAGTGGTATAGAATTACACTTGACTCAGCTTAATTTTAAATCTCTCCAAGGCGTAAGCGCCTATGAGCATCTATTAATTTCCGAACACCTACCCCGCACCAACACGGGAATGGTTAAAAGTGGCTGGTTACACCTTTACAGTCATGTTACGGCTGGTGGTTGGTGGTGTTCTGGGTTAGATCCTCTCAACAATTGGCAAGGTATGGAATGGGGATGTTTTAAGCCAAATCAACCGCGCACAAGTCAAAATGGCAAATCTATCAAATATGAACATCCCCCCAGCACAGCAACGCGGATATTCTGTCTGCGGGTAACATTGGCGATATGGAGACAAGTCTCAGGGCGTTACAATTTCCCGATTCCTGGAGATATCACCATTAATTCCCAAGGTGAAGCAGAAGGCTTTTGGCAATGGGTAATGGAGCGCAACATACCAGTCATCATTTGCGAGGGAGCCAAGAAAGCCGCAGCATTATTGTCTCAGGGATATGCAGCGATCGCAATTCCGGGGATTACCAGTGGTTATAGAGTTGTTAAAGATAAATTTGGTAAAGTCACTAGCCGCCAGCTAATCCCTGACTTAGCTGTATTTACGGCAATAAAGCGGACTTTTTATATCTGCTTTGATTATGAAACTCAACAGAAAAAAATAGCGGCTGTTAGTAATGCCATTTCTCAACTAGGTTGTTTATTCCAGGCGAGAAAATGTCCTGTAAAAGTTATCGAACTCCCAGGGTTAGAAAAGGGTGTAGATGAGTTAATTGTTGCTAAAGGTGCAAGTGTTTTTGAAAAAGTTTATCGTCAAAGTGTAGATTTAGAAATTTACCTTGCTCAAATCAAACCGCACAGCGAATTAACGATTCCAGCAGCCATAACAGTGAATCTTCCATATTTAGCAGAAATCCCTTTTCCTAGCTCTGGATTAGTTGGTGTCAAATCAGCGAAAGGTACAGGTAAAACAACATCATTACAAGCGGTTGTCCAACAAGCCAAAAATATTAATAGACCCGTATTATTAATTACCCATAGGATTCAGTTAGGACGTTTTTTATGTGAAAAAATTGGTATTCAATGGGGAATTAATCATGCAGAAGGTTTAACAAAAAATAGTGATTGGCTAAAAAATACAGAGACACCATCTTTAGGCTTATGTGTTGATTCTATCTGGAAACTACGCCCAGAAGAATGGCAAGGTGCAATCATAATTCTCGATGAAGTTGAGCAGTCTTTGTGGCATTTGCTCAACAGTAATACTTGTAAACATAAACGCGTCAAAATTCTAAAACTATTTCAACGATTAATTTCTCTAGTTTTATCAACAGGTGGCTTAGTAATTGCCCAAGATGCTGATTTGTCAGACGTATCTTTAGAATATTTACAAGGTTTATCTGGCTGTAAAATCACCCCTTGGGTATTAATAAATCAATGGAAGCCACAACGAGGATGGGAAGTAACTTTTTATGATTCCCCTAACCCCATACCATTAATTCAGCAATTAGAATTAGACTTGCTAGCAGGACGTAAATGTTACGTCACCACTGATAGCCGTTCCGGACGTTATAGCTGCGAAACAATTGAACGTTATCTTAAAGAACGTTTAGAAAAACTGCGATACGAATTTCCCAAAACCCTAGTAGTTAATAGTCACACAACTAACACTCCTGGTCATGCAGCAGTCGATTTCGTTGCAGCTATTAACCAGAAAATTACCGAATATAGTAATGTGTTTGTGACTCCCAGCTTAGGAACAGGTATTAGTATTGATGTGCAGCACTTTGACCGGGTGTATGGCATTTTTCAAGGAGTAATTCCTGACTCAGAAGCACGACAAGCCCTAGCGAGAGTTAGGGATAATGTACCAAGAATTGTCTGGTGTGCTAAACGGGGTATTGGTTTAATTGGCAGTGGTAGTACCAATTATCGTTTACTATCCGATTGGTATCAGGAGAATCAAAAAGAAAATCTAGCTTTGCTTAGTCCATTACACAAAATAGATGTAGATTTACCCTTAGTTTATGACCCTATTCATTTACGAACATGGGCTAAATTATCCGCCAGAGTAAATGCTTCTGTTCGTATCTATCGCCAATCGATGGAAGAAGGATTAACTACAGATGGGCATCAAATTCGCTTGCGGAGTAATGCCGTTCACAATAATATTATTCGAGATTTACGCTTGGCATTCCTCGCAACAGAGCCAAGTGATTTGAAAGAACGCCAAAGATTAGTTCTAGAAATTGTCAAAGTGCAGAAAGATTGGGTAGAAAAGCGGCATAAAGGTAAAGAAATCAAGCGTCAAATTAAAAAAATTAAGCAGCAAAATCAACTCACTTCTGCCCATAATGTAGCTGCTGCTAAAGACATTGATTATTTAGAATATGAACATCTTTCAGCCAAGCATTCTCTAACTGATGAAGAACGCAATCAAATTCAAAAATATAATCTCCGCCAAAGATATGGCATCTTGGTCACTCCTTCGCTCAAGTTAAGAGATGATCAAGGATATTACACTCAACTGTTAATTCATTACTACCTGACCCATGAAAGTGAGTACTTTCAAATTAGAGACCAACAGGAATGGCATCAACAATTATCCTGGGGTAATGGTAAAGTTTTTCTGCCAGATTTGAAAACCTATACTTTAGAAGTTGAGGCAATGAGAGTCTTAGGAATGCCCCAATTTATTGATATAGAACGAGAATTTACGGAAAATGCCTCTGACTTAATTTGGCTGAAAGATGTGGTCTTTCAACATAGTAGACATATTAAAAGAGTTTTGGGTATTGACTTTATTCGCTGCCAAGAAAGAATTACAGCAATTAAGGTTCTTAGCCGTCTCATGAATTTGTTGGGGTTAAAGCTGAAGCGAGTCGGTGATATATATCAAATCGATTCGGAGACATTTAACGATGATAGACAAAAAATATTTCCAGTATGGCAACAGCGAGATGAAGTCATACTAACTCAAATCAATAATATGAGACGCGAAAAATATAATGTACTCTCAACCCAAAATCCACAAGTGAGAAATACAAATTCGGTAATCTCTACTATGGTTTCACTATTTTAGAGAGCATTTTCTTAGACAATTTTATGGGAATCCGATTTGATTATTTTTGGCGTAGTTTGTGCTTGTGCATAAATATCTAATACCAATTCTCTAGGAATTTGCCCCAAATACCCAAATAAACGATGTAGAGACGTTGCATGCAACGTCTCTACCGTACAGAATAAAGTGTATCTTCATCAAGAAGCGGCATAAGTATGTCTAATACATGGTTTTTTCACTACAACAGTCTTGCTGGTTGCATAAGCCTAATTACCTAGACTAAACAACTGCTAACCATTCAAGCTATATTGCAGTTATCAATGATTAGGAAAAACACCAGTGTTTCCCCTCTACGACGAAAATCCGACGCGAATTACCCCCTATTTCACCTACGGTTTAATTGGGATGAACGTTTTAGTTTTTCTTCACGAAGTGAGTTTATCTAATGCACAGTTAAATCAATTCTTCAGCCAGTATGCAGTAGTCCCTCAAGAGTTAACCTCCAATTTAGCTGGTGAATGGCCGACGTTATTCACCTCACAATTTTTACACGGCGGTTGGTGGCACTTGATATCAAATATGGTATTTCTTTGGGTTTTCGGTAACAATATTGAAGAACGCCTGGGACATTTCAAATATTTAATTTTTTATTTGGCTTGTGGTGCTTTAGCCGCCTTGTGTCAGTGGTTTATTGGGATGTCTTCCACAATTCCTTCTTTAGGTGCTAGTGGTGCCATTTCTGGGGTTCTCGGTGCTTATCTGATTCGTTTTCCCCAAGCTAGGGTGACAACTTTAGTGTTCTTAGGTTTCTTTGTGACAACAATCAGTGTTCCAGCCCTAGTGATTATTGGTATTTTCTTTGTCCAAAATGTTATATCCGGTCTTGTCAGCCTACAAGCAGCCGCTAACATGAGTGTACAAACAGGGGGGGTCGCTTATTGGGCGCACATTGGTGGTTTTGTGTTCGGCATAATTCTTGCTCCTATATTTGGTTTGTTTAGACGGGACTAATAGCAAAAACGGGGATTGGGTGTTAGCAAATCAACCTCGTCTAACCTGTCCTTGCTTTAACTGTTGACTGCTGACAGTTGACAGTTAATGGTCAATAAACCATACAAGTGAATATGTCATTTAAAAGAGTCATAGCTTATATCCAAAATCTGGGGCTTTTGATTATTCTTTTATGCGATTGTTTCATTGGTCGCAATCACATAATCTTGATAAGAAACTACTATGCTGATGGTAGAAGAGATGTATCTACTTGTTATTGCTGTTTTAGCTGGCATATTGTAATCTTTCTAGGAGAATAAAGTCATTCAAACTAAGAAATATTAATAATTCATGAAAGTAAAAATTTTGATAGCAGTAGTATTGTTGGCTAATTCTATAGTAGTAAATTCTTACTCTGCTACAGCTAAAAATAGTGGATGGATTGTGAATAATTCTGCATCTTTAAATCAGAAACGTACAGAAATTGCCCAGGCTCTACCACCTAGAGTTATTAAACTGCGTTTAGCAGATAGTGGTGTTTCAGTCGGTAGCGTAATCACTTGGGGATTTGGTGGTTTAATCCAAAAAAGGTCTACAGATTGGGTACGTTTAGAAATTGGGGATAATCAAGTAAGAGTAATACACACTACAAGAACCACCAATTGGTTAACTCAGTTTTCTAAATGGTGGGATCATCCTGTGAGGAAAATAGCCTTTAAGCCTGATTCTTGTGAAATAAATAATACTCAAACCCAAGGTGGGTCAGATACAGAAAACCAACTACGAGAAATTAAAAGGTTGTATGATTCCAAATTAATTACAGAACAACAATATCAAGAATTACAGCGCAAAATTATCAATCAAATCGGCACAAATTCTAGTCAACCTGCTTCTAGTAATGGAGACTGTGTTGTATTAGGAGAAAATGGAATACTTAAATTCCCGGATCTGACTTTATTAACTAAAGGCGAATTTAAAATTGAATATTTAGAGGGTGATGAATGGAAGTATGCAGCTTTTAGAGTACCTGCTAAGGCATACGAATAGTAGCATCTGTGTTTGAAAACTTATATTATTTCTGGTCTTTGGTAATAGGTAATTGGTCATGGTAGAACCCAATTACCTATTACCAATTACCAAATCTCAACTTAACTGCGAAGACGGAAACCTTCTTGTCCATTCACTGGGTCAAAAAGTACATTGTATCGGTCGAAAAGTGCTATGCCACTATTCACAACCATAGCTTGATCTAGCTGTGGTGAAACATTGAGATTCCATACATTAAACCCGTTGCGATTGCCTGGGGCGAGGCTGTAGTCAAATATGCGGGGAATGGATAACTTGAGGGTGTTGTTTGGGCTTAACCTGCCGGGTTTGAGTTTACCCATGAGAGAAGCAGACTTAAAGTCAATAAAACTACTGATTACGCCGGTATCTGCTAGCATTCTGGCATTACAGGTATTTTTCATGGCACTGCCAGAAATAGTTAAACAAACTCCATTGAGCCTGGAGTCCCATCTATTTCCTGGAATACTATTCATTGCGGGTTGTTGAGTCAGGGAAGCTAGATTGAACCCTGCCCGATTCTGTGCTGTTAAACCCAGGATGAGGCTACTGTTACCACTAGTGCGATCGCCTGCAATAATAAATCCATTACTTAAATTCCCTGGTAGTTTTCTCAACGGATTGTAAGGCAGCGATCGTTCTGCATAGTTGACACCGATAATACCAGAGAATGGTGTGTTACCCCTAGCAGAACAATTAGGTTTTTGGGCTACACATTGGCGACTGGTGACGATTTGCACCGGCACAGGTTCTGCGGTGGCAATTAACCCAATACGCATACTTGTGTAAACTAACTCTCCTTCAAGGATAGTGCCATCGTTTAGAACCTCTCTGACTACTTGACCAGTTCTAGTGATGGGGGCATTGCCTAAAAACTCTCTCGGCACTCTCAGCCCTCCAGAGCCTGTATCCATCAGAACACGCCTTGGCTGACCACCAGCCACTGCTAATTCCAGAAAATAACCCCGTTCTCGTTGACCTACAGAACCTTTTGTATATAAGGGAACTGAGATAGTATTAAAACTGGGTTTTCGGGCTGTGATTTGAGAAGTATCACGCCTAGCAGGATTAGGAAACAGTTGTTGAAAAGCTGCCTGTCGTTGCGCCACTGGCTCTGGTGCATAGTCCCAAAGGCTTTCGTAGTAGAAAAAGACCGCTCCTAAGCCACGTTCTTGAGCCGCCCTGACTTGCGACTGAATTTGTGACATGGAAACTTGGCGATTTCTCAAGCCAGTCATAATACCTATACCAGTAGGTATTAATTGTTGTGTTTCGATAATTTCTGGAGTGATGAGTTTACTATTAAAACTTTGCAAATCATTCCGGTAAACCTGGACGACTAACTCATCTACAACACCTAACCTGACCCAGTTGAGCCAATCTTGTAATTGCAACTTGTATGCAAAGTCATAGTAATTGGGCGAAACGGCAAAAATTGCATTGGGTTTTCTGGCTTTCACAGCTTGATTGAGTTGCACCATGAAAGCGGTGATTTTATCTGCCCGCCATTTTATCCATGCTTGGGCTTGAGGATTAGGCGGCGGCGGATTCCCAGTTTCCTGTCTGTAGAGATTAATTGTGTATTTGTCATACCCGAAATCAACAGGTAAACTCATGTGGTCATCAAATTGAATCCCATCAGCGTTGTATTTGGTAATGATTTCTACTACCAGGTCAGTAATAAACTGCTGTACTTCTGGGTGGAAGGGATTCAGCCAGGCTACTTCACCCGCCGCAGAAATTGAGGTTTGGGTTCCATCCTGCTTTTGTGTCAGCCAATCTGGATGCTGGGATGCTAGTTCGGAAGTTAAGGGAGCCATAAAACCAAACTCGAACCAAGGTATAGCTAGTAAGCCTTGACTACGAGCTTGACTAATAATGTCTGCAATTACGTCTTGCCCTTCTGTGCCTCGAAAGAAATAAGGGATGCCCATGCGTTGGGTGACAGCACTGGGATATTTGGTATAGCCATCGTTCCAAACAACGGGATAAATTGTATTAAAGTTCAACCGCCGCAATTGAGTCAGTGTGTCCTGCACTTTAGCGCGATTTCTGAGGATGTCAAAGTCATTATTTGTGAGCCAAACTCCCCGAATTTCTTGCCGTGTTGATGGGGATATTTGCGCCGTTGCTGGCGTGAGGTTTTGTAGTAGGAATACTGTAGTAAATGACAGTGCAAACAAGACTGGAAAAAGTCGCTTAATTGACCGCCAACCTTGAAGAACAAAAAGCAATTTTTTGGGTATGGATAATAGCTTAGTTAACCAAGTGTTAACTCGAATGCTTTGGGGTTGGAATTCAATTGGCATTACTGGCTCAAAATTGATGCTTAATGGGGAATTTTTTGATTCAAGGCAACAATCCATATATTGCTGCACTACATAGGTTTTAGTCAGGACTTGAAGATTTAGGCAAGCCCTAACGATGAACTTGACGCAAATAATGACTAAGTAGTGCCAAGTCAGAATTTTAGCTAGGACGATATACTACTCTTTTAACGTGAGTTCGACGGCTGGAAAAACCCCTCTCCAAACCTCTCCCCTGCAAGGAGAGAGGCTTCAGAACCTTTATTGTTCGTCAATATGTCTGGTCTTTACTCCCCTCTCCGCGTCGGAGCGAAAAGTCTGAGCGCCGGCTTCCGGCGATCAGAACTTTTCAAGAGAGAGGGGTTGGGGGAGAGGTCAAAAAAGACTTGTCGAACTCACGTTCTTTTAAGATTTAAGCGACTCAAGACTTCTATTTTGTTATGGCTTTAGTTATTGCTGGGGAACGTAGTGGGGTGGGCAAGACGACAGTCACGCTCACCCTTTTAGCATCTTTATGTCGGCGTAGTGCCATAGTGCAGTCGTTCAAAGTCGGGCCAGACTATATTGACCCGATGTTTCACACCTATGTTACTGGTCGTGCTTGCCGCAATTTAGACCCAGTTTTGACTTCAGAAGCTTACGTTCAGCATTGTTTTGCTCGTCATCACCAAGAGAGTGAATATGCTTTGGTTGAGGGGGTGATGGGGTTGTTTGATGGAATTGGGAGGCAGGAAGCAGGGGGGCAGGGGGCAGGGGGCAGGGAGAATAACTTTAGTATTTCCCATTCAGCACTCACTACTGACTTTGCTAGTACTGCTCATGTGGCGCGGCTTTTAGATTTGCCGGTGGTTTTGGTGATTGATTGTAGTCGCTTGTCTGGTTCTGTGGCAGCGATCGCCCACGGTTATTGCTCTTTTGATACCCGTATTAAAATGGCTGGGGTGGTGTTAAATCGCGTGGGCAGCGATCGCCATCTCTCTCTCCTCCAAGATGCCCTAAAACCTCTGCAATTACCTATACTCGGTGTACTACGTCGTCAAGATAACATCGCCATTCCCGATCGCCATCTCGGTTTAATCCCCACTGCCGAACTACCAGAGTTAGATGCCGTCATCAATCGTCTTGCTGATTTAGGCGATGCTTGTTTCGATTGGCAAAGTTTATTACCCCTGTTAGAAGCAGGGGGGCAGGGGGCAGGGGGCAGGGAGCAGGAAGAGAAGTCGCAAGGAGGGTTTCCCTCCGGGCGAACTTCGGGGGCAGGGGGAGAACTGGCTTCAAAATTTTCCCCCAATCCCCAATCCCCAATCCTCAATCCCCAATCCCCAGTCCCCAATCCCCAATCCCCAATCCCCAATCCCCCTAAAATCGCTGTTGCCCGCGATCGCGCTTTTAACTTCTATTACCAAGACAATCTTGATTTGTTGCAGCAGTTGGGTGCGGAACTGGTTTTCTGGAGTCCTTTAACGGATGGGGAACTACCATCGGGTGTGCAGGGAATGTATTTTGGTGGGGGTTTTCCAGAAGTGTTTGCCCCACAGCTAGCCGCAAATAGTAGCGCTCGTGATGCGGTGAAACAAGCTATTCTCGCAGGAATGCCTACGATTGCTGAGTGTGGGGGATTGATGTATCTGTGTGAGCAAATTGTCGATTTTGAGGGGCAATCTTGGCCGATGGTGGGAGTTTTACCCACTTCTGCTGCAATGGGTGGACGTTTAACTTTGGGATATCGCCGTGCTGTAGCCTTGCAGGATGGCTTGTTAGTGAAGGCAGGCACTCACATTTATGGACACGAGTTTCATCGCTCACACTTGATTACAGCGCCCCCTCAGCCCTTATTTGAAACTTACCGCTATGATTGCCCAGAAAATACGGGTTGTGAAGGATGGGGTTTCCCGAAAAATATTCATGCCTCTTATGTTCATCTCCATTGGGGAGAGAGTGGAGAAATTCCCCGACGGTTTATTCAGCAGTGTGCCTATTTCGGCGAAACCAAGAATTTAGTACATATGCACTAAATAATAGGTGATGACAGGGCTTGGCGATCGCCAAATAACCCTGATTAAAGGCGGCAGAGATTAATTTTGTTAACACAATTTAACATTCAGTAGTGGAGTAACCTACCCTGTCATCATAATTTGCTCCAAGGGGATGATAACTTGAAACCCGCAAACTCAGATTAAATCTAGCTTTCTGAAATTTTAAATTTAAAATTTTGCATTTTAAATTTAGATGATTGGCGACGTTTTTTAGTCAAAGTTTCCCTAGCCACAAGGGTATTTACTAGGTATTTTTTCCTACTTTTGGGGTAGTTTTGAGTGCAACAAAGACCTAAAAAATAAAAAAAATGCCGAAATCCATATAAATTAATGGTTTCATCTATCCACTTCTGGCTACAACACCTTAGAATGATTCATTGAAAAGTAGAGCCGATGGGATGTACAGCCATTTTGAGTATATATACTCCCAAAGGATGACTTTTGTATCTCTCCAAACAGAGACTTCAGTAAAGATGCGACAAAGTGCAACTGTACTGAATATCCAGTAAACATTAAGGAGTTCCAAATGAACAAAGGTGAATTGGTTGATGCCGTAGCTGAAAAAGCTAGTGTTACTAAAAAACAAGCTGATGCCGTCTTAACAGCTGCTTTGGAAACGATTATTGAAGCTGTCTCTTCTGGCGATAAAGTCACGCTGGTAGGATTTGGCTCTTTTGAATCACGGGAACGTAAAGCTCGTGAAGGTCGTAACCCCAAAACTAACGAAAAGATGGAAATTCCAGCGACCAGGGTTCCTGCTTTCTCTGCCGGTAAATTATTCAGAGAAAAAGTAGCACCCCCAAAAGCATAGGTTCTAGTATTAGGAATCTGAATTTGATGCGGCAACCAGATCACGGGGGAAATTTAGCTTGGGCAGCAGCGTTGGCTGGCTGTCCTGCGGATGCGATTGTAGATTTTTCTGCTAGCATCAGCCCGTTGGGGCCGCCTCAAAGTGCGATCGCTGCTATTCAGTCACAAATTAGTAATCTCAGGCACTACCCAGACCCTGATTACCGTGAACTGAGACTGGCTTTAGGTCATTTCCATCAATTACCTCTAGAGTGGATTCTGCCGGGCAATGGTTCAGCAGAATTACTTACTCTCGCAGGTAGGGAATTAGCTCAATTAGCCGCAACAGTTTTAATAACTCCAGCCTTTGGCGATTACTACCGCACCTTAAAGGCGTACCACGCTAGAGTACTGGAGTTTCCCCTTGTTAGTGTTGAGTCACGAGTATTGGGTACAGAATGTCACTTAACGCAACTTCACACCCAGCACTCAGGACTCAGCACTAACTGTGCTTTGTTACTCAACAATCCCCACAACCCAACAGGAAAGCTATTCACCAGAGAGGCGATTTTACCCTTACTGGAACAATTTGCTTTGGTGGTGGTGGATGAAGCATTTATGGATTTTGTCCCTCCTGATGAGGAACAAAGCCTGATTCCAATAGTGGCAGAATATCCTAACCTAGTGATATTGCGATCGCTGACAAAATTCTACAGTCTTCCAGGGCTGAGATTAGGATATGCGATCGCCCAACCTGATCGTCTGCAAAAATGGCAATTATGGCGTGACCCCTGGCCTGTCAATACCTTGGCGGCGGCGGCGGCTATAGCTGCCCTTGAGGATCGAGAATTCCAAGCACAAACTTGGCAATGGCTACCACCTGCCAGAGAGGAACTATTCCAAGGCCTAACCGCCATCCCAGGATTAACACCCCAAGCCAGTGCGGCTAACTTCTTGCTAGTAGAAACACAACAATCGAGTTTAGAATTACAGCAAAAATTACTCCAACAGCACCAGATTTTAATCCGTGATTGTCTTAGCTTTAAAGAACTAGGCGATCGTTTTTTCCGCCTCGCCGTCCGTTCTCACAGCGACAATCAACGCTTAACAAAAGCACTAAAGACAATAGCCCAAAACTCTCTTGACCACTGACCACTGACCACTGACTACTGACCAATGACTAATGACTATTGACTACGATGTCGTGATTATTGGCGGCAGTCTTGCAGGACGCTATGCCGCCCTCACTGCCACCCAAATGGGGGCGAAAGTGGCATTGGTGGAATCCCAGCAAAATAACAGTTTGATTGTTCACCAAGCTATAGGGGAAATCGCCAACCTAACCCAAAATTTGCACAATTTGGCTGGTTGTGGCATCGATGCTGTAAACCCTGAAACTTCCGAAAAGTGCCAAATTTCCTTAGCATTGTCCTCGGCTCAAGGCATTGCCGCTAATGTCCAAGAACAAATGTCTCTTGCTCACTTGTCAGCCCAAGGAGTCGATGTCATTGTTGACAGTGGACAATTCCAACGCTCACCCCATTTAGCATTTGCCGTAACTCATCGCCTACTACGCGCACGCACTTACCTACTCGCCAGTGGTTCCCTACCAGCAATTCCCAAAATTGAAGGATTACAAGCTACCAACTACCTGACACCAGCAAATATTTGGCAATTTTTATACAAACAACATTCTCAATCTTCTGAACTACCCCAAAATTGGGTAATTATTGGCGGTACTCCTCAAAGCATCGAAATATCACAAACTTTAGCAAGACTGGGTTGTAATATCACTTTGGTAGTTAAATCTCCTCATCTGCTACCTCAGCTTGACCCAGAAATTGCCCAGTTCCTTCAAGCACAGTTAGAAGTCGATGGTGTGCGTATCCTGACTCAAAAAATGGTGACACAAGTCAAACGAATCGACAATAAAAAATGGGTTCAGGCAGGAGAAAAAGCCATTGAAACTGATGAGATTCTCATAGCAATTGGACACAAACCAAATATTGAATCTTTCAATTTGCCAGAAGTAGGAGTGAAATGGCATCAACATCGTTTACTAGTCAATGACAAACTACAAACCACCAATCACAGAATTTATGCTTGTGGTGATGTTATCGGTGGTTACGATTTCCCTAACATAGCTAATCACGAAGCCCGAATTGCTTTGAACAATGCTCTGTTTTTTCCCAGATTGCAAGTTAATTACCAAAACATTCCTTGGGCGATACTATCCTATCCAGTATTAGCGCAGGTTGGTTTGACAGATAGTCAAGCAAAACATCAATTTAGTCAACAAGAAGTTATAGTTTTACGGCATTACTATAAATCCATAGCAGCATCCCATCTGAGAAACGAAATTACGGGTATTTGTAAATTAGTTGTGCTACGCAACGGCAAAATTTTAGGAGCTACTATATTTGGTACAGAAGCCAGAGAATTAATTAATCTCATTGCTTTGGCAATGTCCCAAAACATTCCGGTGAAACACTTAGGGAATTTATCTGTTGTCTATCCGAGTTTCTCAGAAATTTTAGAACAAACAGCACGAAACTTCAGCCAACACAGGTTCAATAGCAACACAGTTTGGCAAGACTGGTTAGAAGGTTTCTTTTATTTGCGCCGTAACTGGAATTTGTGAATGTTTGTTCCTCTTAGGGACTCGCAGATAAAAAATATCCAAAATATTAGGATGCGTCAGAGCGAGAAAACCTAGCTTTATAAGCAATTATTCATGCTGACGCACCCTACTAACCGTAAATTTGGAATAATTTATTTTTGGGTGTCCCCTTATCATGATGCTGAAAACACTCAACTGTCATCCTCTATCGATAAAGTAAAAAATCATACTTAACAAAATTTCAAGAAAATAATAATTTGTTATCTATCTAACATCTAATTTTCGGTTTCTTACTATATATTAAGTAAAGCTTTTCTCAAAAACCTTGTATATATCACAGCGAGTAGCATAGTCATCAGAATTTATTTTTAAAGACATTGACTAGTGCATATACTCGCTTTTTTATATTTGTAATATGGCAGTATTACGTGATTGGTTGTCAACACAGACCTATGATTTAGGACTGCTATATAACCATAAGACTAGTATTTGATTTCCGAATATACGTAGGGGAGCTACTGCGTTGGACAAAGAGAAGTCTGGGCGGAGGTTTCTTCCGTTGGCGCAGCCCGCCGCAGGCATTAGAACTTTGGGGTTTCCCAGCAGTCACGCAAGTGGCGTTGGGCAATGCCGACCACAACTATGATACGGTGGGCATTGCCCACCCTACAGATACTTAGATACCAGTCAGCAACGCCCTTTCAATAATCAAATTGGATTCCCAGAGCTGATAACTGGCTGATAATTATATCTGTAGTCAAAAAGGAAATATTATATGCTCCGTCGCTGGACATTATCTACTTTTGCAATTTTATTGAGCATAATTTTAACTGCGTGTAATACTACAAATACTCAGCAGCCACAAGCACAAGCTACGCAAAGTATTACAACAACTAATACTCCATCTCAAGAATTAGCAAAATTATCCGCTAAAAGAGTTGTTACACTCTCTTCTCTAACCACAGATATCATTTTTCAACTGGATAAAACAAAGCTTGTAGGTATTGCTGGTAGCTCATTATTTAAAAATGACCCCCGTTTCCAAGATATACCTCGTATCAGCGAAGGTCAAAGTCCTCCCAATTTGGAAAAAATTGTGGCGCTTAAGCCTGATTTAGTTATTGGTGCAGAAGGTTTTTCTAATCAGCCAATTCAAAGACTCCAACAATTAGGTATTCCCACCTTACTTACTCAAGTAAATACATGGAAGTCTTTGGAAGAGATTACAGCAAAACTGGCTCAGTTAATTGATGTTAATCCCCAACCTTTGTTAGAACGTTATCAAAGTTTTCTAGGGGATAGGCCAGGAACAAATACCCCTATTTTAGTTCTGGTTAGTAGTCAACCAATTTTAGCTCCAAATAAGAATAGTTGGGCTGGGGATTTACTAGAAAAATTCCAAGTAAAAAATTTAGCAGCAGAACTGCAAGGAAAAAGCCCAATTGCTGGTTATGTAACTCTTTCGGCTGAGAAAGTTTTAGAAGCTAATCCAGAAGCGGTTGTTCTGATTACCCCTCCTCAAGGTGGTTCAAAAACAGAAGTTTTAGCTTCCTTCAACAAAGAGAGTTTTTGGCAAAAATTACCCGCGACTAAGAATAATCGAGTCTATGTTTTTGACTATTATGGGTTGGTGAATCCGGGTAGTATAGATGCGATAAAGCAGGCTTGTGAGCAGATTAAAAAAGATTTGTTGGGGTAAAAGTTTAATTTTCCAGCTTTTATAGAAAGTCGGGGGTTAATCTCTGTTTTTATCTTTGGGCAACTGATATCTTTTTACTAGATTTGGGCGAACCGCCAGTTAAACTACGGAAATACAAACCCCCAACAGTTACTAAAAATAAGAGATATCCCACTGCTTCTACAATATACAGGTGTTGTCTGTAGCCAAATAAGGACTTGAGAATTACACCTGGAAACTGTTCATCGGGTAATATTTGCTCAGTATTCCAAACCAGCGGCCCTAAAATACAAGAGTGGATTTTAGTAAAATGTTGGTAATAAAAACAAAGATTTTCTGAGGCGCGGCTGCTAAGAGCTAAGTTGGCTACAGCATCGTCAAAATGTTTTAAGGCGGAAACAACTAATCCGGCAACAATTAATACTAATAAAACGCCCATTACTTGGAAGAATTGGCGGATATCAATTTTAACGCCTAATTTAAATAAAAGTACACCAATAGCTGTTGCTGTTGCCAAACCCGCCAGAGCGCCTATTGTGGGTATAAGTCCCTGCTGAAAATTGGCGGCGATGAATAATACTGTTTCAAAACCTTCACGGACAACGGCAACGAGAATTAAGCTAAAAACACCCCAGCCAGCATTTGAGTTTTGTGTAAGTGCGTCTGTAACAGCTCCTTCGACTTGCGCTTTCATGAATCTGGCTTGCTTTGTCATCCAGATTAGCATCCAACTGAGCATAGCGATCGCCAACACACTAAACACGCCTTCTAACATCGGTTCCACTACCACCGTGTATTGAGGATTAGCGGCTCCAACTGCTTTAATTACCCAAGTGAATAGCACACCAATTAGCGCACTGATAACGATACCAACGGCGACACCAGCATACACCCAAGGGTTGAGACGGGATTGTTTAGCCTTTTTGAGCAAAGCTAAGACAATACCAACAACTAAGGCGGCTTCTACTCCTTCTCGGAGTGTAATAACAAAAGTAGGTAGAGCAGTACTAAAGTTCATGGTTTTTAGTCATTGGTCATTGGTCATTGGTCAATAGTCAACAGTTAACAGTCTAAAGTCAAAATATTGACTATGGACTATTGACTATGGACTATTGACCATTAACTTTTAGATAAAATCTCGTAGCATTTTTTTCAATTCGAGATTGTGTAACTCTTCTTGTCCAATCATGCTGCGGGCAAATTCTTCTAGATAAATACTGGCATTGGCTACAGTATCTAACAAAGATTTATACATTTCCAGTGCCTTTCTCTCATGGTTCAAGCTTTCTTGGAGGATATCCTTGACTGAATGCTTGTAGGTTTCTTCCATTGGGGCAATTCTCAGGGTGGGATGTCCATCTAATCCTGTGAGAATTTCTCCCACTTGTTGGGCATGAAGTAGAGATTCACTGGCTTGTGCTTTGAAAAAAGCAACTATAGGAAGGCGATTAGGACCGGTTACCATCAAGGAATAATGTGTATAGCGCACTACGCCAGCGAGTTCAAATTCCATGATGGCGTTGAGTAGGTCAATGGCCTTATTTTGGTCAAGCTCTTGCATGAGTGGTTGATTACAATTACGAATGGAGCGTCATGAGTAAAAGGGTACAGGTGTTAAAAGTCTAAATAATGTTCACTTTTAACTTTTAACAGTTATCTCACTTCTTATCCATTTTAAACTTCTCGGTTTCCGCCTCCAAGCGAGTCCTTGGGCTATTTTTGTGCCTGAGTGCTTGATTGGTCGATAACTTTTTGCGAGTTTAGCTCAATGGTTTTTACCAGTTTTGTAACTTCTTCGGGAGTTTTTACTGGTGTCGCTGGTGGAATGGCGGCTGGCCAGACTTTTATCAGTTCTGTAAGACTAGCGTTAATGGCTTTGTCTGCTTCTGGGTTGGCTGGCGCTACTTGAGAGGAAATTCCTTGATACAGTTCGTTGGCGTAGACAATAAAACCACGAGAATCTTGATATTCGATCGCTGCCGCAATTTTACCATCTGCGATCGCCGCCCCATATTCGGAGTTAGCTGCATCTAACAAGCCGTTAATCACCTGTAGGACAAATTCGGGTTTGCTGCGTTGTGCTGCTGGTAAAGTGGCGATCGCTCCATCAACTGACTGCACGGAAGCGGTAAAATCAGTTTTTACCTTGGCATCCTTTGGTTTAGATTTGACTAAATCTTGCAAACTCACCAAAGTGGTCTTAAATTCTTTAACTTTGCGCTCATTTAGCTGTTCTTCTACATCAACATAAATTTCTTCCACCGGGTGTCCTATATGGGGTTCTGCCTGTTTTGGCTGATTTTGATCTAGTAATTCTTGCGCTACCAAAAGATGTCCCTTCATCAAACCCAATTTGGTCATGTAGTCAACGTCTTTGGCTTCACCCGTTAACACCACTTCTTGCACAGTCACCATATCTTTAATTTGGTCGAACTGTTCTTGAGTAATCACTTTCTTACTAACTAAATCCTCTGGACTTCCGTAGGGACGACTGCCTTGAATTTTGTTGGATAATGCGGGTACACCTAACTTAGCCTCAAACTTATCCAATTCTGACAAGATAGCAGTATTGATATTAATTTTGGCTTTACTACCATGACTGCTATGGTTGACAGCTTCCGTCGTTTGGGTAGCAGGATTACTATTCGCTGGCTGTGAATTTTCGGCTGTTGGTGTACCTCCAGTACAAGAACTCAGGGAAACAATGACGCAAGCTGCAACAGCCAAACAGATATAGCGAGATTTAACCATTTTGATTCCTAAAGGTGACAAAAACCCATAAATTACTAGATTTTTCAGCTATTGCTTAAAATAAAATCTGATATAGTTTTGCAATAGGTATTATGATGATTTATCACAAGTGCAAGTAATTATCAACTAATTAGGAAAATATTTAAGTTAAATTTTAAAAATTATCTAAATTCTCTGGTGTAGCTAACAACTGCATCAAGTAGAATGATTTTGATTATTATTAGCAACAACTTCAAATTGACCCATACAACCATTTTCAGAGATCGCATCTTGATGAGGATGGAACATATACTTGCCTGGATAGCGAAACGCAAATTCTAAAATGTGCCGTTCTGCAACCCCCATTGTGATCACATCGGTTTTCTCGCTAGCTTTCATACTCATGCCATAACGATAGACATCAAAGAAATTAGCGTGGAGATGAAACGTTACAGCCGGGTCATATTCAATGATATTGAGGACATACAGCCGAATCAATTGATTTTGGTAAATCTGAATCGGATTGTGCATATAGTGATGCGGTAGTCCGTTGAAGGCGTAAAAATCATTATGGCTATTATCATCCACGTCATAGCCAGCCATCACCAGCACGATCTCATCAGCCGGGGGGCGGGGTGTAGGTGGGTCAATGATAAACATTCCATATAAACCTTTGGCGATGTGACGGGTAACTGGTTCAATATGGCAGTGGTATAAATGAACTCCGTAAGGTTCGGCATCAAACTCATAAATTGTGGCACTATTATTACTCACGGGACGGACACCATCCATTTCGGCTGGGTGAACCCCATGAAAATGCAGAGAATGGGAATGTCCAGCTTGGTTGTGAAATAATACCCGGATGCGATCGCCTTGTTTTGCCCTGAGTGTCGGCCCCGGTATGCGACCATTAAGATCCCAGATGTTGTAAGATACAGCACTATTGAGTTGAATAACTGAAGTACCGGCTGTTAACTGAAATTCTCGAATCGTCCGCCCACTTTCTTGCTTGAGCGTCCCATAATCAAATTCTCTCAACATCCGCATGGGTTGAGCAACATTGTCAGCTGCGTCCATTTCCATTTGCGGCACTCTGACAATAGACTTATTTTGTGAGTTCAATGTCTGCCAAAGTGCAGCTGCACCAGCCACGCCAACACCACCCAAACCCAACTTGAGCAATTGACGACGGCTCCAAAATTCTTTTTTACCCAGCGTAAAATTATTGGGCATGAAATTCAACCACAGCACTAAATCAAAGTTGCAAATAATTAGCAACTATCTTTGTGTATCCTATAAGACTCAGGATTTACTGTCAATAATTCTCAAGAAGTTGTGAGAATTTATTCAACAAAACTCCAACTATAATTCCCTAAAGATGTTTGTAGCCATAGCAATCTGAAAAAAGAATTTGACAGATACACAGTCCAAAACCCTTGTTATGTCAAGCTTTTTCAATTGTGAATAGTATAATCACTTCAATTCCATCGTATATGGAAGTGTTAAAGTGCTTACTAGAAACTTTTGAAGGTTGAAGTAAATCTGTGGCTACAGTAATAAAGAAAAACTTTGATTAAGTGCCTTAAGTAAGTTTAATCACTGATTTAAATGTATAAAAAAATATAAATGCCACAATAATTTCGAGTGTTAATTTGATACCTTTAACGCCTTAACATGACTATAAAGCTAAAGTAGACACTACAGATATATCAGCACACTAAAAAATAGATAGTAAACTTTAATGCACTTATTAAAGAAGCAAACAAAGATTCATGATGTTAGTAATTGTCTTGAATTTTTAATTTTTACTTGTGAATTGTTAGCTAGGGTATAAGCTGGTTTAGACTATTGCGATGAAATATATTTTCCAGGTATAAAGTGTGCCGAGAATGATTCTCAAATCGAAACGCGCCTCCCTCATCCTCATGGGGATTCTGAGCTTTTATATCATTGTTAGTTCATCTGCGCCAGCTTATGCGATGCACATTATGGAAGGCTACCTACCAGCAGGGTGGGCAGCTTTTTGGTGGTTAGTAGCTTTGCCGTTTATGGTTTTAGGAGTGCGATCGCTCACCCGCATCACCAAAGCCAACCCAGAACTAAAATTATTGTTAGCATTGGCGGGGGCTTTTACTTTCGTATTATCCGCTTTGAAATTGCCCTCTGTAACGGGTAGTTGTTCTCACCCGACAGGTACAGGCTTAGGGGCTGTGCTGTTCGGGCCTTTGGCGATGTCTGTTTTGGGTAGTCTAGTATTGTTGTTTCAAGCATTGTTGCTGGCCCACGGTGGTTTAACAACCTTGGGTGCAAACGCTTTTTCAATGGCGATCGCTGGCCCATTTACCGCCTATTGGATATATCATCTGACAATCCAGTTAACTGGTAAGCAAAGAATCGCCATCTTTTTAGCAGCCACCTTAGCAGATTTGCTAACCTACATTATTACTTCCGTCCAACTAGCCTTAGCCTTTCCTGCACCAGTCGGCGGATTTATCGCCTCATTCGCCAAATTTGCTGGTATTTTTGCCATTACTCAAATCCCTCTAGCCATTAGTGAAGGATTATTGACTGTCTTGGTATGGAATTGGCTACAATCCTATTCACCGCAAGAACTCCAACTGCTGAAATTAATCCAAAGGGAACCTCAAAGCCATGAATCAATCTAAACCAGGTATCAGTAATTGGTTATTGATAGGCGGAGTCATCGCTTTAGCAATATTACCTTTAATCTTTGTACGGGGTGCAGAATTTACAGGCTCAGATGGCCAAGCTGAAAAAGTCATTAGTGAGGTGAAGCCTGGATATGAACCTTGGTTTAAACCTTTATTTGAACCACCAAGTGGTGAAGTGGAAAGTTTATTATTCAGTTCACAAGCCGCTTTAGGCGCGGGGATTATTGGTTATGCAGTTGGTTTATATAAGGGACGTTCCCAACAGCAAAGGAATAAGGAATGACCTTGCAAATAGATACCCTGGCTTATACTAATAAATTGCGGCGATTAGCACCAGAGCAGAAATTGTTGTTGGCGATCGCCTTACTCATTATCACAGCTTTTGCCCATCCACTGGTACAAATCTTAATTGCTATTTGGATGAGTATTTGGACGATATTTTACGCAGGTATTCCCGCCAAAGTTTATTTGAAGTTAATTTATGTCGCAGTTTTTTTTTGGTTAACTAGTTTACCGGCTTTGGCAATTAATGGAGTGGGAATTTCTCAGTTAAATTTAGTGCAGAATGATGCCATATATGGGTTAAATACTGGCTTTTATTATTTATATATTAGTCAGCATGGACTTGAACAAGTGTGGCAGATTTTCACACGAGCGATCGCCTCTATTTCTTGCTTATATTTCGTTATGTTAACTATCCCCTTTACAGACTTACTACAAACTTTACGGCGTTATGGATTCCCCGTACTGCTCACAGATTTATTATTATTAATGTACCGATTTATTTTCGTTTTATTAAATACAGCCTCAGACTTATGGACTGCCCAACAATCTCGTAGTGGCTACTCCACCTTTAGTCTGAGTATGAAAAGCTTATCGTTGTTGATTAGTCAATTGTTCCAACGCACCCTAGAAAAGTATCAACAAATATCCTTGAGCTTGGTATCAAGAGGCTTTAATGGGGAATTTCAAGTTTGGCATCCTTGTCGTTATCGCTTATCTAAACGCTATGCGACAGAAGCAATTATTGGATGCTTTTTATTGATAATCTTAGAATGGAATATTCACTTTACCAAGTAAATAAAATCACCACAATTTACTAACCTAGAACTTGTATTCATTAATATAAAATAACCCAAATATAAGCATTTAAACTAATGTTTACTGATTCTAAATTTAAATTCTCTCAAGTTGTAGATAATGCAGCAGTCATTACTCGCGTTTGAACAAGTATATTATACATATCCAGGCACACAACAATCAGTACTCAATGGCATCACACTACAAATTCCCCAAGGAAAAAGATGTGCCTTAATTGGCAGAAATGGTTGCGGTAAAACTACTCTATTCTCTTTAGCGAACGGTTTATATAAGCCACAGCAAGGTCGTGTGTATTGGCAGGAAAAGGCACTACAATATGACCGTAAAACCCTTATACAACTACGCCAAAAAGTTGGACTAGTCTTTCAAAATCCAGAGCAACAATTAGTAGCCTCTACTGTTGAAGAAGATATTTCTTATGGCTTATGTAATTTAGGATTACCAATAGCAGATATTCAACAACGAGTTACCCAAGCTTTAGTAGAATTTGAACTAACAGAATTAGCTGAAAGACCGGTACATCACCTGAGTTTAGGACAAAAAAAACGTGTCTCTTTAGCTGATGTCATGGTTCTAAGACCAGAATTACTCTTACTAGATGAGCCAACAGCCTATCTCGACAGACCACAAAGCCGTAACTTAATGGCCATGCTCAATAAAATTTATCAATCTGGAACCACAATACTCATGGCTAGTCATGACTTGGACTTAGTTTATTGCTGGTCAGACTGGATTTTTGTGATGGATGCAGGAAGGCTTATTTTAGAGGGAAAACCAGAAGATATTTTTTGTCAAAGGGAAATCCTTGAAAGTATAGAGTTAGGACTACCACCCATATATGAAATTTTCATCACAGAAGAACTAGCGACTAAAGGGCATAATTCAGAAAATTTCCGGCAGAGGATATTGCAGCTTTTTTGTTAACAGTCCAATTCCCAGCTTCCAGAAAAATTAGGAAACCGGATTATTAACATATTTTTTTAAATTAATATCCAATTAATCCTAATTAAATAAAATGTAATAACTTGCTAAATAAGTACAATATTTGATGATTTTTTTATTGTCAATATATCCCAAGTATCATTATAAAATCCCCCAATAGGGCATTGAAAACAAAAGAAAAATAGTGTTTTTTATTAGTTTGATGCCTGAATGAGATTATTTTTATTGTGTGAAATAACACGTTAGTTACGGGGCGAATCATGCATATTCCTGATGGATTTGTGTCTGTGCCAGTCGCAGGCGCAACGGGTTTGGTAAGTTTGGCGGGACTGTTGTTTGCTAGTGGGCGATCGCAAACAGCTTTTGGTATTCGTCGCGCCCCCATTCTCGGTTTAACGACTGCTTTTATTTTTGCTGCCCAAATGATTAATTTCCCAGTGGCGGGGGGAACCAGTGGTCACTTGCTTGGCGGTACTTTAGCCGCGATTGTTTTAGGTAGCCCCTGGGCTGGCTCATTGTGCATTGCCACAGTCTTAATTATCCAAGCCGTGCTGTTTGCTGATGGTGGGATCACAGCCTTGGGAGCCAATATTCTGAACATGGCATTCATTGGCGTTTGGGTAGGCTGGATGTTAACCCAAACTTTGCAAAGATTATTTGGCGGCTCTAAAGCACGTTTACCTTTAGCGGCTGGTATAGCGGCGGCCGTGAGTGTCGTAGTAGCAGCGATCGCCTGTGCGATTGAGTTAGTCCTTTCTGGGACTGCATCCATAGCTGTTGTACCTGCTATGACAGGTATTCATATTTTAATTGGCATTGGTGAAGGCTTAATTACGGGCGGCGTATTAACTTATCTAGCCAAAGCCAGACCAGATTTGTTACCAGGAGAACAACAAGAATTTCGCGGTTGGTTAGTACCTGTTGTTACCATAGTCTTAGTAGCTGGTGCATTGTCATTGCTCGCCTCAGCTTGGCCTGATGGCTTAGAAAGAGTGGCAGAAGACTTAGGATTTATCAAACTAGGTGAAGAAGTCAGAATATCTGTACCGACACCATTAGCAGACTATGGTATTGAGGGTTTAGGAGCAATTGGCACGAGTATCGCCGGACTTTTGGGGGCTGCGGTGTGCTTCGCTACTGCCTTTGGAATTGCCAAAGTAGTGAGACCGAAGAATGCTTAAAATGGCTTTGCCGTTACGCTTACATCTATCCTTGGTGATTGTTGTCGGGACAGCCTTACTCAAGCATCACGCCTGGTACTGGTTGAGTGCTTATGCTGCGATCGCCTTAATTTGGGTAGCAGTATTGCGTGTATCCCTACCCAAATTAGGAGGATTGGTAGGTACAGAATTAGTCTTCTTATCAGTAGTAGCATTGCCCTTGGGATGGGAAAGAGCGAGTTTTTTGCTGATTCGCTCTCTCGTATGTTTAATCGCCATGAATAGCTTTCTGTTAACCCTACCACCCCACAGTTTTGGCATCGCCCTGAAAAGTTTACCCGTACCCAGCGCATTAAAAGAAAATTTACTTTTGACTGGGCAATATTTAGAAATTTTGCTTTCAGAAGTAACACGTATGCAGCGTAGCGCCCAATTACGAGGACTAAAAGGTGCAGGTGGCTGGTTACGCTACGCTAGTTCCGCCATGATTGGCACTTTGTATATCCGTAGCTTGGAAAGAGCAGAAAGAGTCTATGCCGCAATGGTAATTCGCGGTTATAACGGTCAGTTACCCATAGATTTTACTTTTAAAGCCAAAGAACGGTTTGCCCTGATATTTGCTTGGGCGATCGCTGCTTTTTTTACCTTCACCTCCTATCTTTAATCCCCCTTCTCCCCAATTCCCCAAAATAGAGAGTAATAAATTTTGAAATCTCTGACTCCTCACCCCCACTCTTCCAGCCGTAATTCCCATCAAGCTGTTGTCCGGGTACAAAACTTGGTTTACGCTTATCCTCACCAAGAACCAGTTCTGCACAATATTTCTTTTACATTAAATGCCGGCGATCGCGTAGCGTTGATGGGTGCAACCGGTTCTGGTAAAAGTACCTTATTAGAAAACCTCATTGGCATCCAACAACCGCAATCAGGCAAAATCTGGATTAACGATATCTCCTTAGAACCCCAGACTTTACCTCAAGTAAGGCGATACATTGGCTTTGGCTTTCAAGATGCCAATGACCAATTATTTATGCCCACCATCTTAGAAGATATTACCTTTGGCCCCCTTAACTATGGTGTACCAGCCCCAATAGCACGGGATCAAGCACGGCATTTATTAGCGGATTTCGGTCTAGAAGCCTATGCTAACCGTTCAGCACACGAACTTTCTGGTGGACAAAGAAGACTTGCCGCCCTGGCTGCTATTTTGGCACTAGAGCCTGCTATTTTAATTTTAGATGAACCTACTACTGGACTTGATCCAGCATGGCGCAGACACTTAGCAAGAGTTCTATTAAATTTGCCAGTGCAAGTCATGTTAATAGCTTCCCATGAACTACATTGGCTAGGAAAAGTTACTCAACGCGCCCTAGTACTATCCAACGGACGCATTCAAGTAGACAACGAAATTCAGCCACTATTGCAAAATGGAGAAATTCTAGAGCAGTTGGGTTTGCCAATAGACTGGTGATAACAATTATGCAATGTTGACTGTTGACTATTGACTATTGACCAATGACTAAATGATTAAACTACTTGTATTAGACATAGATGGCACAATTTCGGGAGAATCGAACGCCGTCAGCCCATATGTTAAGGAAGTGATCGCCGCAGTTCAAGCCAGAGGCATTCCCGTGGCGATCGCTACCGGCAGGATGTATCGTTCGGCACTCCGCTTTCATCAAGATATTAACTCTACTTTGCCCCTAGCCGCTTATCAAGGAGCCTGGATTCAAGACCCATCTGACCAAAAAATCCATCAACATCTACCTGTAGATAGAAAGACGGCTGAACAATTATTAGATTATTTTGAACAGCCACAGTGGCGATCGCTTTTATCTATCCACTTCTACATTAATGATCAGCTCTACGTGCGCGAAGTCACCCAAGAGACTGCAACTTACGCACAACGTTCTGGTATTACCCCTATTGCGGTAGGTGATTTGCGCCAAACTTTAACTAATGCACCCACAAAAATTTTAGCCTTGTGCGATGACACAGAGGTAATCAACAACCTCTTGGGCAGTTTGCGCCTACAATACACACCAGCTGAACTTTATCTCACCACATCCGTCGCCACTTTCTTTGAAGCAACTAATCCCTTTGTCAACAAAGGCAATGCTGTGCGCTACCTAGCCGAAGAATTGCTGGGAATACAAAGCCATGAGGTTATGTGCATTGGTGATAACTTCAATGATCTGGAAATGCTGGAATACGCCGGTATTGGGATCGCTATGGGAAACGCCCCCGCAGGAGTGCAGGCGATCGCTCAATGGGTAGCCCCCACCGTCGAAGAGGATGGAGCTGCTGTCGCAATTGAGAAATTTCTACTTTCCTAAGCCTACTTGATTAATTTTTGTAAAGTGCAGAATTAATATTTCCACAGAATACAGAATGTAGAAACTAAAAATTTCTTTTGTTGTTTAGATTCTAAAAAAGTTAAATTTTGAAATAGCGCAGGGGTTATAGACAAACTCACCCAAGAGAAGCCCCTATAGATCAGAAAGAACACCGACGACTGGCCGTGTTTCGTCTCGGTGTTCTTGCTGGTTCGCTCCTCACACACCAGCTAATATATCCGACATTAGGTAATGCGTCAACACCTAGTTATAAAAGTTTTTATTGTCTCTCTGAATAACAGGATTTAGACAAAAATTACGCCCAAACACTTGCAAATCTAAAGCTCAAGAGGCGCAACACTCCCCAACTTGGTTACTAGTAAAAATCTGAATACCGTCTGAGTAGCCAAAATTAATCCCAGTCTGGCTTGAGTAACTTCTGGCAAAGTAGTTTTGACTTCCCCCCAAATACGGCACTGGCTCCAAAAAGTGCCAAAAGCTTGGCTTAAATCTGACCCTAATTTTTCCCAGTTCATAACCTTATCATCATGAGGAAATATCAAACTATCTACTACTTGTATTAACTCAGAAATTAAACAGCTTTCTGCTGGGTGATTGAGGCGAATTTTTGCATCACCATTCAACCAAGGTATTTGCATCGTTGATGCTAAACTACCCAGCGCCAGCTCTTGCCAGTTATCTGGTAATGGTTCCCTAAATAGAATTAATCCTCCACGTTGAGCCAGTAATATTAACGAACAACAACGTGCATGAGCATACTGCATTGCAAACAAACGAGAAGGGTGAATAGTGACAAATCTCTCATTTTCCTTTTTGTCCCTATCATCTCCTAAACCCCCCAGTGAAAGATTTTGCAACCAAGCTGCTAACAAGGAGTCAGCCAATTCTAGATGAATCCAACCTGGATCAACAATCCGCACCAATAAGTTTTCTTTACATATATCTAATAATTGGGAAGTAATAACACTGGCTATCTCCATTGGATCTCGATTATGAGATTTTGCCAGTCGCAGAGCTACTCCGCAAATATATAAAATTCGTTGGCTATCTCTACCTTTATATAGAGGAATTTCCGCTTTTATTGTGCTTTGCTGTTCCTGATGAGAGTTAAAGCTATCCACAACTACCAGTAAGTAGCTGTATAGTAACTGTCTAATTGCCGTATTTTTACTTACTAGTAGAGGATGATACACTTAGTTTTTATGAGAGGCTAAGTTTCATAAAATACCTGATAAGTTGTCATCTGCCATAGGGTAGAATATTATTTCTGTCGAAGAAAAATGAGAATAGCATAAAATTTGATAAATATTCGATGAATAATATGTAAACTTTACTACCATCATTGTACAGTAGGAAGTATAACAAAATAGTAGAGCGCAAATAGCCCTCTGCTTTTTGGATGGCTGACGCTGTTAGGCGTTAAGCCTACCTCAAAAAACACAAAGACACTCCTTGCACCTTTTTATTACGTCTTTGTCTTCAGCCGAACGCTCTTTGTTACCTATGCAATCTCCATCCTCCTTTTCTGAGGCATCACGCCCTTTTTTGACTTGGCAACGCATTCTTGACTGGGCTCAAGAACACTATCGCTGCCGTACCTTTAGCAAAGATGAGCGCATTCCAGCAAGACCTGGGTTGCTTTATTTAGTGCAGAGAGGTGCGATCCGCATGGTAGGAACCGCCCAGGTTAGTGCTACTGCAAGTCAATTGACTTCTCGACGGATCAACAGAACCCCAGAAGAAGCTTTCTTGGGATTTGTGGGCGCGGGACAGCCGTTTGAAATTGTGGCTCAGTCTCCATTCACACTCCAGTCCTACGCTCACGTTGATCAAACCGCCGTACTGTGGATGTATTGGCACGATCTAGACAACTGGCCTCACTTCCGTCGTGAAGTGATGGATGCTTTCAGATACCAACACCAGCGTAAGTTGCTGTGGCTTAGTGCCTTGGGACAACGGCGTACAATTGACAGACTCTTAGGATTCCTCACCCTACTGATTGAGGAATATGGAGAACCAGCCATGAGCGAAACTGATCCCGATGTCATTCGTGGTTATTGTCTGCCTTTCCCCCTTACCCATGCTCAAATTGGTAGTGCCATTGGTTCAACTCGTGTAACCGTTACTCGTTTAATGGGTAAGTTACGTCAGCGTGGCTTAATCCTTACTCAAGGGGATAACTTGATTTGTTTGCCAGCAGAGTCAATCAACAGAGCTAGCTAAAGCTTAATTGACTGTTTATAGGGCATCTACGGTTGGGAACTACCACTCTGCCAACCAGCAATAGCAGATTTTGGTACATTTTAACGGTCAAGCTCCGCTTATCAGTTCCTACCCCCGATCAGTCAGCAGTAAGTCGTCGCCAGCAACACTCGCTTACTGCTCAGTCTTATCAATCTGTTTGACCACCACAAACAGATTGTGTAATCGGGCAAGTTTTTGTTTAAAAGCTTAAATGTTGATTTTTTATCTATTAGGACAGAGACATTTAGGGAATAAGATGATTCCTCAGTATTAAGTAATTGATCTCCCTTGGGTTGGCAGCAAAAGTCACGGGCAAGGTCAACCTCGAAAAACTCATCTAAGGGATATGTGATTTCTATCACTTTAATTACTTATTATCTCACTGGCTCGAAGTCAAATTCAGTGTGAGAGTAGCAAGCAATAACTAATTTAACAAGCTGAAATAGAAAATTGCGATCGCTGGATCCCCTAAACTAATTACACCAGATAGCTAAGGAGAGGGCTTGTTGGACTCCAGAACGTGGGTATTGCGTTCTATGGGAGTGATCAGCGCCACTTAGCATATTCATGTCCCTACCTTAAGTCATACCCTGGGGGTTCGCTGTCAGGTATTGTCGTAGAGTAGACTAGCGCCAACAAGGAAAAATCCCGTAGCGCTAGCATTTCTGTTGAGGAGAAGATTACTTTGGTTCACTCATGACCAAATGTTAGCCATCATCGGAAGTATTGGGGATGGCTGCATCTAGTACATTTACCACTAGTTTTTTTTGCACCAGTTTTAACACATCTTGATTCCAGTCAGGAGTGGCGAACTGCGGTAATATCTCTTGGCTAAAAGCTTCTGCTGCTTTGGATCTGTAACGATTAGGATTGAAAATTAGCCACAGTGTCCGTTTGATGACTACGCCATCAATGGGTGTGCAGTGGAGTACACCCATCTGTAATTCTTTAGCGATCGCACTAGTGGAAACAAAAGCTGCACCTAAACCCGACTGTACAGCATTTTTAATCGCCTCAATGGAATTTAACTCCATTTCAATCTTAAACCGCCTAGTGTCAATCTCACTGCGAGATAGGACTTGATCGATAACTTTGCGTATTGTTGATTGAGAATCTAAAGTAATGAATTGTAGTTTGTATAAATCTTCTTTTTGAATTGTTTCCTGTTTGGTGAAGGGGTGAAACACTGGGAGAATAAGGGCCAGTTCATCTTCGGCATAGGGAATAATTTCCAAAGATTCCGTCAGTTCCCCAGGAATTTCCCCCCCGATAATTGCCAAATCCACTTGCCCGTTAGCCACACTCCAAGCTGTGCGCCGAGTCGAATGGACGTGCAGTTGTACTGCCACATCAGGGTACTTCTGCCGGAACATCCCAATCATTTTCGGCAGCAGGTATGTTCCAGTAGTTTGAGAAGCACCAACAATTAAAGTACCTCCTTGGAGATTTTGTAAATCCTCAATAGCGCGGCAAGTTTCTTGGCACAAACTGAGGATTTTTTCACCGTAATTCAATAGTAGATGTCCTGCTTCGGTTAATTGTGCGCGACGGCCGCCACGGTCAAATAAAGGGACATCCAACTGCCGTTCTAAATTCTGCACTTGCAAACTCACGGCAGGTTGGGAGACATAAAGACTATCAGCGGCGCGTTTGAAGCTCCCTTCTACGGCGATCGCTTTGAGAATGCGTAACTGATCTAAAGTGAAAGGAAGGTCAGACATAAGGCTCAACCCACGAACTTTGAAAGGAGCAACGTTAGCAATAAATCATGTTTTATAGCTTTGCAACTATTAGTACACGACGGCGTGAATAAAATACTCAATTCTAAATCAGGGAAAGCTTAAAATATAAGCTTTTTGAATTTTGTAAAAATTGGGCGAGACGGAAACCGACACCGGCCAACCTTCCCAGAGGAATTTTGAATTTTAAATTCTGCGTAGCGCTACTGAGCATGATTTATTGCATCTTATAACTTGGAGGCGGGAATAGAAAAAGACAGTACCACAACAATCTTGTTGAAGTCTCCTGTTGAATACTTTGTGGTATTGGTTGTATGGAATTAACTTTTCTTTAAATTACTTCACCTGTATCTATGATGCTGAATCCTTGGTTGACTCCGAGTCATTTTGTCGTGCTGGGGTTACAATTAGCTTTTGCGATCGCCCACAGTGGCGGCGCTGCGTTACGACCTTGGGCAGAAAAGTACATTGGGCCAAGGCTTTATCGCATTTTTTTTGCATTAGTCAGTCTACCGTTGGCTGTCATATTGATTATTTACTTCTTTAATCACCGTTACGACGGGTTGCAACTTTGGCAGATACAGAGTGTACCAGGAGTACAGGCTGTAGTTTGGGTATTATCAGCTATTTCATTTTTGTTTTTGTATCCTGCCACCTTCAATCTACTAGAAATTGCGGCTATTCAAAAGCCCCAAGTACACTTGTATGAAACAGGAATTATTCGGATTACCCGTCATCCCCAAATGGTAGGACAGGTAATTTGGTGTATTGCCCATACTCTATGGTTAGGTACAAGCTTTACCCTTGTGACTTCTTTTGGGCTGATTTTGCACCATTTATTTGGAGTTTGGCATGGCGATCGCCGTTTGAGCAAGCGCTACGGCGAGGCTTTTGAAATTGTGAAACAGCGCACCTCAATCATTCCCTTTGCCGCAATTATTGATGGTCGTCAATCTATCAAGTGGGAAGAATTTATCCGCCCTGCATATTTAGGAGTTGGTATTTTTGTCGCTTTACTTTGGTGGGCGCACCCCCTGTTGTTTGTAGCAACTAGTAGGTTAAACTGGTAGTTTCACATGATCCCCACTATCAGAAGAAAATACTAACTCAGGGAAAATTTCCACTTATCAATTGCTACCAAATCAATGTAGGATAAATTGAAACAGCTGTTAGTGGGGGTCTGTTGATCCGTTTTGCAATTTTTATAGTGGCACATTGCCGAGCAATCAAATCTCTTGGAGAGTATCCGGCAAAGTAGCCAAAATACTCTTTCCAGTAGAAGCGATCGGCATGACCAAAGCTTAAAATTGGTTTTTAGAATCTGCTGGCTTTTTTACCGCAGTCAAAGGCGGTATTGAAATATAGCTGCTATAAAACATTAACTAGCTTGCTAACTTCTTCTGCTGATAGCTAGTTTGATAGTAAAACCCTATAACTCTAGAGGCGTCATGGTGTTGTCGGTTAGTGAGCGGACATTTACTCAAGAAGTTTTAGAATCTCCGGTTCCGGTTTTAGTAAATTTTGAAGCACCCTGGTGTGGGTTGTGTCGCATTATCCACCCTTTGTTATTACAATTTCAATCTCAATGCGGCGAACAAATTAAACTAGTTGGGGTGAACGCTGACGAGAATTTCAAACTTTCTAACACTTATCGTTTAAAGTCTTTGCCCACGTTACTTTTGATTGAAAATGGGAGCATTCGCCATCGTCTAGAAGGGTTTCGCGGCAGAGATGACTTACGATTGGCGTTGGAAGAAATCAGACTCAGTTATACCAACCGCCCTAAAGCCTACAGTAGCTCTAAAACGGCAGACTTAGAATGTCGGACAGCGTGATAAGAAATTGGGTGTTAAGTCTTGGGTATTGGGTCAAATTTTCCCCAATTCCCAATCTCCAGTCCCCAAATCTAAAACCATGCTTAATACCCCACTCAATTGTTATTGGGTGGGGTATTTTATCCTCAAGGGTGTGTGTCACAATTATTAACAGTTCCGACAATTTAGTCAAGAATCCTAAAAGTACACGTCAGTGATGGAAGTAATCTATCAATATGCCTGGCTAATCCCAGTATTGCCTCTGTTGGGAGCAATGTTGGTCGGTCTTGGCTTAATTTCGTTCAATCAAACGACAAATCGCCTGCGGCAGCTAAACGCTGTGTTGATCATTTCCCTCATGGGCGCGGCCCTGGGTCTGTCGTCGGCCTTGCTGTGGAGTCAACTCCAAGGACACCCAACTTATCTCCGAACCCTAGAATGGGCGGCAGCAGGCAATTTTCACCTGACTATGGGCTACACTATCGACAATCTCACATCCCTGATGTTGGTGATTGTAACATCGGTAGCTGTGCTGGTCATGGTTTACACTGATGGTTACATGGCTCATGACCCAGGCTACGTTAGGTTTTATGCCTATCTCAGCCTGTTCGGCTCCTCAATGTTGGGTCTAGTAGTCAGTCCTAACCTAGTCCAGATTTATATTTTTTGGGAACTAGTGGGGATGTGTTCTTACTTGCTGGTTGGCTTCTGGTACGATCGCAAATCAGCAGCAGATGCAGCCCAAAAAGCGTTTGTCACCAACCGTGTAGGTGACTTTGGTCTACTGCTGGGTATTCTGGGGCTATTTTGGGCAACAGGCAGCTTCGAGTTTAACGTGATGGGCGATCGCCTAGCCGAACTCGTCCAAACAGGTTCTATCAGCAATTTCCTGGCTGTACTGTTTGCAATTTTAGTCTTCCTCGGCCCAGTTGCTAAATCTGCCCAATTCCCCCTCCATGTCTGGCTACCAGACGCGATGGAAGGCCCCACCCCCATTTCTGCCTTAATCCACGCGGCAACGATGGTGGCAGCTGGTGTATTCCTCGTGGCGCGGATGTACCCCGTTTTTGAACACGTTCCCGCAGCGATGAACGTGATTGCCTTTACTGGGGCATTTACAGCATTTTTGGGCGCTACCATTGCCATTACCCAAAACGACATCAAAAAGGGCTTGGCTTACTCCACTATCTCCCAATTGGGTTACATGGTGATGGCGATGGGCGTAGGGGCTTACAGTGCGGGATTATTCCACCTAATGACCCACGCTTATTTCAAAGCGATGTTGTTCTTGGGTTCTGGTTCTGTCATTCATGGCATGGAAGCTGTTGTTGGTCATGACCCGGCTTTAGCACAGGATATGCGCTTAATGGGTGGCCTGCGGAAATATATGCCTGCTACTGGCTTGACATTTTTGATTGGTTGTTTGGCAATTTCCGGTATCCCTCCCTTTGCTGGCTTCTGGTCAAAAGATGAAATTCTCGGTGCTGCTTATGCTGCTAACCCGTTACTGTGGTTTATTGGCTGGATGACTGCCGGGATTACCGCTTTTTATATGTTTAGAATGTATTTCTCGACATTTGAGGGCAAATTCCGGGGTAATGACGAAAAAATCAAGGATAAACTTCTCAAAGCTAAAACAATCCTTCTAGAACTAGAGTCAGCAGAACCCGCACCTGTTTTTGGCCCTGGGGCAATGAAAAAAGGAGAATTAGCTGCAACTGGTGGTCATCATGATGGTCACGGTCATCACAGTAGTTCTCCCCATGAGTCGCCTTGGACAATGACTCTGCCATTGCTGATTTTGGCTATACCTTCAATGTTGATTGGTTTGGTAGGTACACCCTACAACAATTACTTTGAACGGTTTATTTTTTCGCCCACAGAAAGCTTGGCTGAAGTACTAGAAAAAGCGGCTGAATTTGATCCTAATGAGTTTTACATCATGGCTGGTGGTTCAGTCGGTGTTTCCTTGATTGGGATTACCTTGGCTTCGCTGATGTATTTGCAGCGTAAAATCGACCCGGCGGCGATCGCTGCTAAAATCAAGCCACTCTACGAACTATCACTTAATAAATGGTATTTCGATGACATTTACCACCGTGTATTTGTGCTTGGTTTGCGTCGCCTCGCTAGACAAGTTATGGAAGTTGACTTCCGGGTTGTTGATGGTGCTGTAAACTTGACAGGCTTTTTCACCTTGGTTAGTGGCGAAGGTCTAAAATATCTCGAAAACGGTCGAGTTCAATTCTATGCCCTCATCGTATTCGGGGCTGTTTTGGGCTTAGTTATCGTTTTCGGTGTCACCTAACTTTTGTGCTGAGTTAAAGCTGAACTATGTTTTTACTCAGCACCCTGGTGCTAAAAACTAAACTTCTGCTAACTAAACGGTTAATGATTGGGCAAGAAGTATATTGTATGGGGATGAAGGACCGGGTATAGCTTAACCCGCCTTCATCTTTCTTTATGTTGTTTAAATCAACCTAACAATCAATGCCAAATCGTCAAAAAGCTGCTAGTTAATAAGCTAGTGGCTTATTGGCAAACATGAATTTAATAGCAGAAGAATTGTGATGAATACAGCTAATTTTCCGTGGCTGACGACGATTATTTTACTACCGATAGCCGCGTCACTACTGATTCCCATCATTCCCGATAAAGACGGCAAAACCATCCGTTGGTATGCCCTCATCGTAGGGTTGATTGATTTTGCCCTGATTGTTTACGCGTTTTATACCAGTTACGACTTCGCCAATCCCGATTTACAGTTGGTGGAGAGTTACCCTTGGGTACCGCAACTGGATTTGAACTGGTCTGTGGGCGCAGACGGCTTGTCTATGCCCCTGATTATTTTGACTGGATTCATCACCACCCTAGCCACCTTAGCAGCCTGGCCTGTGACCTTAAAGCCCAGGCTATTTTACTTTTTGCTCCTGGCTATGTATGGCGGTCAAATCGCCGTATTTGCCGTTCAGGATCTCCTACTGTTTTTCCTGGTGTGGGAGTTGGAGTTAATCCCCGTTTACTTGCTGCTGGCAATTTGGGGAGGTAAAAAGCGGCAGTACGCAGCCACCAAGTTTATTTTGTACACGGCTGGTGGTTCGCTGTTTATTTTATTAGCCGCTTTGACAATGGCCTTTTATGGCGATAATGTCACCTTTGATATGCGATCGCTCGCCCTCAAAGATTACGCCTTAAATTTCCAATTGTTGCTATATGCTGGCTTCCTGATTGCCTACGCCATCAAATTACCCATCATTCCCCTACATACTTGGTTGCCAGATGCCCACGGCGAAGCTACAGCCCCCGCGCATATGTTACTGGCAGGTATTCTGCTGAAAATGGGTGGTTATGCCCTGATTCGGATGAACGCTGGCATTTTACCCGATGCCCATGCTTATTTCGCACCTGTGCTGGTTGTCTTGGGGGTAGTTAACATCATCTACGCTGCCCTCACATCCTTTGCCCAGCGTAACCTCAAGCGCAAGATTGCCTACTCCTCAATTTCCCACATGGGTTTTGTGATTATCGGGTTTGCCTCCTTTACCGATTTGGGTTTGAGTGGAGCAGTGTTACAAATGGTTTCCCACGGTTTAATCGGGGCGAGTTTATTCTTCCTCGTCGGTGCAACTTATGACCGGACACACACCCTGATGTTAGATGAGATGGGCGGTGTCGGTAAGCGGATGCCCAAGATTTTCGCTATGTTCACCGCTTGTTCGATGGCATCTTTAGCATTGCCCGGAATGAGTGGTTTCGTGGCAGAGTTAATGGTATTCGTCGGCTTTGCTACCAGCGATGCTTATAGCTCTACATTTAAGGTCATCGTGGTATTTCTCATGGCAGTTGGGGTGATTTTAACTCCAATTTATCTTCTGTCAATGCTGCGGGAAATTTTCTACGGTAAAGAAAACGAAGAATTAGTTTCTCATCAGCAACTCATAGATGCTGAACCCCGCGAAGTATTTGTCATTGCTTGTCTACTAGTGCCAATTATTGGTATTGGTTTCTATCCCAAGCTACTAACTCAGATGTACGACGCTACAACTGTACAGCTGACAGCAAGATTACGTGATTCTGTACCCACTTTGGCACAGGAAAAACCAGAAGCACCAAAAGTTTCCTTAAGTGCGCCAGTAATTGGTAATTAACTGGTGCTTCATCATTTCTACTTATATTCTTGAAGGAGCGGGTTGTGTACCTGCTCTTTTTTTACCACGCAAGGAAGTATTGTTGTAGACATTACTGTTGATAAATAATTTAAATTTATTAACACACTTGAGTGCCGAAGCTAACTCTAAAATCTCTATAGGAATCCGATTCGATTTCTGTTGGCGTAGCCTGCACTTGCACATAAAATTTTCAGTATCTGTAAAGTGGGCAATACCCACCGGCTCATGGTTTTGGTGGGCATTACCCAACGCCACTTGCGCTAAGCCGGGAAACCCGTAAGGGCGCAGTGGCTCCCATACGTATATTTCAAAAATCAAGTATTAGTCCCATATCACAAAGACAATTAGAAAATAAATCAATTTGTTTTTGATAATCAATCCTATAGAAAATTAGGAATAGGTAATGCGACTTATGTTAAACTACAACCCGTTACACTGTTTACCATCGTCTGAAGAGTTACCCGATTCTGATGATACGCCTGTGGATAATGAACTACAAGATTTAATTCCTAGCTTGTTAAAGTCAACACTAGCTTTAGTGTGGTCAGATCGTTGGGATTGGTACTTTGGTGTAAATATGGGCATATACTATGACCCTAAAAAATCCGCCATTGTACCAGATGGTTTTCTCAGCATAGAGGTTAAGCGTTTTATTGATGGGGACTTACGCCTGAGTTATGTATTGTGGGAAGAACAAAAGCTACCTGTTTTAGTGGTGGAGGTTGCTTCCCCCAAGCATTTAGGAGAATATAGCAGCAAAAAAGAACTCTATGCAAAAGAATTAGGAATTTTGTACTACGTTGTGTACAACCCTTTTCGACGCAAGAAATCTCCTCTGGAAGTGTATCGGTTAGAAGATGGGGAATATATCCTCATGTCAGGAGATCCAATTTGGCTACCAGAAATTGGTTTAGGAATTGGAAGAGAACGTGGCATTTATCAAGGTATAGCGCGGGAGTGGTTGTATTGGTATAACGAAAAAGGGGAAAGGTTGCTTACCCCAGAGGAACGTATTTGGGATGCAGAACAAAGGGCAAATTTTGAAGCACAGCGACGTTTAGAAGCAGAAGAACAAGTCCATATTTTGACAGAAAGATTAAAAACTTTGGGTTTTGAGCCAGAAACAATGGCTGGAAATTAAAAAAACTGTAAATGGATTGTTTTCGGTTATGACCTTTTGTCGTTAGTAGAACATCGCATTTAATAATTTCATGGTCAAATGCTTCAAGTAAGCCTATACTCACGCATCAGGTTTTATCTATGCGTGAGTTTTAATTTGACCATAATCTACTTCGATTAAGTTGGCTAACGCAATATATTTCATGTTAATTGATTTGATAAGTGGGGAACTATATAAATAACAAGATCAGCGCTTGACGACACATTTATTTAAATCAGGTATGAATGTAAAATTAGGGTTCGGCTCTATCCCCAAGCCTCAGTATGTTTTTGTTAGTAAAGAACATGATCACTGTTGGTATACGCTTTCAGATGATACAAAGCCAATTCCCATTTATGACAAAGCTTTGACAGGCTTAATTACAGGAATTGAAATTGATAAAAAAGTCGAAACTTCTCATGGAGAAAAGGAAAAAACTGACTTACATATTTTGGCAGATAAGCCGTATGTTGTACGTTCGGGAAGCGAATCTTACTTTGCTAAAAGTTTGTTACTTTCACTTGATGTTTTGACCTGCGAGCAATTACGTCACCCTCTAACCATTGCTGTTAGTCCTGGGGATAAAACAATTGTATTTTGTACAATCTATAATCCACTAACTTACCGTGCTGTAGGTGTTAGCTGGGATGGACATAAAGAAACAGATTGGCAAGCTTTAGGGCATAAAGTTAGTCTAAAAATTAATAATATTCAAAATGTTAATCAAGATTTTACGTCATCTAAGCATCGTGAAGGTTTCATCGCTCAAACTGATACATATTTATCTCAATTAAATTGGAGTCCAGAGCAGGGCAGGGAATTTTTACAGCAAAAGTATGGCAAGCGATCGCGCTATCAACTTTCTGAAACAGAACTGCTAGATTTTATCGATTATCTCAAGTTACAATTAACCCATAGCTAACAGAATTGGCTATTGTTGAGATTCATACAGATTCATCAAGCTGTATATTTAGTGAGTGCGATCGCTTTACACAGAATTTAGGCGATCGCCACCAATATGACTTATTCTGTATGATCAGGACAAAGCAGTTTACTCTATATTTTTTGCCCTTGACTAGCCACTTCTAGCCAGCACTGAATCGCATCTTGTAGCATTTCTAATAGGTGTTCGTAGCTATCTCCCCAAGTGTGACATCCTGGTAAAGCTGGTACAGAACCACACCATACATCATCCTCTTGCCAGATAACTGCTTTAATTTTCATTACTGATAATTTTTACAAGACTGCGCTTCATTATTTTAGCTTTTATAGGAGTGCGATCGCTGATTCACTGCACTTTATTGAATATACAACCATAAAAGTAGTTTAAATGCTAAAAATACTTAAATTCTTGGTTTCCTAAAATTTTTTGCTACCTGAATGTTAGCAAGGTTGTTACTTAGGGATATATATGTATAAGGCATTGCCTTTATTTGATGATTTAATGCGTAGAACGAGACCCACTGACCACTAATCACAATCAGGAGTATTTAATGCCAATTCCATTTATCCTTGGTGCGATTGCTTTAGGCACTGCTGCTTACGGTGCTGTCAAAGGCACTGAAGGCGTTAGTAATATGAAAGAGGCAAATAATATTGGGAGCCGTTCTCAAAAGCTTCATGAGTCTGCTGTTAATCGATTAAAAACAGACTGGGAAGCTACTAATAAATTGGCTGAAGAGTATGGTCAACTTCAGTTCAATACCAAAATCAATACAATAGGTCGATTTGTTACTGTTATTGAGCAACTTGGTCAGCGTTCATCGCAGGATCTGAAATTTTTAGAAGGTTTGGACGGAATATCAGTTCAGCAGATAGAGCAATACAAAGCTGATGCGATAGAAGCAGAACAGTTCGTTAAAGGTGGTGTTCAAGCAGTTATTACGGGTGCTGCTGCTGGACAGGCTGCAACAAGTCTTGCTACTTCTGTAGGGGTGGCAAGCACAGGAGCAGCAATATCAGGACTTAGTGGAGCAGCAGCTTGGAATGCAACTTTAGCATGGCTGGGTGGTGGAGCATTGACAGCAGGTGGGGGTGGTATGTTTGTTGGAACTTTTGTACTAGGTGGCATTACAGTTGGGCCAGCTTTAGCCGTTAGTGGTTTTGTAATTGCTGGTAAAGGTGAGGAGGCTTTAACAAAGGCGCGTGAGTATGAGGCTAAAGTTAATACTGAAATTGCCAAACTTGAAGCAGCTAGGGATTTTTTGGGGAAAGTCAGGCGGCGAATTACTGAGTTAAGTAAATTGGTAGAAGAGTTAAATAGTCGCGCAGTATTCTATCTAGATGAGTTAGAGTCTCAACCATTTGATCGCAACAGAGATGCTAGTAAATTTCAACAAGTAGGGCTTTTAGTGAAAGCATTAGCCGAAATTATGAAAACTCCTGTTCTAGATAGTGAAGGGCAACTAAATCCTGTTACTGCGACTATCCAAGCTAAATATCGTACTCTTGGAGGCAATCAGTAATGCCAGCAAAGAAATTTACCACAGAAGTTTTTAAGGAATTTATAAATCCTGCTGAATGCTTACAGCAAATGGTAACAGCTTACACTGATTACCTAATAATTGCCCAAGAAGAACAGACCAAGCGACGAGAAATAGACGCTTGGGAAAGAGAAACGATTACCGAAATTAATGCCCAGCGAGAGTTGCTGATGGCTTATTTAGATCGCTCTTTTGATGAACGTGCAGAGAATTTTCGTTCATTATTTGCTGTCGTTGATAGTGCGATCGCATCCGGTAATAATGAACAACTAGCTCTTGCCCTAAATTCAATCACAGATATAGCTAAATCTAGCCCATTTAAAGACCTTGCAAATTTGGCTTCTGTTCGTGCTGCCCTAAATGATCCTAACCACGAATGGACATTTTAATTTTGTAAATCTATTAATTAAAACTTATTGCTATCGATTGTGTAGAGATGCAAATGTTTATATGTATCTCTACACTATTTTTTTAATCATCAAAAATCTTCATCATCAACGAAAAATTCTGCGTCTTCTTCTAAACGGGAGTTACTCGAACCGGAAAGACTCCAGAGGGGTTGTAGAATAGCCACACCAACAAATCCCACACCAGCACTAAACGCCAGCACTATACCAAATGGGATTTTAATTGATTGGAATGTTAAGAATTTTAACGATACTGGCTCGAAATTTTGGACAGAAAGAATGGCGATCGCCACTACCCAAACTGCTACAACTAAAGATGTGAAAAAAGGTGCCAAAGTTTTCATAAAACCACGAACCACAAGTACACGCAGATGAACGCCTGTGTTCATCTGCGGTTGAGATTCTTATCCTAACTTAGCGATCGCACTCTCCAACTCTTGCTCTAGTTTGCTGAGTTTTTCAGGAGAGTTGGTTTCTAGGTAAACACGTACCAAAGGTTCTGTACCAGAGGGACGCAATAACACCCAGCTACCTTCTTCTAAATACAGCTTAATCCCGTCCTTACGTCCGACTTCCTTAACTTTAATCCCGGCTATCTCGGAAGGAGGATTTTTTGTAAAGGAGTCGATGACGGCGACTTTATGGGCTTCTGTTAAGTGTAAGTCAAGACGGTTGTTATATAAGGGGCCATCAGCTTCGGCGATCGCTTCCTTCACCAGTTGACTCAGGGGCTTACCTTCATAGGCGATCGCTTCGGCAATCAGCATATCAGCTAAAACACCATCTTTTTCGGGAATATGCCCAATTATGCTTAAACCGCCTGATTCTTCACCACCAATCAGTACGGCGGTTTCCCGCATTTTTTCCCCAATGTATTTAAAACCTACGGCTGTCTCATAAATCGTCAAGCCGTATTTAGCGGCGAAATTATCTAGTAGGTGAGTTGTTGCCACAGTGCGGACAATAGCGCCTGTTTTACCTTTGTTTTTGATTAAATGACGCGCCAGGACTAACAGCACAGTATTGGGGGTGAGGACGTTACCTAACTCATCTACAATACCAAAGCGATCGCTGTCGCCATCTGTCGCTAGTCCCAAATCTGCATGATCTCGGCGGACAGCTTCGACTAATTCCACTAGCTGTTCTCCTTTTGGTTCAGGCATTCCCCCGCCAAATAGGACATCCCGCCAAGTGTGGAAACTTTCTAATTGAGTGCCACTTTCTAGCAATACTTCATCTAAATAGCCACGGGATGTAGAATATAACGCATCATACTTGACTTTAAGTTGGGCGCTTTTAATTTTTTCTACATCTAACAATGTGTAAATAAACTGGAGATAGTCTGGTTTGGGATCAAAAGTAGAAATTGACCCCGATGGCTTGCCACTTGGCAATTCATCCGATGCACTTTCAATATTTGCCACAATAGTATCAGTAATTTCTGGAGTGGCAGGCCCAGCATAATCAGGGATATATTTAATTCCACAATAAGGTGCTGGATTATGACTAGCCGTAAACATCAATGCCCCAGCCGAATTCAGGTGACGGGCATTATAGGCAATTACTGGTGTGGGGCAATCTCGATCAGTGATTTTGACATTCCAGCCCAAGTCAGCCAAGACTTGAGCTGCTGTCTGGGCAAACTGATCAGCTAAAAAACGAGTATCGTAGGCAATCAGAACTGGTCTATCTTTCGTGTAGGCTGTTTCCAGATAGCTGGCGATCGCTCTTGTCACTTTTCGCACATTGGGAAAAGTGAAATCATCGGCAATAATGCCTCTCCATCCATCAGTACCAAATTTTATCTTGCTGGAATTGCTACTAGCGCTCATGTTTGCTACTGTCCCCCATCTATTTGACCACTATAGGAAGCTTCCCGCAAAGCGTGCGTAGTCGCAAGCATCCTTCACCGTATTTTTTCTCACTGCTCTTGACCAATGTCAACCCCCGATCGACTTTTTGTTAGTTATCACCTCTGGTCTTTAGTTGCCCCTGCTGTGGGGCAAGAACGTTGGCATTGCCAGATGAGACGGGGGTTTATCAAGGCGCGTCAAAACGAACCACAAGTCAAAGCACTGCTAGGGAATGCTACTCCACCTCAGCGCATTGGGATACTAGCCCAAAAAGGTGTTTATGAGTTTCATCATAATCGACATTTGTTAACCCGTTCCGATGGAGTTGAACAAGTGGCACAGTTATTGAAACTAAGTAACTCCACAATGCAAGTTCAACAACGGGTGCTGCAAATTTTGAAAAAATACTACAATGCACCGTTATTATTAGGTAAAAAAATTCTGCAATTGACTCGTGGCGATGAAGGTTTTCCCAAGCCAATTTTAATTGAACAGAAAGATGATCGTTTTCGTTTATATGCAGCGATGGATTGTGTTTTTATCGAATCTGATAACCATCACACCCTGCATATTCTAGATTTTAAAACTGGTAAAGCAGCTTTTGATAAAAGACAAGCTTTCGTTTATTTATTAGCTGCTAATTACCTTTACCCAGGTAAAGAAGCTGTCGCCTCATTTTATAATTTAGAACTCTGCCAAGAATCAGAGTTAATTAGCCTTAAAAAAAATGAATTAGAAGATTTGAAAATTGAGTTAATAAATATAGCCAAAAAACACCAAGACGACGTACAAAAATATCAAGAAGAAACTAGAGACTTCAGCGAAATATTTCCACCCAATCCTGGTTATCACTGTCGTTTTTGTCCATTTCAATCCATTTGTGATTTTTCAGTTCAAGCGTCTCAAGTTCAATCATTACCAATCATTAAAACCAATAGCTGATAACGTTTCTCGATTAAAATGCACTTTATTCTGTACTGTAGAGACTTTGTATACAACGTCTCTGCATCATTTATTTGATGCAACTTCATAGAAAATTGATATTGATAAGGTGGGCATTGCCAACCCTACTAATTTTTATTAATAGTAATAAGTAATAGATAATTCACCTATTACCTATTACCTATTATCATTGAATTTTACATCTTACCGTGCTGCATTACTTCTTGCAGATGATGGCGAATTTCTTGTGCTTGCTCAATCTCAGACTGACGAAGTTTTTGGAATAAATCTACACAAGGTTGAGAGTTAGCAGCTTGTGCATCTTCTATGTAAGTTTCATAAGCTCTGACTGCTTCCGCCTTATTTTGCAGCACGGTGAGAAAGTCATACTCTAAGTTGCTAATAGGTTCTTGAGAATGTCCATTACCTGTAGTCATTGATTCACCCTCCGTAAGTTTATAATTAATTTCTACTTAACCGTACAGAGTCATTCATCCACCCAAAAGCGTAGAAAAAAGTACAGGGGTAATGGGTAATTGGTAATTGGTAATTGGTGAATTCACCTTAGTTCAGCTAAATTAGAGTAGTAGAACTTAGCAGTGCTTTTTCTAGTAGGGTTTTATATTCTTTATCTTGAATACGGTAAGCGCCAAATCTTTCTAGGTGGGGATTCATCATTTGCGCGTCAAACATGACAAATTCCCTTTGGCGTAATCTTTCTACTAATTTCACCATCGCTACTTTAGAGCCTTCGGGAATGCGGTAAAACATCGATTCACCTATAAAAGCACCGCCAATGACAATACCTAAAATCCCGCCTGCTAGTTCTTCACCTTGCCATGTTTCAAAACTGTAGGCGTAACCTGTCTGGTGTAGTAGCCAGTAAATTTCTTGCAATTCCTGAGAAATCCAAGTGCTTTCTCTGTTAGCACAACCAGCGACTACAGCTGCAAAATCGCGGTTAATTGCCACTGTAAACCTTTCTTGGTTTAAAACACGCTGTAAAGACTTAGGATAGCGAAATCGCTCATCTAAGGGAATCAAAGTGCGATCGCGGCTTCCATACCATCCCAGGCAATCACTGTCATCAGCCATGAGAAAATAGCCTTGAGCGTAGCCTTGAATAATAGAGGCGATATCATATTGCATAGATAAAACTACAAATAAAAAATATCAGAGGAACGCGCTCTGATGTTGTTACTCATAACTGGCGCTCCTCTGCACTCTCCATAATATTCCTCTGCGGTGAAAAACAGATGACACAACCGATACCACCTATCACCCTACCACCGGCCGCAAATCCTAACCTCGAAGGTCAATGGTTGCAAGAGTCTTTACTAAGCTGGCTCGATAGAGAATTTATTCCCGAAGCCGTCAATCAAAAGATTGCTCAACGTGCAGCACAAATCTTTGTTCGCCAAAGGATGGAAGGCGAGAATGACCTTGGTTCTCTGGTGATTGCTATTGTCACAGAGATGCAGGCCTTTGATTTTTCTAAAAGCTTTTATGGAGAGTTTGCGATCGCCAACGCCGTCAGCGATCTACTCTTAGAGAGTCTAGGTATAGACCATTGCTGTGGGCAATAAAGCCAGTCTATAGTCAAAAGTCTATAGTCAATAGTATGAAACTGTTGACTGTTGACCCTTACGGGTTCGATAGTTGCTTTCCGACGCAAGGCGACAGGAACGCACTATCTCACTGTTGACCGTTGACTACCAGCTAGACTTAACAACTCCGGGTAAAAGACCTTCGTGCGCCCATTCCCGCAGGACGTTCCGAGATAGCCCAAAGTCACGATAAACACCTCTAGGACGACCAGTTACCCAGCAACGGTTACGGCGACGATTAGGCGCACTGTTACGGGGTAGCTGTTGGATTTGTCGGTGAATTTCTAACTTCTCTAGAGGAGATTCTGTAGTTCTGAACTCGTCTAAGAGCGCTTCCCGCTTTGCAGAATACTTTTCTACCAACTTAGCGCGTTTTTTCTCGCGCTCAATCATACTCTTTTTTGCCATAAATTAATTCAACAATTTTGACAGCATTTTCCATTCTACATTTACTAAAGGCTAATCGCCTCTATTTATATATGAAATTATGGGTATGGGGGTATGGGAGTGTATGGATATTAGGTATTCAACCCTTACACCCCTACACCCCTACACCCCTACACCCTGCCACAGCGAAAACTCGAATTGAGTAAGCCCCATATTCATCTATCCCTTAGATGGGCATAAATCCGCCAATTCGCAAGCCTCGCATATAGGAGAACGGGCTTTACACACAGCACGACCGTGATAAATTAGCCGAATTGACCAATTTTCCCAATCGGGTTGGGGCAGTAATTTCATTAAATCTTGTTCAATGTGAACAGGGTCTGGATATTTAGTTAAACCCAGGCGTTGGCTGAGACGCTTCACATGGGTATCTACTGTCACCCCAGCATTGATACCATAGGCATGAGCTAAAACCACATTTGCCGTTTTTCTCGCCACACCAGGCAGTTTAAGCAACTGTTCCATTGTGTTGGGAACCACAGAGTTATACTCACTAACAATCATGCGACAGGCGGCTTGAATATTTTTGGCTTTATTGCGATAAAACCCTGTGGAACGTACCAAGTTTTCTAACTCTGTTAAATCCGCATTCGCTAGACTAGGCGCATCAGGAAAGCGGCTAAATAAAGCTGGTGTAACTAGATTGACTCGCTCATCCGTACACTGGGCTGAGAGAATAGTTGCCACCAGCAACTGTACTGTTGTGGTGTAATTTAAGGAGCAGGTGGCATCGGGATAAAGACGCTTCAGGCGAGAGAGAATTTCTAACGCCCGTTGCTTTTTAGAAGGTGATTTACGGGTAGTAGTACTCACTGGAACAATTTCTGCACCCACTCCAATTGGGTAGTTAACTGGGTGGTTTCTTTCACAATCAGAAAAATTCCTAGTCCTAAGAGTAATACTAGACCAGTCTGCATTACACCTTCTTGAATGCGGTTGGGTAAAGGCTTCCCTCGCAAACCTTCAATCAGTAAAAATGCTAGTTGTCCACCGTCCAAAGCAGGAAGCGGCAAAATATTGATGATTGCTAAGTTGATGCTAATTAAAGCAGCAAAGAAGAACAAACTAGCTGTATCGTTTTGAGCAATGTTAGCGCCAATTTCCACAATTTTGATGGGGCCTGCAACTTGACCGGCTGTTTCACCAAAATTAGTAATTAGTTGTCCAAAGCCTTTAAAAGTCATGATAACGATGCGTTGAAATTCGCTAGCGCCAACGCTGAAAGCTTTGTCCAGACTAACTGGCCGGCGTTCTACTTTGCCGTTAGGTGCCAGACCAATACCAATACTTCCCCCGGCTGGTTTTGCTTCGGGGATAACATTAACTGATAGCCTTTCGTCTCCACGGGCAACTTGGAGTTGAATAGACTTACCAGGGTTATTTTTAATGATGTCTCTTAAAGCTTCAATTTCCTGTAGGGAAGTGCCAAACTCTTTTTGATTAGCGGAGAGAATTACATCTCCTGGTTTCAGTCCAGCGTTGGTAGCAACAGCACTCACTTCTGGCGCTAACTGTTGGATGGAAACCCCTGGCTGACTGGCTTGTCCAATACCAACAAAGCCCACCTGGGCTACCAGCAGCATATAAGCAAAAATTAAATTAGCGATGACACCTGCACTGATAACGATCGCCCGATCTAAAATGGGACGGTTACGCAGCAAATTCGGGTCGTTGGGGGGAATATCGCTATCGGGGTCATCATCGGGAAAGCCGACAAATCCACCCAAGGGAAAAGCCCTGATAGCATACTCAGTTTCCGCACCTTGGTACTTCCACAAAACAGGCCCAAACCCTAACGAAAAGCGGTTCACATGAATACCTTGAGAACGCGCGGCGACAAAATGCCCCAACTCGTGTACCAAGATTAATACCGCCAAGACTGCGATCGCTGCTAAAACTGACATAAAGCAAATTAATCAAAATATTCCGATATATATTTTTATTGTAGTAGTTAGGTAACGGATGCAGAGACTCAAAGCATCCTACAGTAGGAAATTATGCCTAAGTTAGACTGAGCGCCCACTACTTCATCAAATGGGTATCAAGTTCAGGATACTGAGAGAACAAACTATCAACACTGGCTTACTTTGCTTGATATTCCAATGTAGTAGCAATAATCAGGCGGTCAAACGGATCTTTGTGAATAGGAGATAAATCTACAGCACGGCAGACAATTTCGGGAGTTAAGGTAAATAATGTAATATCTGCTGGCTGCAAAGCTTCCTGAAACCATTGATTAGCGGCACAGGGTAACTGTAGCCTTCCTCGCTGCTGTGCCAGTGCAATTTCATAACAAGAAATAACCGAAATGCCTACTTGTTCAGCCGTTTCGATAGCTTCTCTCCACTGAGTAGGAAATCTTTGAAATTCTTGATTAATCAACCAGAACCAAATATGAGTATCGAGGACTATTACTTCAGACATTCCCAGTCTTCTTCATCAACTATAGGACTGACAATATCCCCTAATGTTTTACCTTTGCCTGCAATAGATCCAGGGGCAGTGCGGCGTTTCTTTGATGGTAAAGTTTCTTCTATAAAGGTAACAATGACACGGGCAGTATTAACTTGAGGCTGTTCTGATATCCACTTTATTTGACCATTTTCATAAATCGCTTCGTAACTTTTTAACATGGCAATCAGGGTTTTATTAACCTTTGCGCTTTCTTAAATTATAGTTTAGGCGATCGCTTATATAGGGTTTCCTGTACAGATGACCAGTCTGATTCAGATGACAAAATTGCATTGCCACTTTTTCCTGCAATAACAATGGGTTTATGTGACTGATTCACGGAATCAATTAAATCCTGTAACTGTTTTTGAGCTTCGTTAATTGGAATCATCATCCGTCAACCTTACTATTAATCTCTACTATCTATTTTAAAATTTCATAATCTAATTATCAAAGCACATTTCAGTTACTTCGCGGATATTTTGTATAAATTCATACATTGTTTATCTTTGGCTTAATTTTTTTCACTCAAATGTGAAGATGCAGAGACTTGTTGGGTAGCGTTTTTAAAGTTGAGAAGGGTTGTGAGTTACTCTAGAAATATACTCTCCATTATAACTAAGAATTCTTAAAATAATTTGTATCAGTAAGTCATAATATTTCTTGAATAAATCTATCTTTTCACTTAACGTTAATAGGGTAATTCTACCTTGATGAAATAGTGGATTGCGAACTGAATCTCGCAAATTATCTTTCATCATTTCGCTGGGAATAAAACGGAGATACTTATTTAATTGATATAATTTCTTTTGAATATTGTCTCCGATATTATCTTGAGTTAATTCTTTATTCAATAAGTACTTGAATGTAATATACTCATAAGCCATGATCATTGTTGCCAGTTTAATATCAATATATTTCTGTTGGTTTATTTCTGCTAAAAATCCAATACAAGTATTGATGTCTATCTTTGGTTGCAAGACTTTGTAAATTTCATAACAATCATTAAATGCTTTTGGTATACCTCCATTAATACGAAAATTATCAATGATATAATTTCTGCCAAAAGGATTCTTAACTGTATTTTCTATGGAATACTGCATAACTTCATTATCCGCATAATATTCAATCAACGGAGTGAAGTTTAAATTTAGATTAAGAAAACTTAAAAACCAACTTATCGATATAATTTCTTCTTTAATAGCATCAATGTTTTCATATTTATTAATAGGAATGCTAACTTGAGAAAGAATTGCATTGTTTATTCTCTGAATATTAATTAGGTCAACAAGTTGCTTATTATTCTCCAGCATCTGAAAGCATAGTTCTTTCCCCTTAATCTTAACAAAGAATCCTCGCTCGCAATCAAGCGGAGAAAAGATGAAATTACTGAAATAAGCTTTTGCTAGAGTTAAATGCTTAGTTTCTTGCTCTTTTTTCTTTAAAAAAATGTAATCTGGAAGATAGAACGAAGTTAGTCTGTTAGGTAGTTCTCCTGTCTGAGCTAGAAAATGAAGATGGGTACATTCAATCTCCCATATTTCATCATTAGATATCCCAGAAAAAGACTGAATAGGAGATAAATTTGCAAAATTCTGAAGAGGTTCTTTTTCATGTAATACGAAAATGATGTTTCCAGAAGCATCTATACATAGCTCCCAAAAATACTTTGTATTTTGATCAGATTTGCCTTCACCACATTTATACGGTATTCTTGAGTATTGATAAATATCGCCTAGTCTATTTGCAAAGTAATCTTGTTTAAGCATCATCCGCATTTAATGATGGCTGGGAATTATAACTATATACCGTTGTAGTGTATCAATATCTCCATATAATCACTCTTAGAGAAGTGATTATATGGAGATTCTTCGTAAGAAATTATGCCAAATCTGAAAACTTGAGAGTGCTTTGTATCAGTTTTACAACACTTCTCTTCCCAAGAAAGGTTGCAACACTTCTGGTATCAAAATTGTGCCATCTGGTTGCTGATAATTCTCCAAAATAGCTGCCATAGTTCGCCCCACAGCCAAGCCAGAACCGTTGAGTGTATGGACAAACTGCGTACCTTTTTTACCGGCTTCCTTAAAGCGAATGTCGGCTCGCCGCGCTTGGAAATCAAAGCAATTAGAACAACTAGAAATTTCTCGATACTTGCCAGAAGATGGTAGCCATACTTCTAAATCATAGGTTTTCGTTGACCCAAAACCTAAATCACTTGTACAGAGATTGATCACCCGGTAAGGTAATTTTAAAGCTTGTAAAATTGCTTCGGCATTCCCCACCAATTTTTCTAATTCATCAAAAGAAGTGCTGGGATGAACGACTTTTACCAACTCTACTTTATTGAATTGATGCAGGCGAATTAAACCCCGCATATCTCGTCCATAACTTCCTGCTTCCCGACGAAAACAGGGAGTATAAGCACAGTGATAAATGGGTAAATTTTCCGCCGCCAGAATTTCACCCCGATAAAGGTTAGTAACAGGAACTTCTGCTGTGGGAATTAACCACAATTCATCATCAGCACACTTAAAGCTTTCTTCCGCAAACTTCGGTAATTGACCTGTTCCTGTTAAAGAATCGGTATTGACTAACAAGGGTGGACTAACTTCTACATAGCCAGCTGCGGTTTGCGTTTTCAGCATAAAGTTAATTAATGCCCTCTCCAACGCTGCACCAGCACCTATCAAGTTGACAAAGCGACTTTGGGCAACTTTGACAGCACGCTCAAAATTGAGAATACCCAGTTTTTCGCCGATTTCCCAATGTGGGATAATATTTGGGTTCTGGGGTAGATATTCATCACCCCAACGCCTTACCTCTACATTTTCTTCCTCACCTTTACCTATCGGTGTAGAGTCACTGGGTAAATTAGGGAGTGCGAGTATAAGTTGCTCAATTTCAGCCTTGAGTTCTTTTTCTCTTGGTTCTAGTTCACTCAATTGGGCTTTAATGGAGTTTCCCTCATCCCGCAAAGCTTGAATTTCTGGGTCTTGAGGATTAATACCCGACTTAATCTTCTGTCCGACAATTTTACCAATTTCATTACTCCGGGCTTGGATTTGACTGCGGGTCGCTTCCAACTCCCGTTGTTGCTTATCTAACTGTAATATAGGTTGAATGTCATAGGTACCACTGCGGCTATTCAACCGTTCCTGAATTAGTTGGGGATTTTCCCTTATTTGCTTAATATCCAGCACAAATTTTTCTCAATCTTTCGCCTAGTATCTTCTTGCCAACACATCAGCATATACCGATTTTGTCTTGCCATGACAGGAAAGGCAAATACAAAAATCTCGTTTAAGATTTGTTGATGCGATTGAGTAGCCACAATGAGCTAACCAGTCCAGCAAAGTGGGCTGAGACTGTATTGATGTTCGCCTGAACTACCAACATATCTAGACCACTAATGATGCGGGTAGGGTCAAATAATTGGGTAGTGACAGCTTGGGGAGATATTGACCTAGCTACTAGTGTACCCACGATCGCCTGCGCTCCCAACAATGTCACCAGAGTCCCGCCTAAATTTATCCACAGTCCTAAACGTAATACTTGCACTGTCTCCACTTTCCGAGGACGATTACTAGGGTTAGAGGATAGCAATTGATTCCCAATTCTGGTGTAACGGAAGGCTAAATAAATACCTCCACCCAGCACTACCAATCCACAAATCGCTAAAAACACCCCAAAGCCAGTGCCAGGATTATTATTAGGGCTACCTGCCCTTTGGCTAAAGATGCCAAACAATAGCACAATAATGCCAGAAATAACGCCTAGTACTAGCTGAATCCAGAAACTAATCCAGCCTGTCATACGGAACGTCTGGGCAATTGTCCGGAGATTAGAAGAAGATGATGGAGCATCGGGGTTTCGTGACATACTGCTTGCTCACCAACTGGCTAGTACAAAATGCAAATAAAACATCCACAATCTTGGCTGTGTGCTGCTTAAAATACTATCTTTATTTCTGCCATACTGTGCCAAAAATTTGTTAGTTTTTAAAATCACACGTGTTCCACCAGTAAACTATTGGTGTAAAAAAATGCTGCCTACGGAGGAAAAAAACACTATTTAAAAGTTATTTTTCTCATATTTCCTCACCCTGTTATTTTTAATATTTGCTTGTGGGTTTTTACTGTAATTAGCAAACCCAAAGGAGTAAACAATGCTGTGAACCGAGGGACTGTAAAGCCATCTGCATAAGCAGAAAATCCTCTATTTAGCCCCTAGCAGCTTTTTTATTCGTACTGGTGTAAGAGTTTGATAAACACAGATTTACCTTCAGCAATGCAATCATTACCAAATAAACTATTTATTAACTTTTACAGAGTTACAGACAAAACGGCATTTTACCTGTAAAATTTCTTCGATAGCATCTTACGTTTCAGCAGTTCTAAACCATCTCGGCATTACTTGACACCTAGATAGTGGCAAAACCACTGTCTAGGCACCTCCTCACAACACTAATTAGAGCTAGATAGAGGCGCAATTCTTTGCGTGACTCAAACTTTTGCTTGTGAACTTTACTGTTCACAGGGTAGTTCATCATTACTTGTTTACACTGGGTAAATTTTCTCCAGGTAGCGCTATATACTTACTTATTTGGAAGTAGCGCCCTATACTGATGAAAAACCCGTAGCTTCCACCGTAAGTGATACTTTTAGCCATCCACGAACTTATGAAAATTGAGGATATATATCAATTCTTTGAAAATCCTCCGCCGACTTACCTCTGCCAGGAAGTAGCAATTTGTTACATTCTGTATGTTTTACTACAAGGTGAATCCTACGGAACTGAATTAATTCAGCAACTAGAAACTGAACACCCTACCTATCGGCTCTCAGATACTGTACTTTATAGTGCCATCAAATTTCTGGAAGACAATAGGGCGATTACTGGGTATTGGAAGAAGTTGGAAGGGAGAGGTCGCCCCAGGCGAATGTACCAAGTTTCTCCAGAATGGCAACATCAAGCGGAAGATTTAGCCCGGCTTTGGCAAAATTACATTTATGTGAGGACAAATTAACCAATAATTAATAATGAATAAATCTCCTCCTGTTAAACATTAATAATTTAGTTATGGATACTGCTATTCTGCCATCAACGTTCTTACTCACCTTGTTACTGGCGGTTGGTTTGCTCTTCTTCATTCGGGCATCGACTAAAGACCGTACAGAAATGATGCAATTGATTTCCGAGCAAGAAGAAAGCGTTTTAATGCCGCAATTACAAGAGTATTTTCGCTCTCGGTCTTACCGAGTGGCAGAAGTAGACCATGAAAAAAACCAAGTGACTTTTGAAGGGTTCGTGAAACCCAGCATATTTTTAGCAGTGTTTCTCACGCTGCTAGCATCTGCTGGTCTAGTCTGTTTGTCTTTGGTTTTCGCTTTGTTGTTCCCTAGATTCGGTAATATTTTTCTGGGCTTGGTATTATTTGCGCCTTTGAGTGGCCTTTTTTATTGGAAAAAAGCAGGTAGGCTAGAAAAAGTTGTGCTGAAACTAGAATCTTTGGCTAATCAGCCGCAATTATTTAGTAAAATAACCGTTGTTGCTCATCGTGATGAACTACTTGAGCTACAAAAAGCACTACCTTTAAAGCCTAATGAATAATTAGTAGTTGAGTGTGTAGATGCAAACTGTATGTCTATTTTTTGGGAAATGGATATTTAAGAGAAAAAATCGGGAGAATCACTAGTACTAAATGACATAATCAAACACAAAGCACCATCAATCCTTCAAAATTTTGAATTGATATCACTCTATGTTTCGCCCTTTGCTTTTTACCTATCGCCTTTTGTACTAGTGTTCTTTTTCCCTACGACCGCAAATCGCAGGGAAAAGCGTGTATCTTGACAGAGTTTTCTGAAAAATCCACAGGAGGAGAGCAAAGTTCAACTCTCGCTTCTGGGTGTTTTCTGCTCTATCATGATTCTCTTCTGCATCATGAGACTAGCCAACCCAGGCAAACCAAATTAGTCTGATGAGGGTTAATTCTCCAATTACTTGGACTAGCTCTACTGGCAAGTTAGTGACAAACTTAAAAAAAATGGAAATTTTGCATAAACTGCACACTTTTGCCAGTTAAATGATTGTCAGAAGCTGTATTCAACACGTAAGATTATCATCTATGAATCAGCGACTGCCTACCGCCACTGGTTCTGCCCCTGCGGGAGATTCAAGTACCCGCAGGCTGGGAAACAAGAAATGATTTTCCTCGACGTATTGAGCGCCAAACAGCCCTTTCTCTGCCCAAAAATAACGGTCTGTAGTGTGTTCGTTTCGCTTTACGAGTAGCAACGCCGGTGGCAAGATACCTTCAGCTTGAATAAATTTTCTGGCTGCTGTCACGGGTTTCTCTTCACCGCTTTCGATGCTGTATTGAGGTACGTGTTCTAAAATACGTCGTCCTTCCTGGCGACGACGACTTTTTCTTTTACGTCTCCTTGCCAACCTATTTTCCTCCTCTTTCAAGCTATAGATTGTAGTGATAGCTACAAAATCCGTCGTAATTATATAAGTTCTAGTTCAAAAGATCAATAGTTTTTAAACTTTAGATACAACAAAGATATTACTATTGACGGTAGATAAATCAAAAGCTAATTGGTACATAACCCCTTGAGAAAAACCATTACTCGAAAGATTTAGTTAAGCTTTATTAAATAACTGAGGAAAATAAAGTATCTTCTCTTATCTTCCCTCAAAAACCGTGATCCTGAGCAAGAGCTGAAAAATGTTAATATCTGCCAGTTCAGATTTTGTGGCTCTATGTCGAGAGCAAATAGCACTACTTACCCAAGGGCTAGGAGCTTCTTTAAGTGTAGTTTATCTAACCCAAGAATTGATAGAGTCGCCAACAGGGGAGGCGAAACTGATTCCTGTGGTTGCTTATCCAGAGACAGCAGTTATACTGCCAGGAGAAGAGATTGCTGAGGTGAATGCACGTAAACAATTACAAGTGGGTGATATGCTGTTGCTACCTCAACAACAGGGGAAATTATTGGCTGTAGCGCCAGCCGAAGAAACGTCAGAGTCGGGGAGAGCGCCTACAGTAGGTGGAACGTCATCGCCTTTTGGTGATGATTATTTGTTAGATAAACGCCAAATAGTCTTACCTCTGGTGCATGAGGGTGTCATGATGGGATTATTGGTAACAAGTAGAGACGATCGCCCCTGGAACGAACAAGAGCAAAGCCAAGTGCAGAAAGTCGGACAAACACTGGCGATCGCTTGTATTTTGGATCAGCGTCGAGCATGGTTGCAACACCAATTGCATCAACAACAAATTCTGCAAGAACAACAGCAAGATTTACTCGATAATTTATTACATCAGTTTCGGAATCCCTTAACTGCTTTACGGACTTTTGGTAAACTTCTCCTGAAAAGATTGCGCCCTGGTGATCCAAATCGAGATGTGGGCGAGAATATTGTGAGAGAGAGCGATCGCCTCACAGAATTGCTACAAAAATTTGAGCAAGTCATTGATTGGACAGAGGCAGATTTATCTAGGCTAGTGTTACCAGAAAAAGAGGGATTTGTCGAAGCCACCGTCCAAAAAGAAGCCAAACCAGCGTTATTATTACCGGGAACAGGAGAGCAATTAACTGATTGTGCCGTAGTTGATTTATTAACACCATTACTCATGTCAGCCAAAGCGATCGCTCAAGACCGACATATCAAGTTGAAAGCAGATATTCCTCAAAATTTGCCATTAGTGAGGGTAAATATTAAAGCTTTGCAAGAAGTGTTGACTAATATCATTGATAATGCTTTAAAATACACACCCCAAGGTGGCAAGATTTATATTCAAGCCGGGCAAGAAAAACTGAATTTCCAAGGCATTGCTATTAGTGATAATGGCCCTGGTATTCCTCAAGAAGATTTAGCCCATTTAGGTGAAAGACATTACCGAGGCGTGCAAGCCCAAACAGAAATTCCTGGTACAGGCTTAGGATTGGCGATCGCTAAACAATTAATTGAGCAAATGCAGGGCGAAATTGAAATTTTCAGCCCGGCAATTAACTCCAAATTAACTTCACCTAATACACCAGGAACAACGTTTATTATTTGGTTACCGATGAGTCAAAGTAATTCGTAATTAATAAATTAGTGTTATTATTAATGACGAATTACAAGCAGGGGTTGACTATCTCAATGAAACCAGTAGGCTTTGGTTAATGGTCATTTGTAAATCGGTGTCTGGGTCGATAGCGATTAAGTCAACACTATTTCTGCCGAAAAACAAGCCTATTAATCCGCCAATCGCCGCACCGCCTAAAACTTCTTCGGTAGCGATCGCGCGATCGCCTGTGACAGCAGAGACGGCGGCGGCTGCACCTGCACCCAGGACGGTATTCTGAATAATTGTGCCTGTGCTAGCACCCTTTCTGACAGTTTCGGTTTTGTTAATGACTTCTGAAGTTGCATTCAGTTGATACTCTTGACCTGTAGTTAAAATGAGTTTTTGAGCCACGAATTGGGAACCGCCTTGAGCTGGCTTCAGTTCACCGACTACCTGGCTACCAGCCGGAATTACCACAGTACCTGCTTGAGTAACTACGTTTTGGTCTACGGTAAGTGTTAAAGGTGCAGTTTCATCCTTTGTTACGAGGATTTTCTCTGCCTTGTCGTACTTCACTGAAATCACAGTTCCTTGAGGAATGGTCGCAGAAGTAGGTGTTCTGGGAGTATTAGCTTGAGTAGCCACAATATAGGGCGAGGTGATTGCTGAGGCTTGATTAGAACTAACTAACGCTTGATAGATAAAAGCTGCTACTTGCGCCCTTGTAGCTGTTGCTGTGGGGTTTAAAAAGTTGACGTTGGGATAATTCACCACGATTTTCTGCTCAGTGGCGGCGGCTATGGGACTACGAGCATAGCCAGCAACGTTAACAGCGTCGTTAAAGTATTGCAGAGTACTTTCAACGTTACCACTGGGAATATATTCCAGACCGTTGGCGAGGGAAACCAAAACCTGCTGGCGGGGAATAGCTTGGTTAGGCTCAAAACGATTGCCGGGGTATCCTGAGAGGAAACCAATGGTATAGGCTTGCCGAATGGCGCTAGATGCCCAATAGTTGCTGGGGACATCAACAAAATTAATTGCTTGCCGTTCTGGTGCTTTTTGGAAAGCTTTATTGACCATCGCCGCAAATTGAGCGCGAGTTACTGGTTCTTCTGGACGGAATGAACCATCAGGGAAACCAGCAATAATGCCTCGTTGGGACAATTGTTGAATAAACTGTGCAGCCCAGTAGTTCGAGGAAACATCAGAAAAAGTAGTTTGAGCGAAAGATGGAGATGCCACTAAAAAAGGTGCGACAGTCCCTGCTGTGATGCTCAAAGCCATGAGTGCAGATGTGCCAGATTGCCAACGAGTTAAATTAAACATACAGTTTCTTAACCTACTCAATTATTTGTTTGTCTTGTTAATTAGTTAGACCGTATTAATAACTAAAAAGTTTCTGTTTTTCTGTATAAAAATAGATGAGTTCGTCACAAGTAAAAATAATCAAAATACCTATATCACAAGTATTAGATATTTAGGAATAGTGCTATTACTGGTAATTTATGATTAGCCAGTCTATATCTTCATTTATTGGACGGCTGATGTACCTGAAACATGAATTTTGGGAGCAAAAATTAAGCGATCGCCTACATATAATTAAAGGGGCGATCGCTAAAAGAGGAATGATGAAATTCACTATTCAATCTTCAGGAAACTAACTAGCGGAAAACATCCACTGTCAAGTTAGAACTCAGGGCTAGTCGCAAATCTTGTTGGGGTCTGACCACAAAGACTTCAGCTTCTTTCTTGCGTAGTAATACACTAGCTAAAGCGCCTGCTGCTGCACCACCTACAGGTTCCAAAATTTCAATTCGGCGATTACCTGTAATCAAAGAAATTGCTGTGGCAGCACCTGCACCAATAGCAGCATCAGTTAAGATTTTGCCAGAGTCATTTCTGCTAATTTTTTCTAGTCTAGTAACAGTTTGAGAATTGGCGCTGATTGACTGTCTATTACCAGAAGGAAATATTAATTCTCTGGCGACAAACCTTACACCTCTGACATTACTTTGATCGTTTCTGTCTTGGGAGAAATTACCGTTGAAATATACGGGTTCTAGTTGTCCCACAACTTCAGTTCCCGCAGGAATCAAAACGTTCCTGTTATTGTCGATAATATTGTTAGCTATTTTTAGAGTTAAAGATATAGTTTCTCCACGACTAACAACTACTTGCTCTTTATCGTAGGTAACAGGAAAAGTCACTCCAGCAGGAATAGAAACTCTCCGAGTTTGACCAATTAATTGGGCATTAGCAGCCGGTGCAAAGGCAATCATGGGGGCAACGGTTCCTGTTGTGACTGTTAATGCCATGAGTGCGGCAGCTCCAGATTTCCAGTGATTCAAGCGAGTCATAATAGTTTTGGGTTTCTGCGATTATGTATTTCTTGACGAGGTTTTACTGAGATTGTTTCTTACTCTGTTTAAACCGTTCTTTGGGCATATTCCCCAGGGATGCGGGGTTATTATTTTTGAATTTTGTGGGCTGAATTCATTTCCTCTCCGGCTTCCTTTTAATTCGAGTTGTTGCCAGCCAAGGTGGCAACAATTTTTAATAACTGGATTGGCTCAATTGGTTTGGATATATGAATTTGAAATCCGGCGGTTAGGGCAAGGAGGCGATCGCTTTGTCTGGTGTAAGCGGTAAGGGCGGCAGCTGGGACATTTCCCCCTTGTTCTGATGATAGCGCTCGAATTTGCCGAATTAGAGCGTAGCCATCTTCATTTGGCATTCCAATATCACTTAGTAGCACATCAGGCTTCACTAATTGCAACAGTTTTAAGGCTTCACTGGTGGAGGCTGCGGTTGTCACAATTGCTCCGTATTGTTCTAAGGCAGTTTTGAGAAATTCTCTAGTATCTGGTTCATCATCAACTGCTAAAATTTTTAGTCCTCTGATTTGGACTTTAGCATCCCAGGCTGTCTGTCGTTGAAGCAAGGGTTCTTCTGGGGTGACTGTGGAGTAACTTGGTAAGAGTGGTAGTTGGACTGTAAATGTCGCTCCTTGTCCTTCTCCTGGGCTAGCAACTGAAACTGTACCATTGTGAAGCTCAACGAGATTACGCACGATCGCCAGACCTAAACCCAGTCCCCCTTGATTTCTGGTTGTGGTAGCATCTGCTTGGCGGAAACGGTCAAATACATAAGGTAAAAACTCAGGACTAATGCCTTTACCTGTGTCAGTTACCTGAATCTGCACATTAGTCTCTACTTGTTCTAGGCAAATTTCTACCCGTCCGCCTTCAGGAGTAAACTTGACTGCATTGGAAAGTAAGTTCCAAATCACTTGCTGTAAACGTTCTGGGTCGGCAGAAACTAAACCAATATCAAAACTCAGGCGAGATATAATTTGGATTGATTTGGTATTGGCAATTGGGCGAACAGTATCTAGTGCTGCTTGAATTACAGGAATCAATTTCATGGGGCGCACAAGCAAGCGAATGTTACCGCGAATAATCCGCGAAATATCGAGTAAGTCTTCAATTAATTGAGTTTGGGCTTGAGCATTGCGCTCAATTGATTCTAAAGCTTGTTCAATCTTTTCTGGTGACAGTTTGCGGGTGCGGAGCAGGCGCGACCAACCTAAAATACCATTGAGGGGCGATCGCAATTCATGGGAAACTATCGCTAAAAATTCATCTTTCATACGACTGGCTCTTTCCAGTTCTATACGGGCTGCCCGTTCTCTTTCTAAAGCTTGCGCCCGCTCTTCAATTACCATTAATTCGCTTTGGCGTAATGCTTTTTCTGCTTGTATACGCTCTGTTACATCTAATACTAGTGACAGTACGGAGGTGACACTACCTGCTTCATTAGTAATGCTAGAGTTGTACCACTCGCAATAAATAACTCTAGAGTCTTTAGTATAGTTGCGATTGTATTGGATAATTTGCGCTTCTTGGCCACTGAGGAGGCGATTGCTCGCCTCTGCAACTGCTGTCATATCTTCCTCATAGACCATGTGCAAATCTTGAAAGTGTTTTCCGATTACTTCCTCTGTCCGCCAGCCAAAGATTTTTTCGGCAGTAGATGACCAACGGGTAACGCATAGGTGGCAATCCCATTGCACCACTGCCAAAGGAGTAGTATCTATGTGTAGATTTAACAGTTGTAGGGCATCTTGCAAAGCTAATTCAGATTGTTTACGCTCTGTGATTTCTTGGGTGATGGTCATTCCAGCAAAAATCTCACCATCATCGTTCCTCACAGGTAAAACATGGACTTCATAAACGCGGTGTCCATAGGGTGCTTCAAAACGAGAGCTGATCCCGGCAAATGCTTGGCGATAAGGTAACTCAACCTCAGAAGAAGTTTCTGGGGGGAGTGCTTCCCAAATAGTTTTACCTTCTATATCAGCTTTCGTAATTCCTACCACCCCTAACCCTAAGCCTGCTGCCAAGATGAAGCGCAAATTTTGGTCAAACAGGAAAACACCACCATTGGGAAGATTTTCTATAACTGTGTGCATTAAATTTTGATTACTTTGTAGGGCTGCTTGTGTTTGTTTAAAAGTTTTAATACCGTCGGTAAATTCTGGTAGCATGGATAACTCTTGCTGGTGAGTACACAGTTCGTCTTTTGTCTGCGGATGTTCAGTAACATCTCGCCGGGTTGCTGTGAGGATAAAAGCAATACCCGTCAAGATGATGGCAATTAGTTCTAGCCAAAAGGTGAGCGCGATCGCTAATTTAGATATGGGAAAGCAAGAAGAAATATAAGGCTCACCCTGGTATATAGCTATTGCCTGAGTAAAAATCAGCACTAGCCAAGCCAAAATTAACACAATTTGTCTTTTGTGGAGCAACATAGACTTGCCAGGGTAATAAAGAGAAATCTAACTTTGTTCTATGCTCAACTTCATAATGTATCAGTGTCTTCACAAGCCAGACTAGTCAATTTCAAAAAGCTTATTTTAGCGACTGACTAATGGCTGGTATCATCCCGTTTCACCAAAATTCTGATACATATTGGATATGTTGGAGGCATTTAGAGCTATACACTCCTACCGATGTATTTGTATCGTCCAAAAAATGAAATGGTGTCAGAGTTGTGAGAACGTTGATGATAAACATTCTTTTATTATTGCCGTACTTTTATTAATTGGGAAAAGAGAAAATAGCCTTTTAGTGATGGGACTTATATCTGAAAACTAAAAATCAAGGGTGCAGGGGTGTAGGGGTGTAGGGGTTTTAAATATTTACACCCCTACACCCTTACCCCCTTACACCCAGTCTCAACAGACAAACTGGGTGAGTAAGTCCTAACTGATTTCTCTTTTTCTCTGTGTATAAGGAAAATATTTTGCAAAATCAGAAAAACTTACTCAGAATAATGTTAATTTTCGTAAAATTACGGACTTTAAAACTAGAAACCTGATATTTACCTAGTTAAACTAACAAGAGTGCATCTGTACTGCTAGTTAATAAAATGTAGATGTGGCGCTATAGCCTCAATGATTCCAGTACAACTTGTCCTAAAAAATTTTCTGAGTTACCGTGATGCAACTTTAGATTTTCGTGGTTTGCATACGGCTTGTATTTGTGGTGCCAATGGAGCAGGTAAATCATCTCTCCTGGAAGCCATCACATGGGCGCTATGGGGTGAAAGTCGGGCGGCGGCTGAAGATGATGTGATCAATTCTGGTGAAAAAGAAGTTAGGGTTGATTTTACTTTTCAAAATAATCAGCAAAAATATCGCGTAATTCGCAGTAGAATTCGGGGTGCATCTGGAGTTTTGGAATTTCAAATCGAAACACCCTCTGGCTTCCGGGCAATTACTGGTAAAGGTGTCCGCGCCACCCAGGATTTGATTTTAGAACACATCAAGCTTGATTATGAGACTTTTATTAACTCTGCTTACCTACGTCAAGGACGAGCAGATGAATTCATGCTCAAGCGTCCCAGTGAACGCAAGGAAATTTTGGCGGAGTTGTTGAAACTAAACCAATATGATGAGTTAGAAGAACGAGCTAAAGATTCATCGCGTCAATTTAAAGTGAGGGCGGAAGAATTAGAACGTTCTTTGGAGTCAATTAAAACTCAGTTACAACAACGGGAGAACACCAAAGCCCAACGAGCAGAATTAGAAGCGGAAATTAACCAACTGCAACAGGTACAAGCCTTTGAGACGATTAAATTACAGAGTTTGCAGGTGATTCAACACCAGAGGCAAAATAGCGAACAGCAGTTAAATTTTATCAGGCAACAATACCAAAATCTCACACAAGATAGCGATCGCCTCCAACAAGAACAGTCAGCAGTCAAAACACAGTTAGCTGAGCTAGAAGCTATATTGCACCGGGAAGAGGAGATTCACAACGGTTACAGCCATTACCAAAGTCTGCAATCCCAAGAAGAAGCATTTGCTGTCAAGTTTGATGAACATACCCGCGCCACAGCCCTACGCCAACAAAAGCAACAACAGTTAACTAAACAAATCCACGAACTGGAAAGACAACTCCAACAAGTCCAAGGACAGTTGGAAGCTTTAAAGCAACAAGAACAAGAAATTCAGCACACCTTGAGTAAATCCGGGGAAATAGAAGCCGCCTTAGCCCAACTCGCCGCCGCCCGTCGCCATTTAGCGCACCTGGATGAACTGCAAATGCAGGTTTCCCCTTTGTTGCAACAGCGCCAACATCTACAAAGCCATTTAGACCGGGTTCATGCGGGGTTAGTCGCCAGGCTCGAACAACTACAAGCCACCGAGAATCAACTGCAACGAGCTTCCCAACGCCAACCCCAACTGCAACAAGCAGTGATGGAAGTAGCAATGCAAATTGATCAAATGGAGAAAGACCGGGTTTATTTGCAACGGGTGCAGGAAAAAGGACACGAAAGACGGAATTTTATAGAACGTCTGCAAGCCCAACAACGGGAATATGAAAGATTATTGGGAGAAATGGAGCAGAAATTGCAAATGCTCCGCACCCCCGACGCTATTTGTCCTTTGTGCGAACGCCCTTTAGATGAGCATCATTGGAACCGGGTAGTAGATAAAACTAAAGATGAGTATAAGGAAACCGAGGGGCAATTGTGGGTGTTTCGTGAGCAGATGGCAGTTTCCGATAGAGAAATTCAGGTATTACGGCAAGAATATCGGGAAATATCCCAGAAATTAAATGCTTACGACGCGTTACGGGAACAGCGAGGACAATTAGCCGCCCAACTGCAATCTACCAGCGATGCTGAACAACAATTACAACAATTGGCAGCCGAAAAGCAACACTTAGAGCGATCGCTCCAAGTTGGTGATTTTGCCCTTGATCAACAAGCTGAATTGCGGCAATTAGAACAATATCTGCAACAATTAAATTACAATGAGCAAGACCATGCCCTGGCTCGTAGTGAAGTAGAACGGTGGCGATGGGCAGAAATTAAACAAGGGCAAATCAAGGATGCTAGCAAACGTCTAGCGACATTAGCAGCCCGTAAACCAGAATTACAAGCCCAAATTACCCAACTACAAACCAGAATCCAGCAAGAGCAAACTGATTCGGAATGTGCTAAACAAATTGCAGCCCTTGAGGAGCAAATTACGGAAATTGGTTATAGTTCTGAGCAGCATAACAACCTACGTCTAGCTGTGCGTCAGTCCCAAGCTTGGCAGTTGCGTTACCAGCAGCTGTTATCAGCCCAGCAACAGTATCCCCAACTCCAAGGCAGATTGCAAGATTTGGCAGCCTCTAAACTTGCTAGATTGCAGGAACGCCAACAACTCGCCACCCAAATCGATAGCCTTGTGGAACAGTTAGCCCAAGCCGCTAACCCAAGGGAGCAAATTCAAGCTTTAGAACAACAGTTAGCCACAAGACGGCGACAATTAGACGAACAAATCACCCAGTTAGGACGTTTAGAACAGTTAGCCCATCAGTTAGCAACACTGCAAACTCAATATGAGGAGCAGCAGCAACAATACCAAACTTGCAAACAGCAATACCGGGTATATCAGGAATTAGCCCAAGCGTTTGGTAAAAATGGTATCCAAGCTTTGATGATTGAGAACGTGTTACCCCAACTGGAAGCCGAGACAAATCAACTTTTATCAAGGCTGAGTGCGAATCAACTGCACGTACAATTTATTACTCAAAGAGCAGGGAAGGGCAGTAAATCTACTAAGAAAAATGCCAAACTCATAGATACTTTAGATATTCTCATTGCCGATGCCAGAGGTACAAGAGCCTATGAAACCTACTCCGGCGGGGAAGCCTTTAGAATTAACTTTGCGATTCGTTTAGCCTTAGCAAAACTATTAGCCCAAAGAGCCGGAGCCGCATTGCAACTATTGATTGTAGACGAAGGTTTTGGTACACAAGATGCGGAAGGATGCGATCGCCTCATTGCTGCCATTAATGCGATCGCTAACGATTTCGCCTGCATCCTCACTGTTACCCATATGCCCCACCTCAAGGAGGCGTTTCAAGCCAGAATTGAGGTAGATAAGACTCAACAGGGGTCGAGGATTCGGTTGTTAACTTAAGTTATGGCGATTCCCAGTTAAGGGAGGTAGATAAGTAATATTTTTAAACGCGGAGGTGCGAGGAGGAAAACGCGGAGGGGCGCAGAGATTGGCCAATTTTATTTTTGAATTTTGTTGGTGCAGCCTTGCCGTAGGCTATTTTGAATTGTTATTTATGATACTGCTCGGCTAGAAACTCTTGGGCTTCTACTTGATTTGTAATATCTCCATCTAAAGTTTTAGCTAGTAAATCATCTAGCATTTGTCGATACTGCGGCCCTGGTTTATATCCTAACTTCTTAAGGTCATTACCATTTAGAATCGGTTGAACGTTAGCCCAGACTGTTAAGTATTGCCATATTTGCCGCCTGATGGGGCGCTGGCTTTGTAAAGCAATCAAAATTAGTACTTCTAAATTATACTTGCGTAGTAGCTGAACTACTTGGCTGGGGCGTTGATATTCAGATAGAGATTGTACAATCTCAGTCTGGGCAACAGCGAGGTTTTGCAAGTGCTGAATGCTATCTTCCTGTAATTGCAGATTTTTGGCGACTTTACCCCGATACATTGGTGCGAGGTGGGCAATAATGGCTTCTAAGCGCATCTGCCAAGGAATTAGGTTTTGTTGGGGGTCAAATCGCCGCAAACAACGTTCTAGTAGACGTAGTTGGTGTATGAGTTCACTATTTAAACTCAGGGTGGGATGGATGCACTGCAATGCCCCTAAGTCATCGAGTAATTGCAAAGCCGATCGCCAGTAAGGGGCTTCTAAAATATGCTTGAGTTCAGTTTTGAGTCGAGTTTGCAGGGCTGGGGTTTTGCTGTTAGTTTGGGCAGTGCGATCGTAAACGCCACTGTTGATGGCATAGCGGATATATTCTTCGGTGCGTGGTTCAATGGCAAATCCAAAACGCACCGCAAAGCGCACACCGCGATAAATCCGGGTGGGGTCTTCGATAAAGCTATTGGCGTGCAGGACACGGATTTGCTTGGCTTTTAAATCTAATAAACCGCCAAAGAAATTGAGTAAATCACCAGTGCGGGGAGAGGTGAGGCGTAGGGCGAGGGCGTTGATAGTAAAGTCACGGCGATATAAGTCTTGGCGAATGGAACTGGCTTCAACTTCTGGGTTGGCGGCGGGGTAAGGATAAAATTCAGTCCTGGCGGTGGCAATATCTACCCACAAAGAATCTAATTCTGGGTCTTTGTGCCACAACAAAGCAGCCGTTTGAAAAGCACCGTGGATTTCTAAACGGGCGGCGGGATAAATTTCTTGCAGTGCCTTTGCTAGTTCCACCCCTGCACCCACATCGGCTGATTTGTGGAAGCCATCAACTACCAAATCTATATCTGTAATCATGAGAGTGCCTGCGGCTGCTTCTGCCAACAGCAAGTCCCGCACCGCACCACCAACCAAATACAAATGCCAACCCCTTTCCTCGGCAGCTTGGGAAGCAGTGGTGAGTAATTGCCAGAGTTGGGGAGTAAGACGCGATCGCAATTCATGACTGAGGGAAGTTTTAAACTCAGCACCCGTATCTCGGAACTGGCTTAAAGCCCCACTACCACCGACAGCAATATTTTGATGCAGTTCCCGTAGAACATCTGTACGAGTGACGATACCCACTAACTGCTCATTTGCCAATACTGGCAAGCGACCGATATCATAGGTCACCATCAGCGACTCAATTTGTGGCAACGTTGTATCTGGAGTGATGGTTTTTAAATCAGTGGTCATGTAACCTTTCACTGGCGCATGACTAAAACCGTGATGTAGGGCGATATCCAAATCACGGCGGGAAATAATCCCCACCAATTGCCCTTGAGGATTAACCACAGATAAACCAGAGTGTCCGTAGCGTAATAAAATGCGCTGTGCTTCCGCAATTGTAGTTTCTGGGCGAATTGTGCGGACAGGGGAAGACATCAAGTCCCTGGCTGTGGGGGGATGAGGAATAGCCGCTTTGATACCTTGGAGGAGTTGTTGGAGAATATCTTGGCTATCAACGCCACGTAAATTGAGTGATGCTGCTTGGGAATGACCACCACCGCCCAAGGGTTGAAATAATTGGTCTAGATGCAGACCGGGAATTTGCGATCGCCCAATTACTGTGAAACGGGAATCATCTTTATTTGATGGGTGTGCATTTGCCAACAGCAAAGCATCAATTTCTGTTAACTCTATGAGCTGCGACGCTAGACTTGATAACCCAGGGACATAACCATCTGTTGTTAAAGTTACCCAAGCAATAGTATAACCACGTAAGCAAAGATATTCTAATTTTTCCAGCGCTTCCGTTAATAGTCGCTGCAATTGGGGAGATAAACCAGGGTCACGGTAATTAGCAATTACAGGTAAACTAGCGCCCTGCGTCATCAACCAAGCTAAAGCCAAAGCATCCCTTGACGTTGATTGGTCGTAGGTAAGGGAACCCGTATCTACATGAATACCCAAAGCCATCACCGTTGCTTGGGCAGGATTGAGCGTGATTTGCTGCCGTTGTAATTCCTCCGCAATCAGGGTTGTAGTTGCACCCACCGAGGCGACATGAAACTGAGTTGCAGGGATATCTGATGTTTGTCCCGTGTGATGGTCGTAAACCGTAATTTTCTGAACTTGAGGTAAATCTAACCACTCAGCAGGCTTACCCAGGCGATCGCGTTGTTGGGCATCTACTATAGTGAGCGATCGAATTTTCTCAGGGTTTACCGAACGTCTTTCAATTAAAGGATACTCATCCCGATGTAGCGCCAAAAAATCCCGCACAGGTGGATGCGCGCCCCCAGTCAACACAATCTTACTTCCGGGTAGTAAGCAAGTTAACCCTACGGCTGCGCCCAAGGTATCAAAATCGGCTGTAGTGTGGCAAAGAATTAAATCCATGTTTAACTTTTGGCGGCTCCACTTTCTATGCTATGAGGTTTTCTGGAGGAATATCTGACATACTCTCACACAGCACTATGAGCAGATGCTTTAGTTAATGGTACTTCATTAGTTTCGCCACTAAACGCTGCTGTTAGTTCAAGACTAGCGATCGTAATGGTGCTTTCATGCCAATTAAATTACGTAGAGTGGGCAATGCCCACCCTACAGATACTTTGAACTTGGTTTGAGTGTAGTGGATTAGATAAGTAAATAGTGTTCCTATGCAATAAGGTTTATGACTCAATTTGAACTGTATCTTACTACCAACCCCACTGATAACAAAACTCTTGCTGTTCTCAAAGAAGGTAAGCAGGTTATGGGAAAAATGCCTAATGTATCCACTGATGGTTTACTGATAATAAGCAGGAGTGTTAAATTGATTCCGGGGTTAAAAGTATTAATTTTAACAATTAAAAGATAAGTATGGGTAGAAGTAATTAAGTTACACCCGATGGCTAGACGGCTACTTAGCGGTAATCGGACGGAAAATCACCGGGGATGCAACGGAAAATCACCGGGGATTCTACGGAAAGCGTCCAATTGATAGTCGATATTTCTTTCTTTGTTATGTGTCTATACTTTGCCGCACATTTTTTTGAAAAAATGCAGAATTTACGGATTGGGGTATTAATCTTTGTTTATGCCTAAGAATGAATGCCAAATTACTTAGGAAAGGTATCCTCGCATGATCATTAATTGACGAACGAGGTACCAGTGTTTTGAACTTTAGAGAATATTAACAATGAATCAACAAAGAAAAAGAACAACTTTGTCTATTTTCGTATGCGCTTTTATCGGAATTTGTCCGGTTGTTAAGGCAATTGAAGACCCTAGTTACATTAACTTTGCCTCCAAAACTACCCCTTCTGTACTATTTGCACTCGTCCAGCTAAATCAGGCTAAGAAAGGGAATGAGGAGAGAGACTAAGGTTAATTATTAAAGGACGAAAACAGATGCTACTGACTTCTTGTACTGCGCGATCGCCTCCAATAATATGTTTGCAGTTAAAGAATTATCAGAAAACCCATCTCTACTGATAAGCAACTGCTTCTACGGCAATAATTTTAGTCGTGTAGGGTGCGTCAGACGGCTCAAATGCTTTCAATAAAAAGATTCTTGATATCTGACGCACCCTACTAATATGTTTAGCAGCCACAATTTATTTTGGTACCGATCTGCGCTTTCTTGCCATCAGTGGCGTAACCATCACGTTTCCACCAATCAAGGCCACCAATCAGTTCGCGTACGTCAAAGCCCAAGGTCAGTAACTTGAGTGCTGTTTTAGTCGAGGCGTTGCAGCCAATGCCATCGCAATAGCAAACGTAAAGCTGTGATTTATCCAGCATCTGGGTCGAATTGAAACAGATTTCTTTGTGTGGAAGGTTCAGCGCTCCCGGAATATGTTCATCCGCAAAGGCAGCCTCTGAACGACCATCAACGATGGTTATTGCCTGCCCTTCGTTTAGCGCAATGTAAAGATCCCATGAGTCCATCTCATACGCAAGTTTACGTTGATAGTGCGCCATTTGATCTACGCTCATTATTCTTTCCTTTCTGTTGGACGAAGTTGATTGATAATGCTTGACAGCAATGATTGGGCATTAGGCTACATACAGATTTGGTTAGGACTTACGCAGTGATACGAGGAATCAATGGTTTGGGCGAGGGTATAGGGGTATAGGGGTATAGGTGTTCAAAACCCTTACACCCTCATACCCTTACACCCCTTCTGAGCAAATAACCTCTGTGCGTAAGTCCTGTTGGTTTAATCACACCCCGAAAGCATTGACTGTGGACTAATGACCATAGTGACCCAATTTCTGGTAGCTTACAATTAAGGAAAAACTGTCGGTGTCGCCAGTTACGATATTCTATTTTTAGTACTTTCTTTAGTATTTCGCTGTCTTGGGAGAAGTCAAAATGACCATAATATTCCAATTTGCGTTGATATCACTTGTGTTGGTGTCTTTTGTCCTAGTTGTGGGCGTGCCTGTTGCTTATGCCACACCACAAAGCTGGGTTGAATCTAAAAAGCTCCTTTGGCTTGGTTCTGGTGTTTGGATTGCCTTGGTGCTTTTAGTCGGATTGTTAAACTTTTTTGTGGTCTAGACAAGTACTTTGTCTTAGCCAAAATAAATAATATCGACACTACAGGGGCAGGAGAGCCACCAACACAGGTACAAGATCCAAGAAAAATTACCCATTTTTTCTTGTTTCCCCTACCTAAATTGTGTTCTCCTGCTCTTCAATATTTAGAGAAGAAATGTATATTGACAAGAAGTATATTCGATTCCAGGTAGAGTTATGGCAGTTTTCGAGGGAACTTTTACTCAAACAGAACCTTTGCGTTTAGCGATAGTGATTGGTCGGTTCAATGACCTTGTAACCACAAAATTACTAGCAGGATGTCAAGATTGCTTAAAACGCCACGGTGTAGATCCCGATCCCCACGGGAATCAAGTGGATTATGTTTGGGTTCCTGGAAGTTTTGAAGTACCTCTTGTTGCTCGTCAACTAGCTCTCACCCATCGTTATGATGCAATCATCTGTCTTGGTGCTGTGATTCGCGGACAAACTCCCCATTTTGATTATGTCTCCGCAGAGGTATCTAAAGGGATTGCGGCTGCTAGTTTCCAGACAGGGGTACCTGTGATTTTTGGGATTTTGACAGTGGATACCATGCAGCAAGCTTTAGAAAGAGCAGGTATTAAAGCTAATCATGGTTGGGACTATGCCATGAATGCACTAGAAATGGCTAGCCTTATGCGCCAATTGCGTTCTAACGTTACAGATTCTTACACCCAAACCCAATCCTTACCAGCCGCTTTTCCCAATGCCACCATCGGTAAATTGACCGCAGAGTCTGAAGAAGTGTAAAACAGTGCTGAGTGCTGAGCCAGAAATTCGCACATTGTGAATTGATTAGGACTTACGGATGAAAACAAAAAATCAAGGGTTTGGACAAGAGTGTAGGGCTGTCAATTTAAAACCCCTACACCCTTATACCCCTATACCCCTACACCCAGTCTCAACAGACAACCTCGGTGCGTAAGTCCTATTAATTTGTCTCCAGCCCTCAGCTAGCAAAATTTATAAGTTTAAACAGTTGACAAATAAAAATTAATCTGGCATATTTAGATATAGTGAAGTTTGCGGGTATAGCTCAGTGGTAGAGCGTCACCTTGCCAAGGTGAATGTCGCGCGTTCGAATCGCGTTACCCGCTTTTGAAGAAACATAAAAGTATTTTGAAAACTCAAAAACCATAGTTTGGTTACGCCTACAATCATTAGTGTGTAAGTCAACTACTCTTTTATAGGGGTTATACTACACTAGTTACCAGCTAGGTGGATAGTCTTATTATCAGGTGCATAATTAGCCCGAAAACTTCGAGGGAGAGTTAGGGAAACTGAAGATATTTTTCTGGCCATCGCCTCTTGTGGTTCTGCGTCCATAGCTCAAAAAAGACAGTCGGAGCTTTTTACTCACAGGATAATCCTCTATTTGAGAGATGATGGCAAGGAATGAAATGAATGAGTGATTCCGTCTATCTTCAAACAAAGGATAGCGATCGCCATTCGCGGAGCATTCCCCAGGAAAAGCAGAACCCATCAGTTAAGCATAAGTTCAATGGATTGTTTTCAGGGAGTTCGCCACGTAAGCTTAAAATGTACCCTTTATGCCTGCACTATCAATGTCTAATCAATTACACCCCTACACCCTTACCCCCTCACACCCAGTCTCAACAGACAATCTGGGTGCGTAAGTCCTAATTTTAGATAGGAAAATGCAGAAATTTTAAACAAGAAGTTAACGTGGTTTTAATACCCACACTCATACAATCCTGATCACTTGTTATGTGTGGGGTGATTAATTTTAAATTTTGAATTTTAAATTGCTGAAAACGCTTGTGCAATCTAAAAAACCCGAAAAAATCGATTTCAATACCGAATACCCGTGTCCTTGCCGTCGCCGAGGGCGGTTAGTACCGATTACACTGACAGAGGCATTTGGTTGCGATCGCTGTCAGCAAATCTTTGTTGTAGAAGATAATGGCCATGTATTAGAACAGCTTTCCACCACCTATCCCTACAAACGTGCTTGGCGTTGGACAGGGAATAGTTGGCAAGTTGTCCACCCAAAATTGCGAGAAAGCTATTTACCTATAGCATTGGGCATTATTTTCGTGCTAGTGATTATATGGCTACCATTAGCACTGCGACTGGCCAATGGTTCTAGTATCATCGCTTGGGCAATGGTGGCAGTATTGTTGGCTATTTTGCCAGCACTCATGGTCTGGCTTACTTACAGACGATAACTCAATGACCGTTGCAGCTTTAGATGATTGTCCCGAACCTATGAAAAGCGCCAAACGCGCTTTTCAAGCGTCCCTGAAGTTAGGTACTACTAAGGGAATAGATCGTAGTCGCGCTGTTTTGGCAATGGCACAGGCGCTAGAAAACGCATTTGACGACATTTTAGAAGCCAATACCTTGGATCTAGAAGCTAGTCGAGAAATGGCAGTGCCAGAACTGATTTTAGACTGGTTGAAATTAACTCCCACCAGGTTAGAGATTACAGTAGAAATTCTGCAAAGGTTGGGAGAAATATCAGACCCATTACGCCGGGTAAGAAACGCCGACTATCAGCCAGAAGATTCTCAGAGTTATTCTCAGTTAATGCCTTTGGGAGTAATTGGATTTATTTATGAAGCGTTTCCCGATTTAGGAGCGATCGCCGCAGGTTTGTGTATTAAAACTGGCAATAGTATTATCCTCAAGGGTAGCACAGAAGCTAGTCATTCTAATGCGGCGATCGTGGAAGCATTACAACACGCGATCGTCGAAGTCGGACTACCATCAGGCTGTATAGAACTTGTCACTACAGAACATGGCGGTTCCCTGCGGGATTTAATCACCCAAGACCAATATATCAACTTGGTAATTCCCTACGGACGTTCTAGCTTAGTGCAGCAAGTAGTACGCCAGGCAACTTGCCCAGTGTTAAAGTCAGCAATGGGTAACTGTTACCTCTACTGGTCGTTAAATAGCAGCTTAGACATGGTACGGTGGATGATTCTCGATAGCCACGAAAGTGAACCAGACCCCGTCAACGCTATCGAGAAAGTCTTAATTCATCGTCAAGCTATGCCTTCATCTTTAGCTGTTTTGTGGAATAGCCTGAAAGAGAAGGGGTTTGAGATCAAAGGCGACGGAGAACTAGTAGAAGCCTTTCCCCAATTGCAGTTAGCAAAAGATAACGAATGGGGCAACGCTTATTTAACTAAGACAGTAGCATTTAAACTGGTAGATAGTTTGGACGGAGCGATCGCCTGGATCAATCAATACAGTAGCGGTCATGCTGACTCCATCGCCACTGAGTCCTATCAAGAAAGCCGCCAATTCGCCTTAGGAGTTAATAGCGCCTCCACCTATATCAACACATCCCCACGCTTCTCCCGTAACCCTTCACGGGGTGATTCGGTGTTTTTAGGGATGTCCAATCAAAAAGGTCATCGCCGGGGGTTCATCAGCCTAGAAACTTTGACTACCCTCAAGCACATTATTCAGGGGAATGGGAGGTTTTAAGGTTGGTAATGGGTAATTAGGTTGTTTTTCCCTCTGCTTCCCTGTCTTTTAACGATGGCCATAAGAGGCGATCGCAGGTCATGATAAGTTGATCGAGTACCCCTGTAGAAATATCCTGGGTTTAAAAAAAATTAACCTAACAAATTTATGACAACCGAAATTAATATTCCTAATTTAGTCAACCTCGAATATATTCCCTATATTGATGAAAATGGGCAATTACCGGAAAATTATCAAGAAAAAATAGGAGTATATGCAATCTTTGACCAGGAGAAAACATTGCAGTTTGTGGGATATTCTCGTGACGTTTATTTAAGTTTGAGACAGCATTTAGTCCGTCAGATGCAACATTGCTACTGGGTGAAAATTCAAACGATTGAACGTCCCAGTCGGACTGTTTTAGAAAATATTGAAAAAGCTTGGATAGCTGAAAACGGGACTACGCCTGTAGGGAATGGAGAACAGAAAGAAATATGGACACAGCCTGTAGATGTGAAAAAATTCATGACAGAGGAAGAACAGGCGAATTATCACAAACCCACTAATGACGAACTCACACAAATGAAAATTATTAAAAATGTAGCTCGACGAGTAGAGACAGAAATTTTAGCATCTTTAGAATTACGTGGGTTAAAAACGCAATTGCGTTTTAATCCTAAATTAAAAGAAGAAGGTTTACTAGATTTAAAATAAAACTTGCCTGGAAACAAGGTAAGTAGGAGAAAATAACTTTTGACTATGGACAAATGACAACTGACAACGCCTATATTAGACTAGCTAGTCTCTGAAGTATGCCATGACCATACAGCTGTTAAACGATCGCTATCAAGTTATCCGCACGTTGGGTGCTGGGGGGTTTGGTGAAACCTATCTAGCTGAAGATACCTATATGCCTTCTAAGCGGCGGTGTGTGGTCAAACAATTACGACCGATTCAAAACAATCCTCAGATTTACCAGCTAGTACAGGAAAGGTTCCAAAGGGAAGCAGCAATTTTAGAGGAATTAGGTGGTGCAACCGAACAAATTCCGGCATTATATGCTTATTTTTCCGCCGATGGGCAATTTTATTTAGTGCAGGAATGGGTTGAAGGGGATACACTGACAGCCAGGCTGCAACAACAAGGGTTATTTACTGAAGGTGCGATTCAAGAACTTTTGGTAAATTTGTTACCCGTTTTGGAATATGTCCATTCTAAACACATTGTCCATCGTGATATCAAACCAGATAACATTATTCTGCGTCATCGTGACGGTAAACCTGTACTGATTGATTTTGGTGCTGTACGGGAATCAATGGGAACAGTCGTCAATTCCCAAGGTAATCCTACCAGTTCTATTGTCATTGGTACACCCGGATATATGCCCAGTGAACAAGCAGCCGGAAGACCAGTTTATTCTAGCGATTTGTATAGTTTAGGTCTCACAGCCATTTATTTATTAACGGGGAGACAGCCACAAACATTAGATATAGACTCCCAGACTGGGGAAATTATGTGGCGACAGTACGCCAGTCAGATTAATCCGGTTTTAGCTAGTGTACTGGATAAAGCGATCGCCTACCATCCACGCGATCGCTATGCCACCGCTAGAGCCATGTTAGATAATTTACAAAGTATCAGTAGTCCCATTCCCCCTACACAACCGTATTTTGCACCACCACCAGTAGTATCTGCACCACCACAGCCGACCGTTTCCGTAGCACCCCCAGCAAATGTTACAGGTAATAATCAAAAAGGTATTCTCTTTGGTAGTTTGATTGCAGGCGGCTTAATCGGTGCATCGGTAATTGTCGGACTAGCATTTACCAGGACACCCCAACCTGTAGCCGAAAATAACAACACATCTCCAGTCAATTCAATAACAGAAACGCCAGTAAGTAACGCAACTCCTGAAGTTACCCAATCGCCAGTTACTACGCAAACTATTGTCCCATCCCCTCAACAACAGGTTGACCCTTCACCCGTCCCCTCTATCACATCTGCGCCAATAGATGTAAACATCAATAACAATAACTATTTGTGGCTTTCCCAACAGACTGTGACCGATGCAGATTTAGATGGTAAAGATGGTTACACTCTAGATATTATGCGTAATACTGTGTTTGCTCGTCACGGTCGCCGTTTTGATAATCCAGGTTTACAAGATTACTTTAATAATCAACCTTGGTATAACCCCATATATTCACCTAAAGAATTTCCTATAAAATTGCTGACAAGACTAGAGCAACGAAATGTGGATTATATTGCCGCATACCAAAAACGTTATAATTTGAGACATTTTAAGTAATTAGTTAGCAGCTTCTAGAGATTTTTCAATTGATTTTAATTGTTGCCAAAGTTGGTGAAAAAGTAAGGATAGATATCGATAAATTTTGAGATGTTTGGTGTGATTTTAACTATTAACTTATGAATCCAGTAGATATTCTTATTCTTTCCAATGGGCCTGGTGAGGTAACAACCTGGGTACGTCCTGTAGTTAAAGCTTTACGTGAAAAACTTGGTGATGACCGTGTTCAAGTCAGGATTTCTGTAATTTTGTCACCATGTCCTAATGCTAGTGGCAAAGAAGCTGCGATCGCACTTTCTTATCCAGAAGTAGACCGGGTACAATCAGCAGAGCATTTTTGGCAATTTTTGCTCTGGGGGAAAACTGTTGACAATTGGGATTGGCGAAGCAAAGGCGTAGTTATTTTCCTGGGAGGTGACCAGTTTTTTCCTGTAGTCATCGGCAAAAAACTGAACTATCGCACAGTCGTTTACGCCGAATGGGAAGCCCGTTGGCATAATTTAATTGACCGTTTCGGAGTCATGAAACCCATAGTTGCAGCCAAAGCATCCCCTAAATACGCCCATAAATTCACCGTTGTCGGCGATTTAATGCTAGAAGCAAACTCCCAACTCCCCAGCTCCCCACTCCCCACTCCCCACTCCCCAATCATAGGCATTTTACCAGGGTCAAAAGCAGCAAAATTAACCCAAGGCATCCCATTAATGCTGAGTATTAGTGAGTATATCCACAGCAAAATGCCCCAAACAAAGTTTGTGATTCCCGTCGCCCCGACTTTGGATTTAGAAACCTTGGCTAGTTTTGCCGATTCCCAAAAAAACCCATTTTTAAAAACCTTTAACTTTTCTGGCGCTTCCTTGATTTCCTCAGATAACAATCACCAGCGCTCTATTTTAAAAACAGATAATGGCTTAGATGTAGAGTTATGGCAAGAAAATCCTGCTTATGAATTACTATCTAACTGTAGTCTCTGCTTAACCACAGTGGGAGCTAATACAGCTGAGTTAGGGGCTTTAGGCGTACCCATGATAGTTTTGCTCCCTACACAGCAACTTGATGCGATGCGTTCTTGGGACGGTTTACCAGGATTATTAGCAAATTTACCAGGTGTGGGTTCGACCTTTGCCAAGATGATTAACTGGCTATTTCTTAGACGCAAAGGTTTATTAGCATGGCCAAATATTTGGGCGCAGGAAGAAATAGTCCCAGAACTTGTAGGTAAACTCCAGCCGCAAGAAGTTGGGGAAATGGTTTTAGATTGGCTAAATCATCCAGAAAAATTGGCACAGATGCAAGGTAAACTCCGCCTTGTTCGCGGTGAAAGCGGAGCAGCCCAGAAGTTAGCAAACTTGGTAAAAGAAGAGATAGACAGTTTTTGAATTTTTCAGGGTAATACTTTATGTCTATACTGAAAAGATTGTCATGTATTTAGGTAAAAGCGAGTCAATTTTTGTCTGCAAATCCTGATGCAAATTTTCTAGGAAACTTAACTGACCAAGAATATGATGTAGAGCTTGAAAAGTTGGAAATCATTAGGAAACACGTAAGTAAGTTTGATTATTTCTTACCAAACCAAAAAATGATTGAGAGGCTTCAGAACGCTTTCAATAGCTCACATAAAATTTCTGGGGCTGATGCTAGTTTTTATTTTCATGAACTCAAAGAAGCGGCACTCATGGAAGAAGGCTATGATTGGTATACGGCTCATCCTATGGCAATAAAATATTATGGTGTTTCACCCTACAGCTTGTATCATCCTGAAGTAATTAAAGCTTATCCTGATGATTTCAATAGAAATTGGCGAAAAGCTTGGGGAATTGATTAACTATGAAAGCGCTTGATTTAGGCCTAAATGGAAAAGCACGTATTTGGCAGGATGAACCCTTTTACTTTCCTGGTGATTATCGACCTATTTTCTATCCTGTAGTGGATGAAAGGGTAGAAACAATACTGGATAACACAAAAATTGGTTTGTTTTCTCAAAGATCAGTAATGATGGAAATATTAGCACCTTTAGGCGCTAGATTTTTGTATGGCTGCTTAGGCGCTATTTTTGAACCCAACCACTCTGGCAAGTTAGTATTAAAGGTTAGTATCTCCACTGAATTAGAGCGTCAACTCAACAATACTCTTGCGTCATCGTTAGATGTAGTTAGAGTTGGTATAAATGAAGAGTACGCTGATAGTGTCGCAGATGGTGCAAAATTAAAGCTGCAAGAAAGTGATATTAGCAACTTATTTGGCTCTGGGGAGATTTCTTTTAAATGGGGTGCTTTTGGTGAAATAGGCTCTTCTAAAGCATTTTTCCACGATTTAGCTTATGCAGTGATTGAAGTAATGGTGAGAGACAAGGCACGCTCTTATGATATTAAATCTCCGTTGAAAAAAGTTCTGGAACAATCTTGGTAAACTTTGGATTTGGTAGCCATGATGAGAGAGAAACTCTGTTCTCTCATCATGGCTAAGGTTTCACGAATTCACTTTATTAATCCGAAGATTGTCCGTCACGTCGTCCTAGTTCGTAGATCCCACAACCCATACAAGCAAGGATACCTATACTAATAGCCCAACTACGTCCTAAGCTAATTTCCACTCCCCAATTGCATAAAGCGCCAATTACCAGAAATGGCACAATGCTGAAAAGTGAGGCATAAAAGGAATTTTGAGCTTCTCTGGCTTTGCGAGTTTTTTCAAATTCTGTTTGGCTAGTATACAGCGATCGCTCGGCAAAGTTAAACCAACGGTTAAGTTGCTCGATTACCCATTCACTCAACGGGGAAAAACCTAGATATAGCGCCAAAGACCACAGACTAGCGCCGGCGATCGCAATTGTGTTCAACTCAAAACGAAAAGGTAAAATTTCAGTCAGCATGGCTTGAGGAGTCCTGCAAGTGGTCGGATCGACACTTAAGCTAATGTCAATCGACATATTCAGCAATTTTAAGCATAAACGCTAACAATATTTTGAATACTTGGCAACTATCTTTTGAGGTGAGTCGTCATTCGATTGACGGAATTCTCTGAATTAACTCATGTCTAGGAATACTGAGTTGAAAATTATCATCAGAATTAATTGTTTATTTCGCTACAAGTTTCAGGCTCATTAAATACATACGTAAGTACAACCATAATCTTTCTCTATAATCTAGACATTTATCCTAATCATATGGTTATTTGATTGCTAATAACCCTCCTTGATGGTGGCGCTTAAGATAAATTTGACAGGCTAAAGCTTTATGTCGTAAGCTGTTTGACTGAAGCAGTAGTAATACTTAAGTACATACTTAAATATCAATTCTCAATAACCATAAAAACCATATTTTGACAATGTGATTAATTTAAAATTTTTGATTATTTTTCCCAATTTATTTACAAGAACTTCACGGTAATTAGATACAAACATATTGAGTGCTTTGAGGAATAAAAATGATTAATAGGCAAGAGAGATTAGTATTTTCTGGAGCCACACTATTAGCATTAGGGTTAAATATCTTTAGCTTTATAGCTTTATTCCCTAAGGCAGAAGTTGTTATAGCGAGAGAGACAAGATTAAACAAAACAGCCAGAAACAGTGGTTGGTTATCAGCTTCCTTCCCAGTGGAGAACTTTAAAGCTTACACTTCCGCTTTTGGCTATCGCCGTTCTGCGACTGGTGGAGATGGTTGGGAATTTCATAGTGGCTTAGATATTGCTGTGCCCCAAGGTAGTTATATTCGCAATTGGTGGGCTGGTACAGTGATTAAAGTCGGCGATCGCACAGCCTGTGGTACACATATAGTCATTAAGTCAGGCCAATGGGAACATACTTATTGCCACATGGAAGGTTATGTAGACACCGCAAATGGTCGCCGCTTTTTGATTGACCGCCCAGGTGGGATTCAAATTTGGGAAGGTCAAACCATACCCACCGGAGCAAGGATAGGTAGAGTCGGGATGACCGGACGCACCACAGGGCCGCACCTGCACTGGGGATTGAAATACGCCAATAATTATGTAGACCCAGCAATGGTCTTACGAGAAATGTTTTCCCAACAACAAATTGCTAGAGGACGTGCAAACGTCAACACTCAGCAATCGCAAGTCATTATTCAAGAGTCAAATAATACTCCTAATTTTGGCTATTAGTAAATATTAAGTGGTGGCGTGGCAAGGCTAAAAAAGTGCCAGATTATTTCCATTGAGATATGAGATTATGTATAAAAATAAAAATTATCAAAAAACAACTACTTAATACAGAAACGCTGAGAGTTATAAATGCAGGTATATTCAGTGATTGAATCAAAATTATAGCTCCAACACTGAAAATGATAGCAACGATAAAACTAATAAGACTGATGACATTTTTATTCAAAATACTCTCCGCATTCTCTTCCACAAAGGCTTAATTTACTAATAAATCATTAGCCTATGAAAATGCTGTAAACAGCATTACGTAAAATAGTTGAGAGGTTTGTGAACTGAGGAAAAATCTATATATAGGGCTAGTATTTGATTTCTGAAATATACGTAGGGTGGGCAATGCCCACCAAAACCATGATACGGTGGGCATTGCCCACCCTACAGATACTTAAATATTTTCAAAAATCAAATATAATTCCTATAATTCAAGTTGCTAATGATGTAGCTATTAGGGCTTAAGCACCCAGGTTTTTTGTTAAGAATGGGTGTAATACTGTTTCTTGATGTAGCTTGTCTGGCGTAGCCATAGATGCACTTTATTCTTTACTGTAGAGACGTTTCATGAAACGTCTCTACATCATTATATTTGGCGCAACTTCATAGAGAGTTGGTATAAGGGTGTAAAGGTTTTAAACATTGACATTTACACCCCTACACCCATATCCAAAGATGGTGAATTAAGGAGTTCCAACAGCCCCGGAATAAACTAAACCTCGTTGCAAATCCAGAGTCAAAATTGCTCCATCACGAATAACTTGCGTGGCTTTCTTCACACCTACAATTACTGGTACACCCAGGCGTAAACCAATCACCGCCGCATGACTAGTTAAACTTTCATCTTCTGTAATAATCCCGCCTGCTTTGCGAATCGCCTCGACAAAATCTGCGCCTGTGCGGGGTGCAACCAAAATATCACCGGAGTTAAAGTTCCCCACATCCATACCGGTGTGAGCAACCCTAGCACAACCGCTTACCAAACCCTGTCCTAGACCAATTCCCTGACCTAGAACTGCTGTCACCACTTCAACTTTAATCAAGTCCGTTGAACCAGATACCCCTTGGAGTGTCCCGGCTGTCATCACGACTAAATCGCCTTCAAACAGTAAACTATGCTCTTGGGCGACGTTAATGGCGGCTTGGAATGTTTGACCAGTGGAAGGTAATTCTAAGACCAACAAAGGTTTTACGCCCCACACCATCTGTAGCTGACGAGCTACGTTAACGTGGGGTGTTACCGCTAAGATTGGTGTTTGGGGGCGGAATTTGGAAACGTTGCGTGCAGTCGCCCCTGTTTGGGTCAGGGTCATAATTGCGGCTGCTCCCAACTGTTCAGCAATTTGACCTACAGCTTGGCTGATGGCGTTGGGGATAGAACGGCGGTTGTCTCGCATTTGGCGTAATTTACTAGCCATAGCTTCTTCCTGCTCGATGCGTTCGGCGATTCTTGCCATTGTCGCCACTGCTTCCACTGGGTAGCTACCCACAGCCGTTTCATTGGAGAGCATTACCGCATCTGTACCATCAAGAATGGCATTGGCTACGTCGGACACTTCCGCGCGGGTGGGGCGGGGATTGCTCACCATGCTATCTAACATTTGAGTAGCGGTGATGATGGGAATCCCCAAGCGGTTTGCTGTGGCAATTAAGCGCTTTTGTAGTACGGGGACATCTTCTGCTGGTAGTTCTACACCTAAATCGCCTCTAGCCACCATTACGCCATCACATAAAGCGAGAACTGCTTCCATTTGTTCGATCGCTTCGTGTTTTTCTATTTTGGCAACTACTGGCACTTGTTTACCAGTGCTGGAAATTAGTTCTTTAATTTCAATGATGTCTTGGGGATTACGGACAAAGGAAAGTGCTACCCAATCAACACCCTGGTCTAGACCAAACATCAGATCCTCACGATCTTTGTCGGTCATAGCTTTAATTGAGAGATAAACGCCAGGAAAGTTAACACCTTTGTTATTAGATAACTTACCTGCTACAGTCACCCGACAATGTAAATCCCCTTTGTCGCGGTTGATATCCTCCACCACCATTTCTACACGGCCATCATCAAGGAGGATTTTTGCGCCTACAGGGACTTCATCAGCCAAATAATCGTAGGTGACACAGCTAATTTCTTGGGTACCGACAACTGGACGATTTGTTAAAGTGAAGCGATCGCCTTTAGCTAAAACTATAGACCCGTTTTCAAATTTTCCTAAGCGAATTTTTGGCCCTTGCAAATCTTGGAGAATTGCCACTGGCTGATTTAGTTCAAAAGCGGTTTGCCGAATTAGGCGAATACTACGCTGATGGTCGGCGTGGGAACCGTGGGAAAAATTGAGTCGCAGCGTTGTTGCACCCGCTTCAATGATGGCTTTCAGCATTTCGGGGCTACTAGTGGCAGGGCCAATTGTAGCGACGATTTTTGTCCGGCGTACAGAATCTCTTAATTGCATAGGGGCTGATTCTAGGGAGCTATCTAGTGAGTCATAGTAAATTAAGGGGCATTTAGTTTTCAGTCACTGTTATATCCGTGACTCAAACTATGGGAGATGTTATGGAACTGTGAGATAGACTAGATATCGTACACTAATCTGGGTTCCATCCTCCCGTGGAGGAGGTTTCTTACATCAAAATTATTCGTGATACGGATAGCACACCCTATTGATCAGCAAAGACAAGTTCTACACAGCAAGAATTTTCATGGAAAATGGCTGTAAGGGTTTTGGTAAACTACTCTTCTGCACCCCTTACCTCAACCATTGATTTCTTGTGTTCATGGGTAAATCCCAAAATACTTGGGTCTTGTCTGGAATCATAGCGCTATTCATCTGCTTATCAGCATAGGTTTTTGATAAATCTCCCTATACAAAACATTACAAAAGTTTATTATCCTCTAATATTTGTCGTATATTTGTAATGTTTGATCACAAAGGAGATACAAATGCTCTCATTGGAGGCACAGCAGTTACCAAAAATCCCACCAAAGGAATTTTTAGCGCCTCCTGGTGATTTTAACCCCACGATGCTTTTATTTTCGGCATCGGTGGCTATGTTAGTTTTGTCGAACTTTGGTTATTGGCTTTGGCAATGGCCTCATTGGCTATGCTTCAGCACAAATACCTTAGCTTTACATTGTGCCGGGACAGTTATTCACGATGCTTGTCATCAATCTGCCCACCGGAATCGGATAATTAATGCCATGTTAGGTCATGGCAGTGCTTTGATATTAGCTTTTGCTTTTCCAGTCTTTACACGGGTACATTTGCAGCATCACGCCCATGTTAACCACCCCAAAGATGATCCTGATCATTACGTCTCTACAGGTGGGCCACTGTGGTTAATTGCTGTGCGGTTTTTGTACCATGAGGTATTTTTCTTTCAAAGGAAGCTGTGGCGCAAATATGAACTGCTGGAGTGGTTCATCAGTCGCTTAATTGTCATTACAATTGTTTACATTTCCGTTCAATACCATTTCCTGGGTTACATTCTCAATTTTTGGTTTATCCCCGCATTTATAGTTGGTATAGCTCTAGGACTATTTTTTGATTATCTGCCCCATCGTCCTTTTGTGGAACGCGATCGCTGGAAAAATGCCCGCGTCTACCCTGGAAAGTTACTCAACATCTTAATTATGGGGCAGAACTACCACCTAATTCATCATTTATGGCCTTCCATTCCCTGGTATAACTATCAGCCAGCTTATTATGTAATGAAGCCACTGTTAGATGAGAAAGGCTGTTATCAAACATCAGGATTGTTGCAGAAAAAAGACTTTTTTGAATTTGTGTATGACATCTTTTTAGGGATCAGATTTCACCATCACAAAGAAGAAAAAATTTCAAGTAATAATCTAGAGGCATAGCGCGATCGCCACTTTGTATGTCCACCCCCGCCTATCTTCAACTCAATACTGTTCTGCAAAACTTCGCAGAGATTCCAGCAGATGAAATTCAAAAGTTAAACCAAACTTTTTACCCACTACCTTTAACTGCTGGAGAGTTTTTCATTCAGGCGGGTGACATACCCTGGCAAATTGGATTCGTTATTTCCGGAATCTTACGTCTCTACTACGTAAATTCATCGGGTACAGAATTCATAAAATCATTTTGCCCAGAAAAACATTTTGTTGCTGCCTACAGTGCGCTGATTTTAAAACAGCCTGCTCAATTTTCTATTGAAGCTTTAGAAGACTCATTATTATTAGTTGCCGACTATGACAAGTTCACCCAATTATGTGCAGGACATTCATGTTGGCAGACAATTAAGCATAAATTTTTAGAAGCATTGTATCTTAAAAAAGAAAAACGCGAAGCAGAGTTACTTCTAGATGATGCCACGACCAGATACCAAAAGTTTCTGGCGGAATATCCTCATCTAGATCATAGAGTCAAGCAGTATCACATTGCCTCTTATCTAGGTATTTCACCTGTTTCTCTTAGCCGAATTCGGAAAAATTTCCACCCTGATTAACATAAGTTAATGACTTCACCATTGCTTCAGATTACATCTAAAGAAGATGTTCTGAAATGCACTTACTAAACTGGCAATGGTGAAAAAAGTATTACATCCGGCTTACAAGAAGAAATCTCAAATTTCAACCCAGGGTAACACAGTTTTAATTACTGGAGGTGCATCAGGAATTGGTTTGGCACTAGCACACAAATTTCTGCAAGCGCAAAATACAGTGATAATCACTGGACGGAATGCTGAAAAATTAGCTGGTGTAAAGGCATTATGGCCGGAAATTCTCACTGAAGTTGCTGATTTACAGGATTTAAATGTCTTGCAAAAGCTAGTCAATCGTTACCCAAATGTGAATATCCTGATCAACAATGCTGGCATTCAATATAACTACGAATTTGTGAATCCAGAAATCATGCCAGAGTTAATCGAGGCAGAATTACGCACTAATTTAATTGCGCCATTGCAATTGATTAAACTGATGTTACCCCATCTGTTGAACAAGCCTGAAGCCGCAATCATCAATGTTTCCTCTGGCTTAGGATTAGTTCCCAAAGAAAGCGCGCCTGTCTACTGTGGTAGTAAAGCAGGGATACATATTGCCACTAAAGCTTTGCGCTGGCAACTCGAAACCACATCTATTAAAGTATTTGAAATTATCGCGCCCTTAGTTGATACACCCATGACTCAAGGACGGGGTAAAGGGAAAATTTCTCCTGATGCACTAGTAAATGAATTTTGGCATGATTTCATAAGCGATCGCTATGAAATGCGAATCGGTAAAACCAAACTACTGTTTTTCCTACAACGATGGTTCCCCCAAATGGCTGAGAAAATTCTGCGCCCAGGAGTTTAACTTAATTGGGCGCGAGCCAGGTTTTCTCATCATTTCAATTAAACTCTTGACTCTACTATTTGCTGCGGTGCTTGTAGCGCCTGGGGTAAACTCCAGTCAGGGCGCAGTTTCCGAGCTTCGCGCAAATAAATGTGATTAATGGGAGTAGAGGTAGGTAGATAAGCGTGGATTAAGAAACGGATACAGCGCTGTAAACTACCTTCAACGTGCATTTGCTGTACATCTAACATAGCTACATTATCCCAACCCGGCCGGGGTCTAGCGATCGCTGCTGGAAAAGTCGCATCCAAATCACGGGTTACAGAGAATGTCACACTAATCATGTCTTGTGGCTGGAGTTGATTTCGCCTTTCTAGTTCGTCTAGCAGTTCACTCACCGCCTCTCGAATTGCTTCCACAGTATTGTCCGAAACGGTTGTTGCTCCACGAATTGCACGCAATCGCCACTCCACGCCACAGTCCTCCTTCATTAGTTCAGTTGTTAGTTGTTAGTTTTCAGTTGTGAGCCAGTGACGGGTACGTAGGGGGTTTCTCCCATGTTGGCGTAAGCCTTCCCGTAAGGGTGCAACTGGCGTTCCCCGGAGGGGTTCTCGGAGAGTACCCGAAGGGTCAGTTGTCAGTTGTCACTTCTTACTTTTGCCACTGACCAATGACTACTGACTATCGACAATTTAAGGTCTATATAACCACAGTGGTAAACCACTGGTAGACATTTCAAACTCTAGCCAATCTATACTTGCAGCTAGCCTTGAGTAACCCTTACGGCTCCCTGGTAAAACTCTACTTAATAGGGGTTTTCGTTCTTCTAGGGTATAGCAAGGTGTCTTCTCAGGATCAAGACCGACTAATTCTGCTGTCCAGCGACGGGCTTCTTCTTCGGTTCCCAAGCGGTCTACTACTCCTAATTCTAAAGCTTGCTGTCCAGTAAAAATCCGTCCATCAGCAAAACTTTTAACTTTCTCTACGGCTAAAGACCTACCCTCGGCTACTGTTTGGACAAACTGCTGGTAACTTGTGTCAATCAACTCCTGCAATATGTCTTGTTCTGGTTCAGTTAGTTCGCGGTCAAATGACAAGATATCTTTGTAAGGCCCAGATTTAATTACCTTGAAAGATACACCAACTTTGTCTAACAAGCGTTCTAGGTTGTTTCCACGCAAAATTACACCGATGCTACCTGTGATTGTTCCAGGGTTAGCCATGATGTGTTCTGCTCCCATCCCGATGTAAACACCACCAGAAGCAGAGATATTACCAAAACTAGCAACAATTTTGATTTTTTCCCGTAACCGCTTTAAGGCGCTGTATATTTCTTGGGAGTCTCCGACTGTACCGCCGGGGCTGTCAATGCGTAGCAGTAATGCGGGAAACTTTTTTTCTTCAACAGTTTTTAAAGCTTCTAGCACTCTTTTGCGCGTCCCACTGGCGATCGCACCTGTGATTTCAATGCGAGCGATTTGTTTACGAAACTTTGACTTAAAAGGCCAAACCATGAGCAAATAGAAACCTCGTAATGATCTAAATATAAATTGTCTAGTGGTCAGATGTCCTAACTCTGATTTGTCAAAAAAACAAGCAGCCATGAGACCCTTACGAATTTTAATGAATTTTTTAAGTTTTGTGTGCTTGTTTCTTTGCTATTGTTAATTCCACAGGGTTTAGATTTCAGTCACAGTCAGTCTCATAATTCCAGTTAAAAAACCTATAAATTCTACTTAGATTATTGATACTTAATTAATCTCATCTGAAATCTGTACCTTTATGCAGATTAAATTAGAGCAACCAAGATTGAAATATCTCTAAGCCTAATTGTTCAGCATTTAATTATTCATTAAGATAGTAGTTTTTGTTGATCAAGAACACTCTAATATCGACTCTCTTTCATGAAGAAGTGTATTTCACCTGAGTCAGAAGCGCCGTAAATCATCCGATGTTGCGGTGGAGATGAGTTACAGTTTCTTTGCTATCAGGATAAGCTTGCTTGATTTCGCTTGTACATTCCTGAATTGAAACGTTACTATTCAGTTTAGCTATTAAATAATTTATTATTAATATTTGTTAAATTTAAAATTTACAATATTTCTAGTAGGTGTGGAAGTAACAGTTAAATTCACCTTCATAACCTGGAAACTATCAGTATTGAGTTTTGATGACTTAGGAATCTAACCTTAAAATTTGATATCGGTAGTAAACGTAAGTATCGAACAGTGCGCCAACAAAACTACAAGTCAGACCAATAACTAAAATCCCGTGTAGAGCAGAGCCACTACCGAAAATGATCAGGAAATTAAAGATTCCGTCAGCGATCGCCGTAGTTAAGCCTCCCACAAGGGGAACATAGCCACCTAAAGATAGAAAAAGTAGCACACCACCGATTAAACATAAGGGAGCGACAAAGCTAAAAATAATCGTCAGCACCAGAGAACGGAGAAAATTTGTAAAAATAGTCATTTCAGACAAACTCCGAGACTAAAGTGAACAATAGCCGAGCAACTATGTGTCCTCTTTCTACAATACGTGCGATCGCTTCCCAACAGACAAGTTGTCAAAAATCTTAAGTTTTCATTAAATTAATTAGTTACTTGTTACACCAGTGCGTAAGACCGTAAAACAAGATAAAAAGCGGAAAAAGCCTGATTAAATAGAGTTTATACTGCAAAATATCCATGTATAGCGATGTGTAACGTGTTCATGCAAAGCTATATTTCCTGAGAAAATCATTAAGCAAAGTTAATATTTCCCACAAGATAACTGTTGACTATGGACTATTGACTGTTGACTATGGACTATGTACAGACGTTGTAGTGTAACGTCTCCAATGATGGAAATGACTAATAACTAATGACCACATCCAAATCCAGCTTAGGAACATGGAGTCAGCGATTGCTGGCGGCAATATTTCTGGGTGGACAAGCTATAGTTCACCTCTTGAGGGGTAAAATCCACTGGCGCAACACCAGAGAACAAATGGCAGCCGTAGGGCCAGATTCGTTATTTATTGCCCTATTAACAGCAGTTTTCGTAGGCGCAGTGTTTACCATTCAGGTAGCACGGGAGTTCATTAATTTTGGCGCAGGTAATCTTGTCGGCGGAGTATTAGCAGTAGCATTGACGCGGGAATTATCACCAGTACTCACAGCCGTGATATTAGCAGGACGTGTGGGTTCTGCCTTTGCCGCAGAAATTGGCACAATGCGGGTAACAGAACAAATCGATGCCATGTTGATGTTAAAAACTGACCCAATTGACTATTTAGTCATACCCCGTCTGCTGGCTTGTTTTCTCATGCTGCCAATTTTAACCCTCTTGTCCTTAGTCACAGGAATTTTGGGGGGACTAATCATCGCCACAAATATGTATGGAATCTCCGACACAGTATTTTTAGATTCCGCCCGTAACCTGCTGGAAGTCTGGGATATTTGTAGCGCCATGATTAAGGCGTGTTGCTTTGGTGTGTTAATCGCTATTATTGGCTGTAGTTGGGGTTTGACAACCACAGGCGGAGCTAAAGGAGTAGGACAATCAACTACAACTGCTGTTGTTACGGCCTTATTAATTATCTTCGTGAGCAACTTTTTCTTGTCCTGGGTAATGTTTCAAGGAACTGGTGGTGCATTCCAGCAAGGGTTATAAGGATAGGGCGTGGGCAGGGGGAAAACTTATGTACAGATGTACACAACGTCTCCCCTAATGACCAATGACTATTGACTAAACTCCTAAAATAAGAGAAGTGTCTACTAAACCAGGATGAGAAACTGTGACCAGTTCAACTGCACCTAACTCCACAGCAACGGTGGAACTTAAACCTAGTTACAATATCCCTGTAGTGTTGGTAATTTCGGCTATTCCACTACTGTTGGTACAACCTTGGGTGGGAATTGTGTTTGCCTTTTTGGGTTTATTTCTTTTATTCCAAACAGTCAGCTTGCGTGTGCAGTTTACCGCCACGGACTTTGACCTCTACAGAGGTGAGAAACTAATTCGTCGCTTTCCCTTCCGAGAATGGCAAAACTGGAGAATTTTTTGGGATAGATTTCCCATATTGTTTTACTTTAAAGAAATTAACAGCATTCACTTTTTGCCGATTTTATTTGACCCCAAAACCCTCAAAGCTTGTTTAGAAGAGCGTTGTCCCCGTATTTAGAAAGATATGGCAGTTGGGTAAGATAAGGGGCAGGAGTAAGAATTTTTACTCGTACAGTCAACGGTCAACTGTCAACCTTCAACCGTCCCAATTTCAAGTTAAACTGGGAAATTAGAAATTTTCGGGCAACTCAACAGTATATTTTTGAAAGCTATATTATTTGCATCTTAGGAATTGCACTGTAGTTTATGAACCCTGACGAATCTCAAACTCCAGAACCGATTGATGAGTGGTTGGAGCAAATACAACAAGAAAACCCTAAGCTGGAAAATCCAGAAAACTCATCTGAAGAGTCAGTTCTGGACATCGAAGGGCAAACTCCTTTGGTTGAGCCGCTATCAGTCTCTAATGAAGAATTGGCAAATTCTACAGACAATTTAACGGCGGAATCAACGGATGATTTGGTTCAGCAGTTAGAAACAGAAACTACATTATTGGGTTCAAAATTACCAAATAATCCCTTATACACAGAAGCAGAACAACGCATTGCGGAACTGCAACGTACTGAAGCTGCACTCACAGAAGAAATAGCTAATCTGCAAGCTGCTTACAAAATCCTGCAAGGGCAAGTAAGCGAAACTCAAACCGCATTGGGAAGAATTGTCCAAGAGTCGTTGGCACAACTAGAACAGCGCAAGCAAGCACTGCAAATTTCTGTAGAACAGCTAGAACGCCGCCAAGAGCGCATCCGCAATGAGATGCGAACTACTTTTGCAGGTGCATCTCAAGACTTGGCAATTCGGGTACAAGGTTTTAAAGACTATCTAGCAGGTAGTTTACAAGATTTGGCAGCTTCAGCCGAACAACTGCAATTAGTCCCAGCAGTTGTTGAAAGAGAAAAAGCACCAGTCAAAGAAACTAAACCTGCCGAACCTCAAGCAGGGACACCACAGTTTGCTCAACAGCAGTTTCAAGACACGACCAAACAAATTCGCCGCTTAATTGACCAGTATCGTAACAAACCTGATTATTACGGCCCGGCTTGGCAACTGCGACGCACCTTTGAACCAGTCCACGCCGAACGAGTCGCCAATTGGTTTTTCAACCAAGGGGGACGGGGTGCTTTGCGGACGATGGGTAGCCGTTTGCAGAATATTTTGATTGCTTCGGCAGCAATTTCGATATTACATAAATTATATGGCGATCGCGTCCGTACTCTAGTTTTAGCTAATACGCCAGAACGTCTAGGTGAATGGCGGCGAGGTTTACAAGACTGTCTCGGCATCGGTCGCCCAGATTTTGGCCCAGATAGAGGTGTTGTCTTATTTGAAGCGCCAGATGCTTTAGCTCAAAAGGCAGACCGTTTCGTGAAAGCAAATCAGTTACCTTTGATTCTCATTGATGATTCCGAGGAGCAAATTAGTTTGGCATTACTACAATTTCCCCTATGGTTAGCTTTTGCTCCCGACCCCAAACTCATGAGGAATACTGATGATGATTTTTAACAACCCAGCTTAAATTTAAAACCCCGGTTTTATTCATAAAACCGGGGTTCATTTAATTCAGTGTGTGAGAAGTTGACAAAATCAAATTCTTCGGGTTACATCTGTCGCCAATAGTGTTATGACATCAATAGATGATACAACCTAGACACAAAAAGACTTTTCACCCAGTCCCCAGCTATAGTAGAAACTTAAATTCTAAAACCTATGGATTTTTCCTCAACTTGCTTCGTGAAGCAATTATTAAACTACCAACAGTAAATAACCCAAATAATCCAGAAGGTTCGGGTACAACTGCGTAAGTTTGGCTCCAAGAATAGATACCAGTGTGGGATGTTTTATCATTGGTCTTATTGCGATCGCCTGCAATTGCCCCAGAATCAATCGCACTAAAGCCAAAGGCATAATCTACCTTATCATTAAAAGTGATTTTGGCAATTTCACTGATTTGAAATGGTGTATTTGTAAGAAATGCTGTTTTGGCTAAATTAAACAACATCGCGTCAAAGATTGCGTTTCCTGTAGAGTTACGAACTCGATCAGGTGATGATTGTAGATAATTTGAGTTATTACGATTGTTAACAGTTCTTCGGGTATCTACATATCTTCCCGATACATCCAAGTGTCCAACCAAATCAACTTTCAACTCACCAGTTTTTTGATTTAAAGTAATATCCCCGATATTCGCATCGCCAGCCGAGTTAAAGCCTGTAGTTTTGAGAGCAGTAACTAAAGAATCAAAGTTATTATTAAAATCTTGGAGCAGATTAGAGTTAGCAGTTGTGGGAATGCGGGACATTAATCCACCATAAGCATTGCCAAAGCCTTTTAACCACGCTGTTGCTAATGTACCGTCAGCCCAATCATCTTTGGTGACACTTTCTACCTTGAGAGTATTCTTGCCCAAATTAGCAGTGAAGCCCACATGGTCTTTGACCACTTCACCATCTGTAAATAGTTCGACGTTGGTAGCACTATCGTTATCTGTCAAAGCAGCGATCGCTTTATTGGTGTTGCCTTTATTTGTAAAATCATTTAAAACTCTTCGGTTCACACCACCAATACCAGTGTTATCAGATTGTGCAGCACCATAAGTCCAGGTATTGATATTAGGTTTATTTGCATCCGTGTTATTAACACCGTTGGTAGTGAATTGAATATCAGTAGGTCTAGCGAGATTGCCAGCGAAAGATGGAGTGGTAGTAATTGCAGTCATGCTTGCTGCTGCTGTTGCACCAACTAATAACTTTTTGATAGTTAAGGTCATAAATATCTCTTGAATTTTTGATATTGCGTCAAGAATCTATTGAGTTACCACAAATTAACCCTTTCATGAGCCATTTTAATTTTCATCCGTTTTTATTAGGTAAAACAGAAGTGAATATATGATGCTTTTTGGCTTAAGAAAAAGGGCGTTTCTACTGACAGTATTTAGTGTTTACACGCAAATAAATTTTCAACTCAAAACCCCGGTTTTTTTGAAGAAACCGGGGTTTAATTAAGCCATACAAACTCTAGATGTAGAGTGTTGAAATCTTCCTTGTTTTTAGTCAGGCTTAATTCTTAATGCCTAACTGAAATACTTGCCCAATTAAAGCCAAACTTTCTTCAAACAGTGACTCACGTCCCCAGCGTTGTACCTGTTGACTGAGTAAAGCTTCTGCCTTTTGTTCCGATAAGGAACTCACTTGTTGAAATAAACCTGCGGCTTGAGCGCCACCGTGGGTTTCCATCCGCATACAACCGCCGGTTTCTGAGCAGATGACTGTACCGCAATTGGCTTGGGGATTGGTTGAACTGAGGCGCAAGGCAATTAAATCGCCCACAATATCCCCCACATCCGCAACTGGAACCCCTGCCAATTCAGCTTCTACTCGCTTTTGGTCTTGGTTAACAAAGTGAATGCGAGTAATATCATAGTCTCCGCTATCCTTTTGATAGGAAATGGGTTGCCATTCCAAACGACTGGCTAACCATCCCAAAAATAACAATGCTTGGGCCGGGTTGCCTTTTTCGTAATCAATTGTCACCCTGTCAATTTCTCCCAAAGCGGCGCGACGGTCGGGAGAATCGTAAGCTTCAGCTGTCAACTCTTGCCATGCAGCCAGCCTACGCCAGTTTAAATCGGCTAGAGGTACACCTGTTTCTACTAACTTTTGCAGGCTGAGTAAATCGCTTTCTGGCTCGTTGAAGTTGCAAGAATCAACAATCACATTGTTGCAAACTGCTGCCAAGCGTTTAAATAAAATGTTGTTGGGGTCTGGTGTAGCCTTCCACCAGAGGAATTTTGGCAACCCACCAATCAACAATGCGGGAATCATCCCGCCAATTCTTTCCAATGCTGCTGGTGTACCACTGAGAGTAATGTACTCACAGCAGATGAGTGTACTGGAAGATTGTTTTTGAATTGGGCAGTAGGCAGAAACTTGAGCCTTTACCCCTTCATCTTTGCCAACAATGGGAAATAAGGCAATAATCCGGCAAGGATTACGGAGGGCGATTTCATCAGCAATTCTGGGGCTGGTGCTGCTGTAACTATAGGAAGTACTGCCATTAATCTCACCATTAGCAGAATTGCCTTGGCGTTTGACAAATTCTTCTCGCAGTTTAGCCAGGGTTTCCGGTGTAGCTGTGCCGGTTTCTGGGAGTGCGTACTTGATTTGTACTTGTCGTAGTGCGGTTTCTGTCTGTGGGCCTAAGATGCCATCAATTGGCCCGTTGTAGAATCCTAAAGAAGCCAACAGATATTGGGTTTCTTCTGGTTCATATACTACTAGAGTAAATGTAGTAGCACGAGTAGCCGCAGGTAATGCGCCATCTTCGCCGGTGATGCCGTAGCTTTGCCAAATTTGATTAAGTTCCGCTTCGATTTCGTTCAGCGAAATGTCCTTCGGGGCTTGGAGTGAGAAAATGGTAGGAGCTTGGGAAGTCATAGTAATTGTGATATTGTCTGTGATCAGTTTTAATTTGGGGTGTAAGGGTGTAGGGGTGTAAGGGTGTAGGGGTATAGGAAAATCAATAAGCAATACCTATTCTCCAGACCCCAATCCCTAATCCCCAATCCCCAGTCCCTATCCCTAAAGTCTGCGCCAGCGACGACCATCTTGGTTAATCAGAAATTCTGCTTCTGCTGGTTCCCAGGTTCCGGCTTCGTACTGGGGAATGGTGGCTGGGTCTGTGGGTAAGTCCCAAACAGAAAGGGCGGGGGTGACTACCTGCCAAGCTGCTTCTACTTCGTCGGCTCTGGTGAATAATGTTTGGTCGCCCATCATACAATCTAAGAATAGGCGATCGTAAGCGTCGGAAGTAGCTTCAATCCCAAAGGAACCATAACTGAAATCCATATCTACGGAACGGGTGCGGAATTCGGCTCCTGGCATTTTCACATCAAAACGCAAGGAAATACCTTCGTTTGGTTGAATCCGCATGGCTAAAATGTTGGCGTTTCTTTGTTGCGCGGCAGATTGGAACATCCGAGAAGGTACATCGCGGAAGTGGATGGAAATCTCACTGACTTTTTTCGGCATCCGTTTGCCAGTACGCAGGTAAAAAGGAACGCCTTGCCAACGCCAGTTGTCAACTAAAAACTTCATACCTACATAAGTAGGTGTGGAGGAATTGGGATCAACTCCTGGTTCTGTCCGATACCCAGGGACTTGTTGACCTTTCATCCAGCCAGCACTGTATTGTCCGCGTATGGCTGAACGTGATAGGTTGTGTACATCAGCTAGACGAGTAGCTTGTAACACTTTTACTTTTTCTGTACGGATACTATCAGCATCCATTGAGTTTGGTGCTTCCATTGCTGTGAGGCAATAAAGCTGCATCAGGTGGTTCTGCAACATATCCCGCAATGCGCCGGCTTTTTCGTAATAACCAGCCCGGTCTTCCACGCCTACGGTTTCTGCGACGGTAATTTGTACGTGGTCAACAAAGTGACGATTCCACAAGGGTTCAAAAATGGCATTAGCGAAGCGGAATACCAACAAGTTTTGAACTGTTTCTTTACCCAAGTAGTGGTCAATGCGGTAGACTTGGTTTTCTTTGCAATACTTCTGCACAACTGCATTGAGGCTTTGGGCTGATGCCAAATCTCGACCAAAAGGTTTTTCAATGACTAGACGATGTTTGTAGGGGTCGTCTAGCATTCCTGCTCCCCCTAATTGTCTGATAGCTTCAGGGAAGAAGTTAGGGGCGACGGAGAGGTAAAACATCCGGTTTCCCCGTGTACCTCGTTTCTCGTCTAATTCGCTTAACAAATTCTTGAGTTTTTGATAACTTTCCGGGTTATCTATATCTCCAGGGCAGTAGAACAGACCTTGAGAAAAATCTTGCCATAGTTCTCCAAGTTCGACACTGCTATGAGCCTCTTCCATGCCTTTTTGCATTTGTTCGCGGAAGTATTCGTGGCTCCATTCCCGACGGGCTACGCCAACAATGGTAGTTTCCGGGGGAATGCGTCGTTCCCGGCGCAATTTGTAAAGTGCGGGGACGAGTTTGCGCCAGGTAAGATCACCAGAAGCGCCAAAGATGACTATAATTTGGGGTTCGGGCATCCCTTGTTGTTGCAGACCAACGCGCAAGGGATTTTCTAGGAGACTAACCATAACAGTTTTGGGATTTTAGATGGAGGTTTGGGGATTGGGTACTGGGGATTGGGTACTGGGGATTGGGGATTGGGAGCAGGTAAATGTTTTCTCCCCTGCTCCCGGCTCCCTGCCCCCGGCCTCTTCCTAATCCCCAGTCCCTATACTGGTGACAATAGCTTGACTTTGCCCTCTAAAGAGTTCATAAGGGACTGGAAGGGCTGGACAAATTTGTTAATGCCTTCGATTAACAATTCGTCCATCACGGCATTAATATCGATGTTGATGTCTGGGTCTTTGAGGCTTTCGATCAATTGGTAGGCTTCTGCAACTCCTGTTTCTACACGGTTAGCGACTTCGCAATGGTCGGCACAAGCGGTAATGGTTGCTGGTGGTAAGGTGTTGACAGTATCGGGGCCAATTAACTCATCGACATACATGACATCGCTGTAGTTGGGGTCTTTGGTGCTAGTACTTGCCCATAATAATCTTTGCACTTTTGCCCCTTTGGCTGCTAGGGCTTCCCATCTATCGCTCTCAATAATTTTTTTGTATTCTTGATAAGCAATCTTGGCATTAGCGATCGCTACTTTACCTTTTACAGCCACCAGTTTTGCTTCTAAACTAATATCATCAACGCCACGGGCTAGTTTGGCATCAATTTTTCCGTCAATGTTGCTATCAATGCGACTGAGGAAGAAGCTAGCAACAGAAGCAATTTGGCTGATGTCCTTACCCTCAGCTAGGCGTTTTTCTAAACCCCGAATATATGCCCAAGCTGTGTTGATATAGCTTTGAACCGAGAATAGCAGGGTAACGTTAACGTTAATACCCTCAGCTATTACCTGTTCTACAGCTGGTAACCCGGCTTCAGTACCGGGGATTTTAATCATCACATTTTCCCGCCCAATTTCTTGATAATAACGGCGTGCTTCGTTAATTGTCGCTTGTGTATCATGGGCAATGGTCGGTGGTACTTCGATACTCACATAACCGTCTAATTTATTCGAGGCTTCATATACAGGGCGTAAGATATCACAGGCATTACGGATATCTGCAAAAATTAGGGATTCGTAAATTTTGTATGTGGGTAATCCCACACGCACACCAGCTTCGATATCAGCATCATAAATGACATTATCGGCGATCGCCTTTTCAAAAATCGCTGGATTAGAGGTAATCCCACAAATCCCTTGATTTTCAACTAGATTTTTGAGTTCACCCGATTGAATAATGTCACGGTTCAAGTTATCCATCCAGATACTTTGACCGTAATTTTTAATCTCCAATAAATGATTGGTGGCCATAGCTACAGTTTGTTTCACCCCGTAAAAGATGTTTTAAGTGACTTCGACATAACACATCAAAGTATTGATGGTTACTTTTGCATTTTTGCTTTGTCTATCACTTATTACATCGGCCAGCTGAGATAATCTCTCACATTTAGCTGAGAAAGTGCTGAGTGCTGAGTTATGAGTAAAAATTTATTCCTCTGCTCCCTACTCCCTGGCTCTTAATGACCATTCTGAATAAATGATTCAACCTTGGCTACGTCTTCTTTACTGCCAATAATCAGAGGTGTACGTTGATGTAGTTTTTTCGGTACAACATCTAAGATATCTACTAATCCTGTAGTTGCCCGACCACCAGCTTGTTGAATTAAAAAGGCTAGGGGAGCAGATTCATACAACAACCGTAATTTACCTTCAGGGTTTTGAACTGTCCCTGGGTAGAGAAACACACCGCCTTGTACCAAAATTCTATGGATATCGCTCACCATCGCACCACTATAACGAGCAGTATAGCCTTCTGTACGGTGAACATAGCGGATATATTCCCGCATTGATTCTTCCCATTGCCAGAAGTTACCTTCATTCACGCTGTAAACTGCGCCGTGGTCGGGAATGCGGATATTTTCCTCACTGAGGATGAATTCTCCTAAACTGGGGTCAAGGGTAAATGAGTGAACTCCCTTACCCATTGTATAAACTAGCATCGTGCTAGGCCCATATAAAATGTAACCCGCCGCAATTTGTTTGCGTCCATTGGTGAGGAGGTCTTTAGCCTGGCCATCACTATCATCACCTTCCTGTTGACGGATGGAGAAAATGGAACCCAAACTGAGATTGGTATCTGTGTTTGAGGAACCATCTATGGGGTCGTACAGTAAGGTATAACGACCTACGGGGCAATTTTCGGGAATATAGTATGGTTCATCCATTTCCTCAGATGCAAGACGACAAACTAAGCCGCTTTGCTTAAAAACGGAGATAAACACGTCATTAGCATAGACATCCATCTTTTTGACGGATTCCCCTTGTACGTTCACCTCCCCAGTAAATCCGAGAACCCCTTCCATTAAACCAGCGCGGCTAAGGCGACGGGCAACTAATTTACCAGCTAAAGCAATCCGGTTCATCAGCGCACTTAAATCTTGTGCATCTGCGGAAAAACTTTGGAGTTGTTGGAGGACGTGACGGGATAAGGTTGTACAATCGCGGTCTAGAGCTTTGTCTGTAGACTCGTTGACAGACAAATCCAAGGATTCTGAGGCTTTAGCCATGTTATGTACTTTCTTGTGACTGCTGTTAGTTGGATCAAGTTTGCGTGGCAACACATAGTTGCTGCTTCTATCTTAGAAAGGTAATTTGATAACCTAGATGTGATTTTAGATAAACTAAAGAAATCGAGATTTTACGCTTGCTAAGCTGGGGAGAGTTGCGGCAAGTAGAAGCATAAGGCTGAGTAAGTGTACTTATTATTTTGTGTTATCTACTCGATTGGCATCTTAAGTACGACTGTTAACATATTGCATCAATATGACGACGAGTTTTGTAGGGTGGGCATCAATTACTTTTAATTGAAAGGTTCATTCTTATAACCCTTCTGCATTAGATGTAGATCATTTAAGGGAACACCAAAAAATAAATTATGCCAAATTGACGGTTAGTAGGGTGCGTCAGTATGAATAATTTCTTGGTACAGCTAAATTTCCTCATAAGTAGCGCACCCTGAATTTTGGATATTTTTTTGCCCGGAAGTCCCGGAGGTAAAGAAAATCCGGCTAGTAGGATAATTTTTGGGGAAATCACCACTAGTCGGATTTATTATTGAATTTTTATTCCATTGTGCGAGATATTTCCAGCGAATAAGCTACCTTTGCTTTAACTTGCACATCTTTTCGTGTTGGTTATTGACAGTTAATATCAATTTGAAAAAAGAATGCGACAAATAAACCATCCGTAGAGACGCGATTTATCGCGTCTTCACCCAATGATGTGTTGCAATGATTAATTGAATTGGTATAACCGTCAAATGTCAACAAACCATACAAGTCAGTATGTAATTTAAAAGCGTTGTAACTGATCAGCCTTATGTGTGTTGACAAACAGAATAAATTTTGCTTCTGTTTGTGGCTATTCTTGATTAATAATCTTGTTTTTTACCCCAACTACCTCGTCGGTCATCTTCTCGCGGTTTAGCCTTATTGACTCTCAGTTGACGACCCATCCATTCTGCGCCATCTAATTCGGTGATAGCTGCATCTTCTTGGGCATCTTCATTCATTTCAACAAAAGCAAAACCACGCATCCGACCGGTTTCACGGTCTGTAGGTAATACAACTCTTTTGACCTCGCCGTAGTCTGCAAATACGGCTTTTAAGTCTGCTTCGGTGGCGCGGTATGAGAGATTTCCAACGTAGATAGTCATGTGGGATCACGTAATTCTTAACAAAGAGAGGCTAGTTCAGCTATAAAAAAGTCTTCAGCAAATATTGCATAGTCTTTTTTAGTTACAGAGGGTAAATGTTGTTGTGCAGCAATGATTGTTGCTGGCATTCACTCCAACTAAACCTGCCCTGCGACTGAACTAAGGCATACGCTCATATAATAACTGATCATGATAATTTTCAAAGTGAGAGATTTTACAATATCTCGCAAATAAAATTAGCAAGTCTTATATGTTTGATTAACAGGAAACAAAAGCCGGAAAACCTCGTTTGTCATTTGGTTATTCAATCAGGGTTAGAGAAAAAATATTTTTATCTATTGATTCCGTAATGAAGATTTTATAATTGTGATGTGGGGGGCGATCGCTTCCAAGTTCACAAAAGAGCGATAAGGTGATACGCACCTAAATCAAATATTCTTGCGTCAGGGCTGTCCATAGTCAAGAGTCCAGAGTCAAAGGCTAGCTTGGACTCTGGACTGTGGACTTTTGACAACCTGAGTGTGGAATATACAATTTAAATGCGTAACAGCTTAATCAAGGCTTAATACCTTGATAGCCTGATGTTTGGGCTGTGATGGTTTTAAATGTTACTTTTTTGGCGCTGCCACTGTAGTAGTACGCAGATATAATATCATTGGCAATTAAGTAGCGTGTGGAAGAATTGAGCGATCGCCGCCATGAAATAAGGCTGCATCAGTCCGCAGATATGTAGGAAAAGTAAATTCCTTGGGCATAGTCAATAGTCGAAATCAAGGTTTTTGGACTGTGGACTATTGACTACTGACCACCCTCAGAAGGGTTTTTTGGTTCAGTGCGTAAGTCCTATAGTTGTGGACAGTTCTTTACTGAAGCTCTTCTAATTGCTTCAAAGTCCTTTTATATTCCTCAGTTTTGTTATTTGCTTGATAGAATTTTGCTGCTTTTTGAAAATCAGCAATAGCGGCTTGCTTTTGACCTAAACGACGTTGAGCAAGACCTCGATTATAGTAGGAGTCTGCGGATTCAGGAGCGAGTTGAATTGCTTGATTAAAGTCTGCGATCGCACTTTTAGTATCCCCTAAAGCCAGATAGGAAAGACCCCTATCATTGTAGATAAATAAACTAAAAACTCCATTTGGATCGATTTTGAGGGCTGTGTTATATTTTGCGATCGCACTTTTGTGGTCGCCTAATTCAGCGTGAGCTTTGCCGCTATTGGAATATACAGAAACGTCCTTTGGTCGTGGTCGGAGTTTGATAGCTTGATCGTAATCAGAAATTGCACCTGCATAGTCTTTTAAGAAATAACGCATCATTGCCCGACCTAAATAAGCATCCACATCATTGGGATTGAGCTTAATCGCTTCATCGGATTCAGCAAGAGCTTTTTCGAGTTCTTGCCTTGTAATTCCCAGTTCTACCAACGGGTCGGTCGTTGTTTGAGCCTGGGAAACGATTACCGGAGATATATTCTGTGAGGAAGTATTGGCGATCGCTTTTTGATTTACACCTGTGTTTAGTAACACCAATATGGTTGAAATTCCTAAGCAGCTTGGTACGATGAATCTATATGTTTTTGGTATCATCATTTCTCCACAATTTTGATATTTGAGATGGTATGTAAAATGAGTATTCCTAGCGTTGGGTAGCTAGATCAGAAAATCATGTATCCTGTACATGGTCAATCTTACGTAATTTATCGATTGTCAATTGAAATTATTTGATGTTGATAAAATCGAGACCATTACGTTGCATTTTCTAAATACTAAAAACTTTTTACGAACTATTTTTACAGATTAAAATTAGAGCCAAAAACCTTCAGCATATTTCGGGTAGACTCTATTGATCGAGTAGTATATTCCTGACGGATTTTAGGGGGAAATTGAGTTGTGATTTTATTGTATTCTGGGGCAACAAAGCCCACTTCCACTTCCGCAATTAATTTTCCGTCTTGAAACATCCAGGCTTGACCACTACCAGTATCTCTAAATGCAAATAGCTTGCCACCATAGAAGTAAGCCGTTGGTCCATTTTCCCCCTCTGGCCCTTCTATACTAACTCTGGTGGGAATATCTTCCATCCGGCACAGTTCATATTCTAGACCCTCGAATCTACGCTGTTCTGGACGTACACAGTTTTCATCTACAAAACTGGTATGTCGATCAAATTTATCTTTGTAAGTTAGCTTAGCTTTGGCTGGTGCTTGAGCTTGAGTAGATTGTATTTCTGAGTGATTAAATATGCAGAAAATCCCTATGATTGCTAACAGCAAATTTGAGTATTTGAGCATGGTTGCGTGAAAGTAACAAACAATTTTATTTCTCAAGCTTAAAATATTTTTTAAGTATATTCTTCCGTGAAATTACTTTATTTCGATAATATTATAACGATGTCTACTGTTAGGGTTAACGCATCTCAAACCCAATTGACAAGCAGACTTACCTGATGAAAAAATATAGATAAAGTAGCAAGATTCAAGAAGTAAGAAAATTCCTCTTGCTCTCTATTTTCGTATCTAAAAAAAAGCTGATGTGTAATTTACCATTACTTTGGTCGATTTCCACTGTTGAACCTACACCAAATACCTCACGAATTAAACTAGGTTGCAGTAAGTTTTGAGGCGTTCCTACTGCCTTGATTATGCCATGATGGACAAAATAAATGCGATCGCAATAACTAGCAGCCAAAAACGTGATTGAGATAACAAGTGTGAGAATCAGTCCAATAATTAGTAGATTGTAGCTTGCTTGCTTAGGTAGGATGAATAAAGTTATAACTGCCGTAGGTCAAACTAGCGTTATAGTAAGGTGTTTCCAGTGGCTTTCAAAATTGATATGGTAGAAGCTAGCCATAGATAAGTGAATAAACTATGTTGTTTCACCTCATTCCTCACACCGTTGACGGTAAATTACACCACAAAGTAAATACCGTGAGAATAAGTAAAATTACTACTTATGTCAAACGACATTTTGTCAAACTTAACTTGATTTATATTTTCAAGGAAACTTGTGATTTCGCTTTGCTGGTGTTATTGTCACTTCTCAATACCATTCTAGATGAGAGCAATTTCTAACTGCGATGAGAGTTGTTGTTGTAAATTTTTCAGTAGGTTTAAAGTTTTTTCATAGTTTGTAGTTGCTCCCTCTTGGGCAAAGTATTCTACAGCTTTTTGTAAGTCTGCGATCGCTGTTCGTTCATGACCCAGTTGATGATTAGCTATACCTCGATTCAGATAGGCTTGGGCATTGTCAGGCTGAAGCTGAAGTGATGCTGTAAAATCTCTAATGGCACAAGAGTTATCGCTGCTTCTACCGCAAGCACAACCACGATTATAGTAAGCTCTATAGTCATGGGAATTGAGATGAATTGCCTTGGAGAAATCATCCATAGCACTTGGCAAATTTGATAACTCAAACCAAGCCAATCCTCGGTCGTTGTAGATATCTGCTAGGCGGAACGTAGATGTTTGGGGAATAGTGATTAACGCTAGATTGTAATCAGAGATAGCTTGTTGATGATTCCCCAACATTGCCTGGGCTATACCTCGGTTATAGTAAGCTCTAAAATCATCAGGCTTGAGAACAATAACTTGGTTATTGTCAGCGATCGCTTGTCTATATTCCCCTAGCCTGTAGTATGCTAGTCCCCGATTAAGATGTGCTTCCACATTGTCAGGAGTTAATTTGAGAGCTTGATTGCAATCAGCGATCGCACTTTGATAAGCTGCTAATTCTAGATAAGCTAAACAGCGATCGCTATAAGCCGGCGCAAAATCCTTCCGTAACTCAATCGCCTCATTAAAATTTTCAATAGCTTCTTGGTAATTACCATGCAACAATTTCTCTATTCCCGACTGGAGAAATACACTTGCTGCATTTGGCTCTTCCACTGTAGATAATGAGTGTGCAGGTGCAGCGAAAACAAGACAAGCAAACGTCACAGCAATACTAAAACTCAAGATGAATCGGTTCATGAAATGAAGAGAAACAACAGCCGATCAACTACACAACTTTATTTTCATGGTCATCCCTAGCATAGTCAAAAGACAACCTGTCAAATGATGTCAAATCGCTTCGCTCCAATTCAAAATTCAAAATTAAAGATAGCTACCCACAAGGGGTGGGGCTTGAACCCGACAAGCATTTTTTTCCTTCTGCCTTCTGTCCTCTGCCTTTCTTGTCAAAATTAATGAGTTCAACGCTTCTCTACTTTGACAATTGGTCGTTTGACAGCAGATCATCCATTACTGAGAATTGGAAGATATCTTAAATCAGTTATCAGTGATCAGTTATCAGGGGAATGGTGGGGGATTTAGCCCGCTACCAAAGCTTTTCACCAATTGGTGTGGTGTTTCGTCAAGGATTTAACTGATAACTGTTTACTGTTCACTGTTCACTGTTAAACGCATAGGTGAAATGATGCAGTTGTCTGCGAAATTAGCGGTATTGACATTAGTCACAATTCCCTGCACCGCAATTCTGGGGAATTATGCCATCAGTTTAGCTTCTACTACTGAAACTCAAGAAGTCACAATTAGATTTAATAGCAAAGTTGGTCAACAGCCTTTTGAATGTGGCAAAACCTACACTTTAGGTAAACCAGCGAAAAAATTTACCCTCTCTGATTTTCGCTTCTATGTATCTGATATAGCTTTAATCGATGCTAAAGGTAAAGCTGTACCCCTAACCTTAACCCAGGATAGGAAATGGCAATACCAAAATGTCGCCTTGCTAGACTTTGAAAACAAATCCGGTGCTTGTAGTAACGGCACAGTAGAAACACGTAATCAAGTGATAGGTACATTACCTAAAGGACAATATCAAGGACTGCAATTTACTCTGGGTATCCCTTTCCATCTCAATCATGAGGATTCCGTCATCGCCCCATCACCCCTAAATTTAACCTCCCTCTGGTGGAATTGGCGATTTGGTTACAAATTTGCTCGTATTGATTTAGAGAAGCATCGTCACACTAGCCCAGGCGCGAAACATGGTGAACCCAATCATCAAGCGCAGGGGTTCCCCATCCATTTGGGTAGCACTGGTTGTCAAGCTCAAACAGGTAGTCAAAAACCCTCATCTTGTAAAAATCCCAATACCGTGAAGGTTGTCTTAACTAAATTTGACACCAACAAAAATATCGTGGTTGCAGACTTAGCAGCGTTGTTAAGCAACACAAATTTAACCATCAACCAACCAAATACCGCTCCAGGTTGTATGTCATCTCCCGATGATGGCGATTGTGTGGGCATTATGACTAATTTTGGTTTACCATTTGGCGATCGCCCTGCTTCTAAACAGAAATTCTTTAGAGTTGAGTGATGGGAAAATATGGATAGGGATTGGGTAAGATGCCTCCCCTGCTTCTTCCTAGCCTTTAACTTGCTCCGCATTCCCACATGAAATTAACTCGTTTGTTTACCCTAGCAGTGATTTGTCTGTTGTCACTTTGTCTCTCAATGGGGCTGAGTAAAACACTTGGCACATCACCGAATTCAGAATATGACTGGAATCTCCCAGCTTGGATGCCAAAGCCAATTGTCCCAGCCGATAACCCCATGAGTTCACCAAAAATAGAGTTGGGAAGGCATCTTTTCTATGAGAAGCGGTTATCAATCACGGGTGAATTCTCTTGTGCGTCTTGCCATATTCAGTCCTTGGCTTTTACTGATGGGAAAACGGTGGCGGTGGGCGCAACTGGTGAAAAACACCCCCGTAACTCCATGAGTCTCGCTAATATTGGCTACAACCCGGTATTAACTTGGGCTAACCCTTTGATGACAAAGTTGGAAACTCAAGCTTTAGTACCAATGTTTGGAGAACATCCAGTAGAAATGGGCATGGTAGGAAGGGAACAACAAATATTAACAATGCTGCGGGATGACTCCAAATATCGACAGATGTTTGCAATAGCCTTTGGAGAAAGTCAGGAAGCAATTAGCTTGAGTAATCTAACTAAAGCTTTAGGAGCTTTTGAACGTACTTTAATCTCTATTAACTCTCCCTATGATCGTTATCGCTTCGGTGGCGACTCTGATGCTATTTCAAAAGCTGCTCAACGGGGGGAAAAGTTATTCAACAGCGAACGTCTGGAATGTTTTCATTGTCATGGTGGCATTAATTTTAGCGATTCAGTAATGCACGATCGCCTGGCTTTTGTGGAAATCGCTTTTCACAATACTGGGCTATATAATATTGACGGCAAAGGAGCTTACCCACCAGATAATACTGGTGTTTATGAAATTACTACCCAACCCTCCGATATGGGACGTTTCAAAGCTCCAACTATGCGAAATATTGCTCTGACTGCTCCCTATATGCACGATGGTAGTATCCCTACTCTAGAAGCAGTTATCGACCACTATAAAGCAGGTGGGAGAACGATTCATACAGGAAAGTTTGCCGGAGTAGGAAGCAAAAATCCTTTCAAGAGTGAATTTATTAGCGGTTTTGAATTAACTGAAACTGAAAAAAATGACCTGATAGCTTTCCTAAAAAGTTTAACTGATGAAATATTTATTCATAACCCGGCTTTTAGTGATCCCAACTAATACCAATTCAAAATTCAAAATACCCTACGGGAAGGCAAGCCTACAAAATTCAAAATTAAGAATCAAGATAGAACAAGCATTTGAGGCTGTATATCTGTCACATTCTTTTTTCAAATTGGTATAATTATTTCTGGCTTGCCCATTTTTTAAGGCAGCTTCTTGCTTTAATTCTCAAGTTTTGATGATTACCTTCATAGGCTTTTTTGTACGGATTATGCTATTCTACAATGCCTATCTATATATAGTATTTCGGGGCAAAGTAGTTATATCAATTAGAGAAAAGAACGCGACAAATAAACCAACTGTAGAGACGCGATTTATCGCGTCTTCACCCGATGATGTGTTGCCATCATTAATTGAATTGGTATTAGTAGTCATTATGGGGAATAATATCTAATTCAGTCTGAGAAAAAGTATAATTTAGCCCTAGTGTACCAGCTTCCGTCTGTGCATCCGGGCTTGTTTTAACCCAGTTTGTAATCGCAACCGAAATTATTGGGCTGAAGTAGGATATTGGCACACTTTAATCATATAAAATTTATTATCCTTAACTTTTATATAAGTTTGACAGTTGGTCTTTTGACATTAGATTCATTATCAGGTGATGCTAAAAAGCATATTTGCTTCAAGTATTTCCTATTAAAATATAGAGGTGCATACGTACCTACTCTAAAGTTAAGGGATACAAATTTCTTTGTATCCCTTATTTATTAATATTTGCGCTCTAATTAGATTGTGCAGGTAATATGGTTGGAAGAAACTAACATCTGGGAATTTGGACAAAAATCAACAATTATTGCTTAAATTGGTATCACTTATTCTCCATAATGTGTACCTATAACTTTCCCGCGAAACACAATGTAATTGTAGATGTTGTAGAACAACATAATGGGAATCAGAAATCCAATGAAGATAATCATGAACACTAACGCGCTAGGTGCTGCGGCTGCTTGATAAATGGTAATACCTGGAGGGATGATATAGGGAAAAACAACTAATCCCAAACCTACAAAGGTAAGTAGAAAAAGCAGCACTGTCCAAACTAGGGGAGTAGTTTCTGCTTTGCGGTTCAGGCTTTGAATCAATAACCCAATTAGCAGCACACCTAACACAGGAATGAGTGAAAATAGATACACTTCTGGTTGGTGAAATAACTTTGCCCTGGCATTTTCATACACAACAGGGGTGGCGATGGTAATTAAAATTGCACCTATCAGGGTTGTCCAAGCAGCGATTTTTGCTGTGCGGTAGTGGGATGTTTGCAGTTCTCCCTCAGTTTTTAAGATGAGATAGGTGGAGCCAATCAACACATAACCTTGAATCAATGTCAAGGCAACTAAGAGCGATCGCCAATCGAGCCAGTCCCACATACTACCGATAAAGTGACCTGATTCATCCACCTTAATGCCTTCTAAAATGCTCCCCAAGGCAAATCCTTGAAACAGCGCCGCCATGAAACTCCCAACTCCAAAGGCTATATTCCAAAATACTTTGTTTGTCGAATGCTCTCGAAATTCAAAGGCCACAGCCCGAAAAATCAAGCCAAATATCATGCCAAAAATGGGGATGTAGAGAGCATTCAAAATGGTGCCATAAGCCAGGGGAAATGCCCCAAACAGCGCACCCCCCATCAACACCAACCAGGTTTCATTGGCATCCCAAATGTTACCCAAACTCGTCATTAAAATGTCCCGTCGCTCCTCATTAGAACTGGTGAGGGACAGGATACCTACGCCTAGATCAAACCCGTCTAACATGACGTAGAGAAACAAAAACAGAGCCAAGATGACAAACCATACTTGGGCTAAAAAGTGTTCTAAATTCTCCATACAATTACCTATTGCTGTGCTTCGACAGGACGTTGATCTGGAACAAATTCAGCCGGAGTAGTTTCTACAGCTGGTTGGGTGTCAATACCAGGAACCGGCAGCTCTAGGTTGGGGCCTTGACGAATAATCCGACTACCAAAGAATAAGGCACAAATAAACAGGGCTGTATAAATTAAGGCAAAAATGAGCAAGGATGTTAAAACCTCAGTCGCGGGTAGGTGGGAAACGCCCTCTGCTGTGCGAATTTTCCCATAAACTACCCAAGGTTGTCGCCCGACACAGCGCACAATCCAGCCTGATTCTACAGCAATGTAGCCTAGTGGAGCCGCCAAAATCCAGATTCGCAGTAGCCATTTTTGCTGGGCGATCGCTTCTGGTGAAAGCTTCCCTCGCAACCATTGAATCACACTGATACCCATCAAGCCAGCCAAGAAAAAGCCGATACCACTCATGATGCGGAAGGAGTAATAAATCAACCCCACCATCCGGGGGCGATCTTCAGGTTTCCACTCTTTCAGTCCCAGAACGGGTTTAGACAGATTTTTTTTGAATTCCAAAATGTAGCCTAAGCCGTTGGGAATTGAGATTTCCCAGTCATTTTGCTCAGTCTGATTATTGGGTAATGCAACTACACTCCAGGGCGCAGGCTGTCCGGCTGGAGAGGTTTCCCACTTAGCTTCCATCGCTGCGAGTTTTGTAGGCTGATAGTCAGCTACCTGTTCAGCGCTGAGGTGTCCGACATAGATTTGTAATGGGGTGACAGCGATCGCTGTTGCTAAGACAATTTTGAGCGATCGGGCAAAGAAAGCCTGATGACGGTTGTTGAGAATATACCAGGCGCTAATTCCCCCAATTACAAACAGAGAAGTTTCCAGCGTCCCTAAAAACATATGGGAGACACTGTTGACCATGAAGGGATTTAAAATTGCCTGAAAGTAGTCATCAACAACAAATTTCCCATTTACTATTTCCCCGCCGGCTGGGGTCTGCAACCAAGAGTTTGCCGCTAAAATCCAGAAGGTAGATAGGTTTGCACCAAAGGCAACCATAATGGTGGCAAAATAGTGAATCACTGGGTTTACTCGCTCCCAGCCAAACAGCATAATACCCAGAAATCCGGCTTCTAGCATAAATGCCATCGAAGCTTCAAAGCCTAAAATGCTGCCAAAAAAGTCGCCCACCGCTTCAGAAAACGGGGCCCAGTTCGTACCAAATTGAAACTCCATTGGTAAACCAGATGCTACACCAATCCCGAAATTCAACACATACAGCTTGGCCCAGAAACGGGCATGGTGGTAGTAATCAGGATGGCGTGTTTTTAACCACATTCCTTCAACAATAACCAGATAAATCCCCATCCCAGTGGTGAGAACAGGCCATAGCATATGAAAAATCGCCGTCAATGCAAACTGCATCCGCGATAAAGCAACGGTGTCCGATAGAAAGTTCATGAACTAACCTCTGAATTCGTTTAAATCTTGACCTGCGTAGCATCTTGGGTTCGCAGTCGCATGGTAACAGAACATTTCTCAGTCAACCAGAAAGTTTTTCTCAAAGAGCGATCGCTAATTTACTTTATTAAAAGAATTAGGGGAGTATTTGAGTTATTTTAAATTCGGCGTTGCTGAATAAGGGGATGAATTGATTTAGCTAGGTACAATTTGAT
>NZ_CAWUDJ010000005.1:0-217684 GCF_963920875.1 Anabaena sp. CCY 9910 | reverse complement strand
TTGCTTTGTCTGCTTTCTTCCTGATTATACTCTCCCCGTAGTAACAAAAGAGGGACTAATACCAATTTGAAAAAAGAATGCGACAAATAAACCATTTGTAGAGACGCGATTCATCGCGTCTTCACCCAAGGATGTGTTGCTAGAGTTTTATTCACACCCCTACACCCCTACACCCCTAATTAACTAGCCTCAGCCAATTTATTTTCTATTTCTGATAACTCGATGCCACCAGAGAAAGTTTTACTATTCATAATGAAGAAAGGTGTGCCAGCAATAGCTAACTTTTGCGCTATTTGGATATCTTTACTAATTGCGGCATCAGCAAGCAGGCGATCGCTGTTAAACTTTTCTAAATCCAGATTGAGTTTTTTGGCAATATCTAAATATAAAGCTTCGCCAAGTTGCTTTTGATTAGTAAACAAAGCATCGTGATATTCCCAGAACTTACCTTGCTGAGTGGCTGCCCAAGCCGCCTTGGCTGCTGGCATAGCTTCATTATGAATAGGTATCAAAGGTAGATGTTTATAAACTAAGGTTATTTCACCCGGATGCTTGGCTAGTAACTGTTTCAATGTGTCATGGGCTTTCGCACAGTAAGGACATTGAAAGTCAGAAAATTCCACGACTACCGCCTTTGATTGAGTGGCGCTAGTAGTAGGAGAATCGCCAATTACCGCTTGCGGATTAGTTTTTAAATCTTGAAGAAATGCCTGCCGTATTTGATTTACTTGCTCTTGTTGTTGCTGCTGATAAACTTGAACAGAATCAATAATTACGTCTGGATGTTCGCGGAGAATTTGTAAAACCTGTTCTTCTAGTTTGGGACTGATGCGGCTGGCTGCTTGTACCGGCAAAGACCAACTTAAAACTAGGCACAATAGACCAAATATCACCCAATTACGTAGATACTGAAATAATTGACGCATAGAAATATCTGGGAGAAAATAACACCTCCCTAGTATTCCCTGGAATTGCACGAAGTAATAGACTTGTTGCAAAAATCCAAAATGTTATACCAATGGGAAAAAAGAATGCGGCAAATAAACCATCCGTAGAAGACGCGATCCATCGCGTCTTCACCCAAGGATATACTGCAATCATTAATTAAATCTGTATTATAAATTATTACAAATCAATTACTTGACTATCAATAGGTAAAGAAAAGTCACGCGACCACTCATTCCAAGAGCCAAAATAATTCCTAGCAGCAATTCCCACTTCATAGAGAGCCATAATTGTATTAGCAGCCCTAGAACCTTTAAAGCAATAAACATACACAGTAGACTCGGAAGTAATACCAACAGATTGACAAATGTCTAAGATTTCTGCTGGGGAACGGAACATGGGGATTCCCGCCTCAGATTTCATGAAAAGATGCCATTCCAACCAGATAGCGTTAGGGATTCGTCCTTTGCGGGGGCAAAAATCAGTACCGTAGGGAGAAGAACTCAGTCCTTGCCATTCCTGGCGATCGCGCACATCTAATTTTATAATGGCTGGATTATCCAGTGCCTCTAACATCTCACTTGTCGTCACTATCATCTCGGCTTGAGGACGTAATCTAAAGATACTGCTATCCCCTTGCGGAACTTCATCAGTGGTAGGTAAACCAGCCGCCAGCCAAGCTTGATATCCTCCGTGTAAAACAGATACTTGAGGACAACCCAAATACTTGAGTAAAAAAGCGGCTCGACAAGATTGTCCGTAGCCTCTATTAAACGCATCTTCATAGACAATTATTCTCTCCCCTCCAGATATTCCTAAATTGCTCATAATTTTTGCAAAATACTCTTGCAAGTTCTTTAATCCGGTAAGAGAAGAATCTTCTAAAAGATAAGTGAAAAAATCTCGAATATTGACAGATTCAGGAATGTGAGCAACTGCATAATCTTCTGGAGCGCGTGTATCGATAATGACGGTTTTAAATGACTTTAGTGCTAATAAAGACGTGAGTTCTTGAGGAGTGATGAGGAGTTTTGTATTCACGCTTTCATACTTCTGTTATCGTGCTATTGGGCATTATCGCGCCCAGTTAATTTGCACTTTGAAGTCAAAATAACAGAAGTTGACTATAAATCTAGGTAAACGCTAGGGTTAGGCGATCGCTTGTGAAAATTTAGGTGTATTATCTGCCATAAATACTTTCATCACCTGACTAACTCTCACTTTACTGTAAGTTGACTAACAATACAGACAGGCTCGGAATTAGATCAAAATAGAAATGTAACTTGTTGTTTATCCTAACCCCGTGCGTAATCTCCAAGAAACTCATCTAAACCGCGCCCGTGCCAGCTTGAGACAAGCACTGTCTTGGTATGGATATCTTCGTAAATCGGGGCATTTATCATCTAACCCAGAGTTGGCAGGTTTGGTGAAACCAGAAATTGAAGCTTTAAACTCCACACTGAACAAGCTGGACTCGAATGTGATTAGAATCGCCGCTTTTGGTTTGGTGAGTCGCGGTAAGTCGGCGGTGTTAAATGCTTTATTGGGCAGTAAAATTTTGCAAACTGGCCCCCTCAACGGTGTAACTCAATGGCCGCGTTCTGTGCGCTGGCAGCCAGGGGGCAAGGTGATAGTAGAGTTAATTGATACCCCAGGACTGGATGAAATTCAGGGCGAGTCACGCGCACAAATGGCGCGGGATGTGGTGCGTCAAGCTGATTTGATTTTATTTGTGGTGTCTGGGGATATTACCCGGACTGAATATCAAGCACTCTTGGAATTACGGCAGGCACAGAAACCGCTAATTTTGGTGTTTAACAAAATCGACTTATACCCAGATACAGACCAGGCGGCAATTTATCGAAATTTACAACAACTAGGCGCAGGAAACCCCCAAGCCAAGCCTTTGTTACCTGATGAAATTGTTATGGTGGCGGCGGAACCTGCACCGATGGAGGTGCGAGTTGAGTGGCCTGATGGGCGGGTGAGTTATGAATGGGAAACACCACCACCCCAAGTAGACGAACTCAAGCAGACTATTTTAAACATTCTCAACCGGGAAGGCCGATCGCTCCTAGCTTTAAATGCCCTGATTCAAGCACGGGAAGCAGAAGCAGCGATCGCCCAAAAAACTATTGACATCCGCCAACAAGAGGCGGAAGATATCATCTGGCAATTTACTAAATACAAAGCCCTCGCTGTAGGACTAAATCCCATTGCCTTTTTGGATATCTTGGGCGGAACCGTGGCTGATTTGGCTTTAATTCGCTCTCTGGCGCGGTTATATGGTCTGCCTATAACTAGCTATGAAGCCGGAAAAATTTTAAAAACAATCTTCATCAGTTCCGGTGGCTTATTGCTGGGAGAATTGGGCAGTAGCTTTTTATTAGGATTAGGTAAAAGTGCTGCGGCTTTAAGTAGTGGCGATAATCCGACAAATGTTACTGCCTTTGCTGGTAGTGCGATCGCTCAAGCTGGAATTGCCGGTTATGGAGCCTATTCTGTTGGCAAAGCTGCCCAAGTATATCTGGAAAAAGGCTGCACTTGGGGGCAGTTAGGCGCTAGTACCGTGATTACAGAAATCTTGTCTCAAGTTGACCAAAATACAATTCTGTATCGGCTGCAACAAGAATTAGGCATGAAATATTGAGAATAAATAAATAATATTGCCCTAATTATTACTATTGTTGAGAAATTGTCAATTTCCATCAAATTCCTCTGATAAACGTGTTCAAATCCGATTTTCAGAGGCAACATAAAAGATATGGCAGTTATTTGCTAATAGTCCAGTTAGCACAGCACTTATACCTGTTTCCATTCAAGATGAAAAGAGAGGAATTCCCAATAAGATTGGCTCACAAAATGGCGGTGTTCACCACTACAATCTTGGGAAAGCCTATCTAAACTGGAAATATCTGCTCTGAAATCAGTTAACTGTTAACTGTTAACAGTCACAGCGTAGTCATAAAAAGGCGAAAAACCATGACAATGACCTTCAATGTAGCCCCAGCAGCCGCAAACTCTGACAACAACGGGACTACAAATTTAGAAAAAGCCATCCTCGCAGCGATCGCTGAAGCTCGTAATACTTGCGAACAAAACGGTGATGGTTCTCCCAACTGTGCCGTAGCTTGGGATATTGTGGAAGAATTACAAGCTGAAAAGTCTCATCAACAGCAAGCACAAAAACGTAAAAATTCTCTAGAAAGTTTCTGCGACCTCCATCCAGAAGCCTTGGAATGTCTGATTTATGATGTTTAATCAATAAGACTTACGCAACCAGATTTTCTGTTGAGACCGGGTGTAAGGGTGTAAGGGTTTCCAACATTTATACCCATAACGGCTAACTGGTAAAACACAATTACCAATTAGCCATTATCAATTTCTTGATAAATATTTAACTAGACTTGATATCAGTCATAGCCAATTGAGTAACTTGTTGAATCGCATTTAAATCTGGTGGTGGCGTTTCGCTTTCCATGTTTAACCATAGGAGATATTCGATATTTCCCGCCGGGCCAGTAATCGGTGACCAAGTTAAGCCCTTATACTTCCAGCCTAATTTATCAGCCGCTTGCCACACCTGAAAAATAGCGTCAGCTTGGTCGTGGGGATCGCGAACAACGCCTTTTTTACCCACACGCGATTTTCCCACCTCAAACTGTGGCTTAACCAATAGCACTGCTTCTCGCGGGGGTTGAGTTAATTGCCATAAAGCTGGCAAAATCTTCGTTAAAGAAATAAAAGAAACATCCACCACCGCCAAATCGGGGATAGCATCCCCATCACCATATAAATCCCCAGGTTGCAATTGACGTAAATTAGTACGTTCACGCAAAATCACCTGGGGATTGTTTCGTAAACCCCAATCGGTTTGTCCGTAACCCACATCGATACCGTAAACTAGCTTTGCCCCAGCTTGGAGTAAACAATCAGTAAAACCACCAGTCGATATACCCCCATCCAAGCAAACACGACCATTTACAGAGATGGCAAATAATTCTAAACCTTTAGCCAGTTTCTCACCACCACGGGAAACAAAGCGCGATCGCTCTTTAATTTTAATCTGAGCCGCAACATCAACCTCTGTCCCCGGCTTATCAATTACCTGCTCATTAACAGTCACTTCCCCCGCCTGAATTAGCCTCTGTGCTAAAGTGCGAGAATTACATAAGTTTAACTCTACTAATAAATTATCTAATCGCTGTTTAGCCAAATTTACCTTCCACAAATATTCTGGAAATACTAATAATATCAATTCTGGCTAATTACTCACCTTATTCTTAACCTCGTTGCAGGCTATTACAAATTACCCAAGTCTGCTTAAAACATATTCACGAGTGCGAGAATCATGAGGGCTGTTAAATATTTTCTTAGTCAGACCAAATTCAACTAATTGACCAATTCTACTTTCATTGCCTTTAAAAAATGCAGTGAAATCTGATATACGACTAATCTGAGGTAAATTATGGCTGACTATCACCATCGTTAATTCAGAACGAAGACGTAAACTCTGAATTAAACTTTCTACTTTCATACTAGCTATAGGGTCAAGACCAAAACAAGGCTCATCCATTAACAAAACTTTTGGCTTAACTGCTAAAGCACGGGCAATACAAAGTCGCTGCTGTTGACCACCAGAAAGGTCTAACGCGGATTTGTGTATTTTATGTTTTATTTCATCCCACAAATCAGCATCTTTAAGCGCGGATTCTACAATATCATCTATTTCTAATTTTGGTCGCCATCCAACTATTTTCACTCCATAAGCCACATTATCATAAACACTCATGGGGAAAAGATTCGGTTTGGGATGTACCATACTCACTTGTCGGCGTAGCCGATTCAAGTTAACTCGACGCTCATAAATGTTTTGATTAAAAAATTCTACCCTGCCTTCTACACGCACTTCTGACTCTAGTTCATTCATCCGATTGAGACATTTAAGAAAGGTAGATTTTCCACAACCACTAGGGCCAATAATAGCAGTTACTTTGCTCTGGTATATCTCCATAGACACCCCCTCAAGTATTTTTTGGGTGTCATAATAAAAGCTGAGATTGTTGACTTTAATGGCTGGAATTAGTTTACTCATAAAAAGGCTGGCAATAAATATTGACTCGACAAAGTAGTAGAAATCAGTGCTGTTGTTTCACGATTTGTGAAGCCAATATTGAATAGTCATGCTTCCAGATTGGGAAGACCAATATTCATTTATAGCTAGATAGCATTTTTTATCAAACAGATATTTGCATCACAAGCATTTTCCTTATCAAAGATATGTGGTATTATTCAATCAAGTTAAAATCAAGCAGTTAGCAAACCAAACTAAACCTACACTTACTCATGAGTTTAAGGTAAGGTAATTTTTTGTTTATCGTTTGAAATTATCTCATTCCTGTGCCCCAATATCAGGAAGTATATTACTTTTATTGCCTAAAGATTGAAAATACTAGTGTATACACTGACTAAATTTAATTTAGACGCTCTGATAAATGGTGATAATTAATTCATGAGACAGATATCTAATACAACACTTACTTAATCATTTATATCTCTGTATTTTACAAAGTATATAATAATTACTATTTTATAAGATGTATTAAAAGTCTTGGTAAACTCATTCGCCCATAAGCGATAAAGTTTACCAAGACTTTATATTATTTAGACGCAAGAAATTTACCCAAGAAATTAGTTGGTCATTTTTATAAATATAGGGCTTACGCAAGTGTCATCATCAAACTAACTGTAGTGTGCGTCAAACCGGATATGGTGGGCAATGCCCACCCTACAGATACTTACCGTTGTTCAATAATCAAATATAATTCCTGTAGTTAGGTTCTATCGCACTGACGCACTTTACCAAACCATCTATTTCAGATAATTTATTGTTTGGTGTTTCCTAAATACCTCACTTTAGCCAAAGCGACCTGAAACATAATCACGGGTGCGAGAATCGAGGGGGTTGCTAAAGATTTGAGTAGTTACACCAAATTCCACCATTTGACCAATACGACTTTCATCCGTACTGAAAAAAGCTGTGAAATCAGATACGCGAGTTGCTTGCTGCATATTATGCGTGACGATCGCAATGGTCAATTCTGAGCGTAAACTATGAATCAGTTCCTCAACTTTCATCGTAGCGATGGGGTCTAGTGCAGAACAAGGCTCATCCATTAACAAAACTTTTGGTTTAATTGCTAAAGCACGCGCAATACAAAGCCGTTGCTGTTGACCTCCAGAAAGCCCTAAAGCTGATTTATTTAGCTTATCCTTGACTTCTTGCCATAAAGCTGCACCCTTGAGGGCAGATTCAACAATTTCATCTAAATCTGCTTGTGGTAATTTAGCAGATATTCTCACACCATAAGCCACATTTTCATAAATACTCATGGGGAAGGGATTAGGTCTTTGAAAAACCATACCAATTTGGCGGCGTAATCTATTAATATTGATGCGCGGGTCATAAATATTTTGACCAAAGAAATCAACAACCCCTTCTACCTTGACTGGGCCTTCTAATTCGCTGATACGGTTGAGGGTTTTGATAAAGGTTGACTTACCGCAACCACTAGGGCCGATAATTGCTGTTACTTTATTGCGGTAAATATCCATTGAAATCCCTTCAATGGCTTTTGATGTGTTGTAATAAAAACTCAGGTCTTTAACTTTAATTGCAGGGATTAATTGTTGATTCATAGTGCTAAATTAGGTCAGTATAAATAATTGACTTTAGGTACAAGTAAATTAAGTATTATGTTTCTGCTGGGCATTGCTCATTATATAAGTGCCGAGATTTTTGAGAAAATCCCATCAGATTCCCACATAAAATCAAGAAGAAGCTGTTGTCTTATACCAACTTTATATAAGATTTCACATAATATAAAATTCATTGATTTATCCGCATTTATCTGCGTGCATCTGTGTTCAATTATTCTCGGCATATCATTCTATTTAGCTTCATATTAATTTTGTATGAGTTTGGGTTATATTTTCTATTTAATCTTCTTCTTACGAGTAACTAAACGAGAAAGCAAACTAAAGCTCAAAACTAAGCCTAGTAAAACAATAGAAGTTGTCCAGACGAGTTGATTTTTCTGGGGGTCAGGGTCGTTGTAAAGGTTGTAAATTAAGACTGGTAAGGAAGCTGTGGGGCCGAGTAATCCGGCTGACCAATCTAGACTAAATAAGGCTGTAAAAATTAGGGGTGCTGTTTCACCAGCAGCACGGGCTACAGCTAGTAAAATACCTGTGGTAATTGGGGGTATAGCAGCAGTAACAACAATACGAATCGTAGTTTGAAAGCGTGTTCCTCCCAAGGCTGCTGAGGCGAGGCGTTGGTCTATGGGAATGAGTTTTAACGCTTCTTCGGTAGTCAGGGCGATGATAGGTAACATGATTGTGGCTAAGGCGAATCCACCAGCGATCGCGCTAAATTGTTTAGTAGCCAAAACTATTAAACCATAAGCGAAGATCCCAACAACAATTGAGGGAACACCAGTCAGGATACTAACGATGAAGCGGACAAAGCGAGCTAAGGGACTAGTTTGGCCAAATTCTGCTAAAAATATGCCTGTAAACAACCCTATAGGAATACTGAATAAAGAACCAAGAGCAACAACTGTAATAGTTCCTAAAATAGCATTACCAAATCCGTTATCGATGACAGATTTGACAAACATTTCTGCTTTTAAACCGATGATTCCTCGTGTAATAATTTCCCAAAGAATCGAAAATAAAGGAATTAAAGCTAATGCAGAGAATGCAAAAGCGATCGCATTCATTACATAAGTAAAGAAAAGTCTTCTTGGTGGTAGAGGACTACATAACTCTGACGCTAAAAGCTGGTCAATTTCTGACGGTTGAGAACTGGTCATATCGTTGACTATTGACTATTGACTATTGACTATTTATTCTTACTACCAACCCACTGCACTAATAACCTAGCGCTAATATTTACAGCTAGAGTGACAGCAAATAATACTAATCCCAAATAACATAAAGCCCCAATGTGTAATCCAGGTTGAGCTTCGGCAAATTCATTCGCTAATACCGAAGGAATTGTATAAGCTGGATCAAGCAAAGAAAGACTAATTTGCGCTGAGTTTCCTATCACCATCGTTACAGCCATTGTTTCGCCTAAAGCTCTACCTAAAGCCAGCATGGCTGCACTGACAATTCCCGAAAATCCCGCAGGTAACAATACCCGAAAAATTGTTTCCCAACGAGTACCACCCAAAGCCATAGAAGCACTACGTAATTCTTTAGGGATGGCTCGCAATACATCACGGCTAATTGCTGACATTGTTGGCAAAATCATAATGGCTAAAATAATCCCAGCCGTTAACATATTTGTGCCAACTGGAAATTCAGAATTAAATAATGGTATCCATTTAAAATTAGTTCCTAACCACTTTTGTACAGGTTCTAAAACTGGAATAAAAATAAAAATCCCCCACAAACCAATAATGACGCTGGGGATAGCAGCAATTAACTCTACAACAAACGCTAAAGTTGTTTGTACAGATGGTGGTAAAAAGTTTTCACTAGTGACTAAAGCAACAGCTATACTCACAGGGACTGCGAAGAAAATAGCGATTATGCTACTCACCAAAGTGCCGTAGATATAAGGTAATGCTCCGAAAATCTCATTAGCTGTATCCCAATCTTGACCCCAAAGAAAACCAATACCAAACTTATCAATGGCTGGTTTAGCTTCGAGGAAGATAATCCAACTCATCACGAATAATACAGCAACGGCGATCGCTGCAAAAGTATAAACTAACCATGTAAATCCTTTGTCTAGCAAAAAATTTCTGCCGTCGTTAGCTGTTAATCCGAGATTTTCATGATCAAAATTGGGTGGAGCTAAATTTGTCATATAAATTTTAGTAATTATATTAATCAATATCTTGGGACTCGTAAGGGTGGACATATAGCCCACCCAACTTAGAAAAGCCAGTATTAAAATTCCTGACTATGGTTTGACGTTGCTATTGACTGTTTGCAACACACGATTAGCTACAGCATCAGGAATTCTTGTGTAATTAAGGTCATCATTGAATTGTTGACCGTCTTTGAGAACCCAGTTGATCCATTTCTTGATAGCTTGAGACTTAGCAGCATCAGCATATTGTCTATAAACCATCATCCAGGTGAGTCCCACAATGGGATAACCTTGTCCTGGATCTCCCACAAAAACGCGGAAATTGTCTGGGAAACTGACAGCTGATAAAGCAGCGTTAGCAGATTGGAGAGAAGGGGCTACAAATTCTCCTTTTCTGTTTTGAATCTGGGCTGATTTGAGGTTATTTTTGGCTGCATAAGCATATTCAACATAACCAATAGAGCCAGGAGTACGAGCCACTAATGATGCTACACCAGGGTTTCCTTTACCTTTGAGAACATTAGGTAAAGTCCATTTGGGTGCAGTATTAGCTCCAATTCTGCCTTTGAAATAACCACTAATAGCACTCAGGTGGTTTGTAAAAATGAATGTGGTACCACTACTATCCGCACGCACAGCAAATCTAATTGGCTGGTTTGGCAGATTTACACCAGGATTATCAGCTTTAATTTTGGCATCATCCCAGTTGGTAATTTGACCAGAAAAAATTGCTGGTAGTGTAGTACGGGATAATCTCAGATTGTTGACACCCGGAACGTTATAGACGACGGAAACAGCACCGCCGGCTGTGGGAACAAGGATGACACCATTTTTGACTTTAGCAATTTCAGCATCTGTCATTGCCGCATCACTACCACCGAAGTCAACAGTTCCGGCTGTTACTTGCCGAATACCACCACCACTACCAATTCCTTGATAGTTAATTCTCAGTTCTGGATGCTTCTTTCTAACTTCACGAGCATACCGTTCATAAAGTGGAGCCGGAAAAGTCGCTCCTGCACCGTTGAGAGTTTGAGCTTGAGCGATCGCTGTAAAAATAGGAGTAACAACAACAGCAGATGTTACCACAGCAGTAGTAAATACACGCTGTAAGACGGTGGTGGAAAAATTCATATTACCTCGTAACGTAGCGATTACTTTCGACTTTCATCACAGCAATCAAAAGGTTATATTTATTACCTTTAATTCAAGTTAAGTATAGGTAAACGAGAAGTTAAGATATCTTTAAACTATGCAATTTTCTTCTTTAGGTTTTTCAATAAACTTTTGAAATAATTCTTGGCAGCAATGATGGGTTAAATTTAAGTGCTTACGGAAAAGGAGCTAATCTAATTATTCGGATATCCCAAAATAAATAAACCCAGCAGGGGCTAAAACAGCAGACCACCCGCCAGGAAGGCACGGTATATTCTCGCCATGTTTGATCGGGGTAGAGCTTATTTATGAGAAATAATGCCTATCCGTAATCAGGATAACTGAACTAGTTATAACTAAGGGTTAAGAAAATTCAGTGATATGGTTAATTTCAAGTTAAAATATACAAATACGGGAAAGAAAAGATATTACAAAAAAATATTGTTTTATTGTGAATTGATTCATCAAAATTTTTAAATGAATTATGTCTTACGAAATAAATTTGTAGAGGAATATTTGGTTATTTTAGTTTTTTAAAATATAATTAACATAAATTTTACAGGACTTAATTTAAAATATAGATTATCTCCAATTATCATTGGAAATAAATGTCATCTTTTTAAGTGCTTGATTTTACAACATAAGTAGAACGACTTGAGAAAACAACCTATGTTAAGTGATGTAAAATACTAGGCTTCAGTTCGCAGTAAGGAATTTAGTCCTTGTTTGAGAACTAAAGTTTTCACTACAAAAATTTAATTATTTACCCTGTTCTACTTAGTAAAAAGTTCAGCAGAAATAAATGTTTCTCCTATTGCAAGTTAAGGAAACTCAGAACTAAATGTACAGCAGATAAGAGCATAATACTTGAATTAGAGCAATCCCCTAAAGGAAAGATAATTTTAGATTTTTGTATATTCATATCTCATTTTTTGAGATTAAAGCTAAATATATTTAGTAGTAGATTAAACTAAAGCAAGGCAGTTCCCCCGAAAATCCCAGGGTGAATTTATGCGGGTTATGTGTCTAAAGAAAAAACTAAGTTATCCCAGCTAGAAAATATGACGGCGGAACTAAAAGTGGCTAGTATTGATAATCACATCTCCTCCTTGTCAGGCGAAGTATCAATTCCCCAAGCTCCACCTGAATTTAAATCAGGGTTTATCGGCATTATCGGTCGTCCCAATGTCGGCAAATCTACCTTGATGAATCAATTAGTAGGACAAAAAATTGCCATCACTTCACCAGTAGCCCAGACAACACGCAATCGTTTGAGAGGAATTGTTACTACACCAGAGGCGCAGTTAATCTTTGTTGATACGCCAGGAATTCACAAACCCCATCATCAATTAGGTGAAGTACTGGTAAAAAATGCCAAACTCGCTATCGAATCAGTGGATGTAGTATTGTTTGTTGTCGATGGTACAGTGGCTTGTGGTGCAGGCGATCGCTTTATTGCCGATTTACTAATTCATAGCAAAACCCCAGTTATCTTGGGTATCAATAAAGTAGACCAACAACCCTCCGACTCCCAAAACATAGATGATAGCTACCAGCAGTTAGCAAGTGCTTATCAATGGCCGACGGTAAAATTCTCGGCTAAGACTGGTACAGATTTGCCCCAACTACAACAATTATTAGTAGAGCATTTAGAGCATGGGCCGTACTATTATCCCCCAGACTTGGTAACAGACCAGCCAGAAAGGTTTATTATGGGGGAATTAATCCGAGAGCAGATTTTGCTGTTAACTCGTGAAGAAGTACCTCATTCAGTAGCGATCGCCATTGACTTAGTCGAAGAAACACCAACTATTACCCGTGTTCTCGCAACAATCCACGTTGAGCGGGATTCCCAAAAAGGCATTCTCATCGGGAAAGGTGGCTCAATGCTCAAATCCATCGGTAGCGCAGCCCGCGAGCAAATTCAAAAGCTCATTGCTGGTAAAGTCTACCTAGAGCTATTTGTCAAAGTCCAACCAAAATGGCGACACTCCCGCGTCAGACTAGCAGAGTTAGGCTATCGCGTGGAAGAATAGAAAGTTAGTCATTGGTCATTAGTCAACAGTCAAAACAGTTTTAGACTCTGAACTATAGACTATAGACTATAGACTATGGACTATGGACTATGGACTATGGACTCTTAACTATTGACAAAAAAATGTCTCCAAATACCGGCTATTTTCTCAATCTGCCAAGTAATGCTCCCCGGTTGCGAATTTTGATTGTAGAAGATGATCCGATGATGCAACTGGGGTTGGAACAGTCATTAATGGCTCATCCCCAATTAGAGATTGTGGGACAAGCAGAAGACGGCTATTTAGGTGTACAAGCAGCACTAGCACTGAAACCGGATTTGGTAGTCATGGATATTGGCTTACCGCGACTTGATGGGATTGCAGCCACACAGCAAATCAAGGCCGCACTACCAGAAACTCATGTGGTTATGCTGACATCCCATAAAACAGAAACAGAAATTATTGCCGCACTTTCTAGTGGTGCAGATGCTTATTGTATCAAAGGCGCAAGCATCGAGCGATTATTGAACGCGATCGCCGCCGCCGTTGATGGTGCAACCTACCTCGATCCCCAGATTGCGCGACAAGTAATTGATCATCTCAAACCCCCCTCAGCCAAGGGAAATACCGCCAATCTATCTGGACGAGAGTTAGAAGTATTAAAACTCATGGTAGAAGGACTGAGTAACCCAGAGATAGCCGAAAAACTATATCTCAGTCCTAATACTGTGAAAACCCACGTCCGGGGAATTATGAATAAATTAGCGGTTGACGATCGCGTACAAGCTGCTGTTGTAGCGCTACGTTCTGGTTTAGTGTAGTTGGCGTAGCATCAGCAACAACGACTGATACCGGTTGAAGTTGACCGATGGGTGCTGGCTGCATATCGCGGTAATCTAAGATTTGGACAACGATCAGATAGGCGATCGCTAAAAGAATCGAAATAGCCCCTGTAATAATTGCCACAATTTTTTTGCGATCCATCATTAGTGCCTAAAATTCAATATTATTCGTCCTTATCTATAATCTACTGAATCCAGCAAAGATAGGATCAATACTAGAAACTCTGCTGGAACTCAAACTTATGTCCCTAACTGAAGAAATTCTCTCCCAACTACCAGGAGACGTTCTAGGAAATTTACGCCGTGCTGATGATGTCCTCAAATCTATTCGAGAAAACACTGCACCGACACCCTCAGTAGTTAAAGAAAACCCAGCAACCTTAGGTACTGTAGACTGGGATGCAATTATTTGTGGTGGTACACTAGGCATTTTAATTGGTTGCGCCTTAGCTGTACGGGGATTGCGGGTGGCGTTACTTGAGAGAGGTAGTTTGCGGGGTAGGGAACAAGAGTGGAATATCTCCCGTAAAGAGTTAGAAGTCTTTATGGAGTTGAATCTGCTAACACCAGAGGAGTTAAACAAAGCGATCGCCACTGAATATAATCCAGCCAGAGTCCAATTTAAAGATGGTGCAGAAGTTTGGGTAAAGGATGTCTTAAATATTGGTGTAGATCCAGTTTATTTACTAGCTACCTTAAAACAGAGATTTTTAGATGCTGGTGGTCAGTTATTTGAACATACACCTTTTAGTGAAGTCGTCATTCATCCAGATGGGGTAATAGTCAATCAGCAATTTACAGCTAAATTATTGATAGATGCAATGGGACACCTTTCCCCCATCACCAAACAAGCACGCCAAGGCAAAAAACCAGATGCACTTTGTCTCGTGGTGGGTAGTTGCGCTCAAGGTTTTAGTGAAAATTCTGCCGGTGATTTAATTTTATCTTTTACATCTTTGCAAAACCAATGTCAGTATTTTTGGGAAGCCTTCCCCGCAAGGGATGGTAGGACAACATATTTATTCACCTACATGGATGCTCATCCCCAACGCTTGAGCTTAGAAGACTTGTTTGCAGAATACTTACGTCTCTTACCAGAATACCAAGGTGTAGAATTACAGCAGTTAAAATTTCAAAGAGCCTTGTTTGGATTTTTTCCGAGCGATCGCCAAAGTCCATTAAAAACCCCTTGGAACCGTATCCTACCAGTAGGAGACAGTAGCGGTAATCAATCACCCCTGAGTTTTGGCGGTTTTGGTGCAATGGTGCGTCACCTGAAGCGTTTAACATTGGGTACACAAGAAGCCTTACAAACTGAGCAATTATCAGCCACAGCACTAGCATTACTGCAACCATATCAACCAAGCCTCAGTGTTACTTGGTTATTTCAAAAAGCCATGAGCGTTAGTATCAATCAAAATATTGCTCCAGAGCAAATTAACCAACTACTATCAACGGTGTTTCAAGAAATGGCACAACTCGGAACACCCGTATTAAAGCCCTTTTTACAAGATATAGTCCAATTCTCAGCACTGACACAAACACTAGCAAAGACTGGCTTATCTCATCCAGTATTAGTTGCTAAAATAATTCCCCAAGTAGGTTTAGTCAATCTATTAGATTGGCTAGTGCATTACACCAACTTAGGCATTTATACTGCGCTGTTTGCACTAAGTCCAACCTTAGAAATATGGATTAAGAATTTTCCACCTACGCAACAATACTATTGGCATCGTTTAATGGATGCTTGGAAATTCGGTTCTGGCGGTGATTATAACGTTTAAATCCCCACTCACAAGGGCGGGGATTTGGTAACGGGTAATAGGCCAATTACCCATGATTGATTCTTGGATGGAGTATAGTGCGCTACTTTACCAGACTTAAATACTTACCCAAATGCTGCCTTCTTCCACACGGGTAGGAAAGACAGATAGCCCCTTTTCTTTAGAAATCATACCCATGACTTTCCCAATACCGGGAGGAAAGGGAGTCCATTCAGTAGGATTACCAGTAGTCAGATCAAAGGCGCTACGGTGAAAAGGACAGACAATCGCTCCATCATCTGTGATTTTGCCCTTTTGTAAAGGTAGTTTCAAGTGGGGGCAAGAATTTTCCACCGCAAAAACTTGGTTGTTATGGTTCAGTAGCAAGATGTTCCGTTGTTCAACCTTGACCACTTTACGCCCATTGGGTGGTAATTCATCTTGGCCAATAACTTTGATCCAGTTCATTAATACCTCTCTTATCGATCAGCCTGTTAAGTACATCATTTCACAAGTTTGTGACTGTATATAGTAATGAGGGGTAGATAAGAGCAACTGAGTTTAAGTCATCAACGATTGATATAAGTATGAATTTCAGCAAATCTTATCAATAAATAGAGTAAATTCAATAGTCTTTTATGTATTTGTCATGTATTAAAATTTGCACACTCTTTATTTAAAGCAAGTAGGATAAAGAATACATAAATATTTATCTTATACAATTAAGTTCCTTTATAAAACTCCTTTAATAAGAAGCTACATTAAAGCTTATATCTTACAGCAACTTCAAATAACTTGTAGAGTTAGAGAATAATTTACCCCACATTTTATTGAAACATCATCAGATAAATCCTTAGTGAGATTCACACAAAAAATAAACTTACTTTCAGGATATTTACGGGTCACTGTCAGTATTTTCATGGAACATAATGGATGGCATAGCAAGTAAATCAAAGTAAAAACCATGAAAACTAAAAACTTATATATAACTGTCGGATTGCTTGTCAGTACAATACTAACTACAGCTAATTCTGCTCAAGCAGCTATTTTCACCAGCAATGTCAGTCAGAACACTAATCCCAAGGCTAATATTTTCTTAAATTCCATTACTCAAAATGGCAAGACATTCAGCAATTTCTCGTATGTAAATAGTGCCAACATATTGTTCAATACTCCTAGAACTATCAAACCAGTTAATGAAGGCGGTGCTAGCACTGATAAAGGAGATAATGCCAATGCTCCTCTACCAACTAACGAAGAGCCAACTGGTGCCGAGATTGCTGCATATTTAGGTAACAACAACCTGAACAATATTATTGACACTGAAGACACAGGTTCCTTTGAGATTGATATCTTCTTCGAGCATAAAATAATCAAAGATAACTCAGGACTTGATAATATCTTCTATTGGGAACGTGGTCAGAATAGCTCCATCGGTATTCAGGCTATTGATCATCTGGGAAATACCATTGGTAATTTCATCACCATTACTAAAAATGATCTTACTTACGCAAACTTCGACATTAATACCAAAGAAATTTCTAGCGCTCAACCTGTCGGTTCTGTAGGTATCAGTCTCGACGCATTGGGAGTAACTAGCTTGAGTGGTTTAAAACTTACAGCACATGGTAGCTATCATGGCCCTGACTTCAAATTAATTGCCAGAAAAACAACACCAGAACCAACAACTGTTCTGGGTTTAGGTGCAGTAGCAACCCTTGCTTTCTTACGCCGTCGCCAATTCAAGTTTAATTCTGTTAAATAATCATGATGAGGTAAGTAGGAAAACTGATAAAACAGTGAGTGGATAAATTAGTTAAGCTAATAAACATCTGAATTGCATAACTACTAATAAGGTCTGTTGACTGTCAATGGTTAACAGACCTATATCTTTACCCCCTTATACTCAGCCTCAAAAGACAATCTGGGTGCGTCAGACCCAATAATTTCGTATACATTAGAAGATTTTCCACATCTGGCGCACCCTACTATTGTGCCAGTTGCGTAAATCATATATCTAATTTACAGACTGTAATCTGTTTTGAATGATGGCATTAATTGCTGCATAGTGTGTTTTATAGTTGGGAAGTGTAGCTTGAGCCTGTTGATAAGTAAAGCTATTTTGCGGGATAGCTTCCAATAATGTAATAGCCTGTAGCCATTTATCTTTTGATTGCTGCCAAGCTAATAATGAATTTGGCGAATTTTTTATAAAAAACGCAGCTTCTGTAGCTAGCTTTTCGGCTGCTTCTAAGTTCATTAACGCTTGTTTTTCAGATGCTGCTCTTTTATTAATCGCATCATAATTACGTCTGTAACGAATCAGTCTATCGTGTGCCTTTATAGAAACAGATGTTCCTTCGGGAATCAAGTTTAAAAATTTTATTGCCTGCTGCCATTTACCTGCGGCTTTTTGCCAAACTTTCACAGGATGGGGCGGATTTTGAGCTATGGAAGAAGCTTCCATTCCCAGTTTTAAAGCAGATTTGAAGTTACTGGCAGCTTGTGTTTCTGGATCAACATTTTGGGTAGTTTGTTGAGGTTGATTGATTTTATCTTTGATCATGCCAATACCAAAGATTAAAATAACTAAACTTGATGTTATAAATAGAGTTGTATGTAATATTGGTGAGAAATTATTAGCTAGTTTTTCTGTACGTCGATTTATATACTTGTTATTAGTTAAACTTTGCTGTGCCTGCTCTTTTAATTGTTGGCATTCGGTTAAGAAAGCAGTGAGTCTATACTGAAATTTTTGGCAATCATCGAGAATATCAGTCAATTCTTGAAACTTATTTTCACTAGATATAATTAATTCGTGCGTATCATCTAACCATTCTATAGCAAAGCCTGATTGACCACAAAATGATGATATCGCCAGTAGAATTGTTAATAATCCCTGACTATTCTTAATAGTGTTGACAACATAAAATAGTCTGTCTTGAGCTTTTAATACTTCCTCTTCAATGTTAATAATTTGCTGAATTTGCTTTTCTAAAATTTTAGGATTACTAAAAGCTAACTTGATATCTATACTCTTGCTTAAATGTTCAATATGAGTGCTTAAGCTGGGATGACTAATATCTGCATTGACTTTATTGACCAGATGAGAATCGCTTAAAATATCTGCGGCGATCGCCTGTAATAAATTCCCCCACTCTAACCAGTAATTTATTTTCGATTTTAAAGTATCTAAAGATATTTCTATGGCGGGATTGCCAAATTTTTCAGTAATTAGTCTTGTGTTACCAGTGATAGTTGGTTCTACCCGCAAAATACTAGGTAATAACAAACATCTTGCAGCACTCAGCTGAGGCGGGGTAGCAGTACCTTTGTGGGTAGCAAGACTTAATGGTTGAGTAATTGCCTCCGCCAGTGCGTAGCTAATCGCCTGTTGAATATTGTGCAGTTGCTCCTGAGCCTGATTAATCAGGACAACTTGTTGTATGATCTCCTGAGAATTACCTAAAGTAAGTCTTAGACCATAAACAATTTTTGGCAAATTATTAATAAGTATTTCCAAATCTGTCATAGCTATCCCTGGGGGATGGAACAAAAATTTATGTAAGACCGTGAAAATAACAATTGGGGATGAGGGACTGGGAACTGGGAAAAGGAATTTTTACTTCCTTGTTGTGTGAGTGATTACATGACTACTATGAAAGAGTTCTGAGTAAAAACCACTAGCCCAAGTACCTCTATTGTTTAAACTTTGAGAAAATGTCTAATAGCACTAGTGAAACTGCTTAATTGTTAAATCATAGGAACGATAGATTTATATTTCCCAGAAATTTTGCTAAAGTAACGAGTCCAGTTTTTGAGTTAAATATCGGGCGTTTCTCCTCTGACTTTATGAATGAAACTGATTTAGCTTTTACCCCAGCACTAGAGTTGGCGCAATTGATTCGCCACCGGGAAGTATCGCCGTTAGAGTTGGTGGAAATATATTTACAAAGGATTGAGCTGTTAAACCCGGAATTGGGAAGTTACTTTACGGTGACGGCAGAATTGGCTAGTGCTGATGCTAAAGCCAAAACAGAATTACTCACAACAACCTCAGAACTGCCTCCATTTTTCGGCGTACCAATTTCCATCAAAGACCTTAACGCCGTGGCTGGTGTCCCTTGTACCTACGGTAATCCAGCTTTGTTAAACAACATCCCAGAATTCGACGATGGTGTAGTGACACGCATTAAACAAGCTGGGTTCACAATTTTAGGTAAAACAGCCACCTCCGAACTAGGTTCATTTCCCTACACAGAACCTACGGGATTTGTCCCAGCCAGAAATCCTTGGAACTTAGAATACACCCCTGGTGGTTCTAGTGGTGGGGCAGCTGCCGCAGTTGCAGCCGGTCTATGTGCGATCGCCCAAGGTTCCGATGGTGGTGGTTCGATTCGGGGGCCTGCGGCTTGTTGCGGTGTGGTAGGCATTAAACCAGCAAGGGGTAGAGTTAGTAAAGCGCCAGTGGGCGATCGCTTGGCGGGTATTTCCACTAATGGGCCAATTGCCCGTACTGTTGCCGACGCAGCCGCCCTATTAGATGCTATGTCTGGTTACGTGACGGGTGATCCTTATTGGCTACCAGATCCTGAACCGTCGTTTTTAACCGCCGCACAAACACCACCCACTCAGTTACGAATTGCATTTGCCACGGATATTCCTCCCTTGGGTGAAGCAGACACTAATTGCCAACAAGGTGTGTTGACGACAGTTAAATTATTAGAACAACTCGGACATCACATAGAACAAAAGTCTTTAGACTTGAGTGGGTTAGTAGAACCATTCCAAATCGTTTGGCAATCTGGTGTAGCTGGATCAGGTTTACCACCGGAAATATTACAGCCAGTTAATCGTTGGTTATTGGCCAGAACTGGTACTGTTGCTGATTACATCCAAGCCGTCTACAAAATGCAAATAGTAGCACGGCAAATTGTGGCATTTTTTGACAATATAGACGTATTAGTATTGCCAGTATACCTGCACTCACCTATCCGTGTTGGGGAATGGGCTGCTTTGAGTCCAGAAGATACATTCCAACAAATTATTAACTGGGTAGCCCCTTGTCCACTAGCCAATGCTACCGGACAACCGGCGATCGCTTTACCAGCAGGTTTTGACCGTAACGGTTTACCTATTAGCGTTCAGCTAATTGGCAGACCTGCGGCGGAAGCTACTTTAATCAGCCTGGCAGCACAAATAGAAGCTGCTAATCCTTGGAACAAAGATCGTCCAGCCTTTGCCGTCTTTAGCTAAATTAGCTAACACTACATCTGGCAGAAAGCCGAGGATTTATTGTGGCAAGACTGAAAGCTAATTTATAAAGTCAAGCACAATAATCAAACTGTTGTCCTGATAGATGCGACAGGAGAGCCGATTTTAGCGAATGACCCGTATATTTTGCGTCAACAGCCGAAAAGTATCTTGTGTAGTCCGATTTTGCATCAAGGCAAGTTGATGGGGATTTTGTATCTGGAAAACAGTTTAGTTATAGGGGCGTTCACGAGCGATCGCGTTGAAATACTGAATTGACTTTGCGCTCAAGCCGCCATTTCTCTAGAAAATGCCCGACTTTATGAAAATTCCCAAAACTATGCTTAACAATTGACACAATCTCTCTCACAATTGCAGGCTAATGAAATCCGCTTTCAAAATTTGGCAAATAATATTCCGGGTATGGTATACCAATTCCATCTGGCGGCGGATGGTTCCACTTCTACACCCTACGTTAGTTCTGGCTGTTGGGACTTGTATGAGTTAGATCCAGAGTTGGTGATGGCGGGGATACATAATTTTTCTACAATGCACCATCCTGACGATCACGCAGCAATGGTAGAAGCCCTCACTTACTCTGCACAAAATCTCACACCTTTTGAACAAGAATGTCGCCTTGTCCCGCCTTCGGGAAGGGTGAAATGGGTGCAATTTGCTTCTCGGCCAACGCGACGAGCCGATGGGGTAACTGTATGGGATGGAGTAGTGATGCACCCACCACATTGTCTAAGCGATAGAGTTTTCATACTTCTTTGACGACACGACCTTGACGGTTATTGAGTTTCAAGCAAAATCGCACACGTTCAATAATCAATGCTACTGCCAAGATAGAAAAGCCCAATAGCGGTCACATCACTACGCCGCCAGTCGCAAACAGATTCTTAATTCCCATGCCAAGCCTTGTAACGCCAACAACAGAAAAACTACATAGCATCGTCAGATAAATTGAGAGTTATTGTCAAGACATTTTTCAGAGTTTTGCTAAAATTATGCAACTAGGCTGATAGCATTTCTCTAGAAAAAATCGCTATAAAACTCTATTATGCAAGGTTTTGGGCATTAAATACAGTTAATAGCTTGACTAAATAATCACTTGATATTTCTAACTAAGCATCTTACTATATCTAAGTTAGTAATATTAAATCGCAATAAATTATGACCTTTTCGGGCATAGCTGTGGAGCCGCGTTCTAAAGAAACTAAGGCTCTCAGGTATTTTTTGATGTGAAGTCTAATGGGTTCGGTAAAGTTGCATATGGAGGATGCAATATGAGCCTAAAGTTACGCAATCATCACCCCAATCACAACCAACAGCAACTTGACGACTGCGGCAGATTTCAGAACGAAGGACTCGGCTGATAATGCTAGCAGTTCCAGGAGTGCCTTGTATCGTTCTCCTCAACAATCTCCTACTCAACCTGTATCAGAATGCTCCTACCCATACTAAGAATAAAAATTAATAATTTTGTGGATAGAAAATAATAGTTGGCTAAACCTGAATCATCTGTTCCCTCTCTACCATCAAAAGCATGACAAGAGCAACTACAGCATCACCTAGAAACTGGAAAATACCGCAAGTATCACCATTAGCAGGTCTGATTTTGGGGATAATGATCCTGCTAATTTGCTTAGTTTATAGTGTCACTTTAGGGGCAGCAGAAATACCTTTAAATAAAATTATCGAATCTTTCATCATCTTTGATGGTTCTTATGAACATTTAGTGATTCAGACGGTGAGATTACCGCGATCGCTTGTCGCCCTGCTGGTAGGATCATCCTTAGCAGTCGCCGGTGCATTAATGCAAGGCTTGACACGTAACCCCCTAGCAGATCCAGGTATTTTAGGTATTGAATCAGGAGCCGCATTAGGTGTAGTTACCACAGTTTTTGTGTTTGGTAGCTCCTCTTTGAATGTGTTAACGATGGTGGCTTTTTTGGGTGCTGGGGTGACAGCAATCTTAGTCTATCTCTTGGGTTCTCTAGGAAAGGGAGGAGCAACACCCTTAAATCTCACCGTTGCAGGTGCAGCGTTAACGGCTCTAATTTCTGCCCTGACTACTGCTATTTTGATTGTAAGTCAACGCACCTTAGAAGAAATCAGATTTTGGTTAGCGGGTTCTTTGGCTGGACGGGATTTCAACATTTTATTGTCAGCATTACCTTTCGTCGTCATGGGCTTAGTAGTCGCCTTCCTTCTGGGTAGACAAATTACAACCATGAGTCTGGGTGAAGATGTGGCTAAAGGCTTGGGTCAACAAACAGCCTGGGTAAAAATTACGACTGGTGTTAGCGTAGTTTTACTGGCGGGAAGTTCCGTTGCCCTTGCTGGGCCAATAGGCTTTATTGGCTTAGTTGTTCCCCACATGGTGAAATTTTTTATCAAAGCAGATTACCGTTGGATTTTACCCTACTCCGCAGTAGTGGGGGCAACTTTATTGTTAGTTGCAGATGTGGCGGCGCGTGTCTTACTCAAACCCCAGGAATTACCAGTGGGAGTCATGACAGCCTTGGTTGGCGCACCCTTTTTTGTCTACTTGGCTAAATCGAAGGTGAAAAGATGAAATTGGACTGGCTTGTATTCCGTTCTGAGTCGATATCTTGGCGAATTGACCGCCGTGTGCCACCAATGCTGCTATGTTTGGCAGTGGCTATTGTGGTGGCGATGGTGATGAATTTAGGACGGGGTGAATATCCGATTTCTCCCTTAGATATCGTCAAAACTGTCTTGGGTATAGATACAGGCAACCCAGATCACGCTTTTGTAATTTATAATCTGCGTCTACCCCGTACTTTGGTAGCCGTCATGGTGGGTATGGCATTGGCTGTTTCTGGGACTATCTTTCAAGGCATCACACGCAATCCATTAGCTGATCCCGGTATTATTGGTATCAATGCGGGAGCAAGTCTAGCAGCCGTTTCAGTCATTGTCTTATTTCCATCAGCACCCATTTACACTTTGCCTTTATCAGCCTTTGCGGGTGCTTTATTGATGGCTGGTTTAATTTACTCCTTAGCCTGGAACAATGGTAGTTCTCCCGTTTTGTTTATTTTAATGGGTGTAGGATTGTCTGCGATCGCCAGCGCATTCACCAGTTTATTAATTACTTTTGGCGATATTTATAGCGTCAGCGATGCCCTGGTGTGGTTAGCTGGTAGTGTTTACGGACGCACCTGGGAACAAGTCTTTTCCTTCTTACCTTGGTTAATCGTTTTTGTCCCGATGGCGTTGATACTAGCTAGACAGTTAAACGCCTTAAATTTGGGGGATGATGTCGCCCAAGGCTTAGGTACTCGCGTGGAATGGCAACGGGGTTTACTGGTGTTAGTGGGTGTCGCCTTAGCCGGTGCAGCAGTCGCCACCGCCGGAATGATTGGTTTTGTCGGATTAATTGCACCCCACATAGGCAGACAGTTAGTAGGGACAAATCATGAAGGATTGCTCCCTACCTCTGCATTGTTGGGAGGAATGATTGTTGTAGTGGCAGATTTATTAGGAAGAACCCTTTTTGCACCTATCGAAATTCCTTGTGGAGTGGTGACAGCCGCTATCGGCGCGCCTTATTTTCTCTATTTGTTGATTCGGAATCGGAAAAGATAGTTTTGGGGATTGGGGACTGGGGATTAGGGACTGGGGATTGGGGATTGGGGATGGGGAAAAAGCGAGTTTTTATGAATTTAAAATGGTAGTCAATATGAAAGGATTGTCAACGAAAGGTTTATCTTTAGCTTATGATGGTGCGCCAATTATTCGTGATCTGAATTTGGTAATTCCTAATGGTAAAGTTAGTGCTTTAGTGGGTGCAAATGGTTGTGGTAAATCTACTTTATTACGAGGTTTAGCTAGGTTGCTTAAACCCTACGGGGGGACAGTTTATTTAGATGGACAATCTATTTTTAATCTTTCTACTAAAGAAGTAGCACAACAATTAGGAATTTTACCTCAAAGTCCAGTTGCACCAGAAGGATTAACAGTCAGAGATTTAGTAGCACAAGGACGTTATCCTTATCAAAATTGGTTGCAACAGTGGTCACAAAAAGATGAAAGAATTGTCCAACAAGCTTTAGAGATTACAGATTTGTTAACTCTAGCAGATAGAGCCTTAGATACTTTATCAGGTGGACAACGTCAACGTGCTTGGATAGCAATGGCACTGGCACAAGATACAGATATATTACTGTTAGATGAACCAACTACTTTTTTAGATTTGGCACATCAAATAGAAGTTTTAGATTTATTGTATGAATTGAACCAGCATCAACAGAGAACTATTGTCATGGTGCTGCATGATTTAAATCAGGCTTGTCGTTACGCAGACTATTTAGTTGCAGTCAAACAAGGCAGAATTTTTACGGCTGGAGAACCCAAACAGGTAATGACTGAAGAAATGGTAAAAGAGGTTTTTGGTTTAGAATGTCGTATTGTTGCTGATCCAGTGGTAGGAACACCGATGTGTGTACCAATAGGACGCAAGGGAGAAAGGCAATTACAAGCAAATTCTTGTAATTTGTAGGAAGATTTAGATATTAGGAATCTGCGATGAAAATGACAGTTAAGCCCTAATTAATGTTGTTAATATTTATCTAATAGCTTGACTGGTTTTAAGATAGCGATCGCAGCCACCATCCACTTTTCAAAACTACAGTATCACTCATCACTTTATTAAAAGTATTTGTCATCATACTCTATTAGATGAGGTGACATTACTAACCAAGTCTTTACTATGACCCTGACCTTAAAACAGCAAGAATGGGAAGAAATGTGGAATACAACAGCCCAAAATGTTACATCTAGCTCAGATGTGCAATTATTTGAGTATTTATTCCAATTTCCTCAGCAATTTGGTCAAGGTGGAAGAAAAGATGTTGAGGTGCATCCAGAAATTTGCTTATCAATTTTTGATTATGAGTTGCATGAAAATGTCGTGGTACAAATACCAGAGTGGGAACACCCTTTACAATTTAGTGTGAGTCTCTCTGGCACAGTCATCGATGAATATGGCGGGAAGTTGGGAGGAGGGTATACTTGCATTTCTGGGGCTGGAATACAACGTCAGATGTTAGTCACGAGTTCTAAATCTCGACATATAGGGATAAATATTCATATGTCCCCTGATGTGCTGCGAACTTTCTTCCCCCATTGTGATGGTGAAATGCTTCCCCAGTTGCGTTTACTAGCTAACGGTGATGACTGGCAATCCTTAATTTATCCAGAAATTACATCCGCCATAGAACAAGTAGTCAAGCAAATGATGTCCTGTCCTTACCAGGGAACGACAAAACAGATATATTTGCAAGGAAAAGTCATAGAACTTATGGCTTTGCAGTTAGCCCCAATTTTAAATAACCAAGCAGAACTAGCACCATCACCACACCTTAAACCCACAACTGTTAACCGCATTCATCAGGCTAGGGAAATACTGCACTTTCGTTTAGAGAACCCACCATCATTAGTGGAATTAGCAGAAATTGTCGGTATTAGTGAAAGAACTTTACGTTATGGATTTAAGGCATTATTTGGTACAACTGTATTTAGTTATCTGACACAGAAGCGTTTAGAGCGTGCCGAGGAACTTCTGCGACATGGTGGGGTAACTGTAGCGGAAGTGGCGAATTTATTAGGTTATTCTCATTTAGGACATTTTGCGGCGGCTTTTAAACGTCAGTTTGGGATTACACCCAGTGAGTGTTTGCTAGGTAAAAAATCTATTTCTCCTTACTAATGCCGTTTTAGGATATTAACGCCATTTTTGGATAGACGCGATCGCACCAACTTTCCTAAACTACTTCTAGATACAACTGAGAACTTTACGCAATAATTCTATTTACTGGTGTGGAGAGGGGCGTGGCTAAATTGACATTTCTACCAAATGTGCGTTTTTGGTTAGGTATTAGTTTATTAGGATATTTTATTAATTGTGCTACCGCCCAAACGGCTGTGGCTGAGGTGAAAGCCAAAGGGGAAAATCCAGAAATCATGGAACTAGGGGAGTTTAAAGCCCCAGTTACTAGTATTGATGGTTTGTTGTCTCAATCACCAACACCACCTAATTCTCCTGCAACTACAGCAGCTATTACCATCACGGGTGTAAAAGCAAATCCCACAGACAAAGGTGTCGAGGTAATTTTAGAGACTACCCAGGGAGACAGACTGCAAATCACAAATCGCAGTGAGGGTAATAACTTTATTGCAGATATTCCCAATGCTCAGTTACGTTTATCTTCGGGAGAGGCTTTTACATTTCGTTCCGAAAAACCGCTTGCGGGAATTACTGAAATTACTGTCACAAATATTGATGCTAATAATATACGAGTCTTGGTAGTGGGTGAGAACACTTTGCCCACAGTTGAATTATTTGATGGAGATGAAGGGCTAATTTTTGCAGTAGCATCTACAACAACAGCAACGCAGCCGGAAGAAAAGCCAGTCAGTGAAACACCACCAGCAGAACCAACAGCGCAGCAAGATGAACCAATTGAGTTGGTAGTGACGGGAGAGCAAGATAGATATCGTGTCCCCAATGCTTCGACTACAACGCGGACAGATACACCCCTGCGAGATATTCCCCAATCAATTCAGATTATTCCTCAACAAGTGTTGCGGGATCAAGGTGCCGATATATCTAGTGCGCTGCTGAACGCTCCCAGTGTACGTAATGCAGCACCTTCTAATTTTGACTCGTTGCGATTGCAAGTACGGGGATTTTTTAGCCAACCTACATTGAATGGTATTAAAGAGACTAACGGTTTAGCCTCTAACGTGGGGCCTGATTTGACAGGAATTGAAAACATCGAAGTTCTGCTAGGGCCAAACTCAGTTTTACTAGGTTCAACATCTCCAGGTGGAACAGTCAACTTTGTCACCAAGCAACCTTTACGAGATCCTTACTACTTCGTTGAAGCAACTGTGGGTAGTTTTGATTTTTATCGTGGTGAGGTGGATTTATCGGGGCCGCTAGATGATGAGAAAAAAGCACTATATCGGCTGAACGCATCTTACAGAGATCAAGGATTTTTCACTGATCTAAGCCAAACTAGAAATCTAGTAATTGCGCCTGTTTTAAGTCTAGAACTGAGCAAAAATACAAATTTGACCATTGAAGGAGTTTATAAGGATTTAGAGCAGGAGAATTACAATTTGGGCTTACCTGCGGTGGGGACGATCTTTTCTAATCCTAATGGCAATATACCTCGTACCCGCATTACCAATGAAGGTGAGCTTGATGTCACAACTGCCAGGATTGGATATAGACTAGAGCATAAATTTAATGAGAATTGGTCATTAAATAATTCTTTTCGGTATGGCTACGTTAACTATGACGGTACTGGTGTTAACGTTGGTACAAGGCTTTTAGACGATAATCGTACCCTACTGAGAACAGCTAACGATTCTAGCGATCGCTATCGTGATTATAGACTAACAGCAAATGTGATTGGTAAGTTTGCCACAGGTGCAATCCAGCATCAATTACTATTTGGTATCGATTTAGGAAGGTTGAACAACAGCTTAAAATTTACAAGTAGAACCGGCGCACCTATTGACTTATTTAATCCGATTTACGGTCAAGCACCAGGAGCAATCACATTTGAGCTTGATACTAATGCCGTCACTGATGAACTTGGCATCATCATACAAGACCAGGTAACAATTGCGGACAACTTAAAATTACTCGTCAGTGGTAGATTTGATACCTTCACCCAAAATAACAAAGATTTTCTCGCTGGTACAGACACAAGTCAATCAGGTAGTGCTTTTAGTCCCCGCATAGGTATTGTATATCAGCTGATTCCACCTATTTCTCTCTATGCTAACTATAGCCGTTCCTTTGAACCTGCTCTTGGTCAAGCCTTTGATGGGAGTGACTTTGAGCCGACAAGGGGGACGCAGTACGAAGTTGGGGTAAAAGCAGATTTGCATAGTCGGCTTTCAACGACACTAGCTTTCTATGACATTACCCAGTCAAATATTTTAACTGACGACCCAGATAACCCAGGCTTTTCCATTCAAACTGGAGAACAGCGCAGCCAAGGTATTGAACTGAGTCTTGCAGGTGAAATTTTACCAGGATGGAATGTGTTTGCTAGCTACGCCTATAACGATGCCCGTGTCACGGAAGATAATAGCATTCCCGTAGGCAACCGCGTACAACGCACAACTCCCCATGCTGCTAGCTTATGGACAACCTACGAAATTCAGCGAGGTAATTTGCAAGGTTTAGGCTTTGGTTTAGGATTGTTTTATGTAGGCGATCGCGCTGGAGATGCTGGAAATACATTTGAAGTCCCTAGTTATTTAACAACTAATGCAGCTATCTTCTACAAACAAGATAGATTCCGTGCGGCGATTAATATCAGAAACCTCTTCGACGTAGACTATTTTGAAAATGCTTTCAATCGTTTGCGCGTCTCTCCTGGTGAACCATTGACAATCCAAGGAACTGTTTCTTGGACGTTTTGACAATTGCCTAATTTCCTAACTCACACTGGAGGATAAAAGCTAGCAGGATTTATTTAGACATCTTCAGAAACCATAATCTTCTCAATTTCTGGAGATGTATACTAATCCTGTTTTATCAAGCACAAATCTATGAAAATAATTTCACATCGTTTTGTTGTCCTACTCTTATTAGGAATTTTGATATTTACTGCTATTTGGGCTAGTAGTAAAAGTTTTACCTATGAAGCGACAAACTCAATATCTCCACAACAAAACGCAAAATGTCGAGTAGTGCAACACGTCCAAGGAGAAACTTGCATTCCCCTCAACCCCAAACGAATTGTCACCTTAGATTTTAATAGTTTTGCTGCACTTTTAGCCTTAGACACCAAACCTATAGCCACTTGGATTACAACGGAAATAGAAGATAACTTTCCTTACTTTCAAGGAAAAGCAGAGGGAGTAGAAATTTTACATAGTTCCAGTGGTCAAATTAATGTAGAAAAACTTGTACTACTTAATCCTGATTTAATTATTGTGATTTCCCATCCAGGATTTGCAGGGATTTATAAATATGCTGCACAAATCGCACCGACAGTAGTGCTACCTTGGGTAGAAACTAGAGGAAATTGGAAACAACATATTCAAGATACTGCCAGAATTTTAAATAAAACAGCAACAGGTATTCAGCTAATAAATTACTATCACCAACGTGTTAACCAATTAAAGCTAGCAATTGGTAATAACCAACAAAAGAATAGCATATCATTTGCTTATGTCGCTGCCGGACAATTAGTTATAACTCGTCAAAAATCTTTTGCAGGGGAAATTTTAAATGATATTGGTATACTAAACCCTATATTTGCCGAATCTGGTGATTATGATTTACCTCTTTCGGAAGAACTATTACCCAAGATTAATAGCGATATCTTGTTTATTGCACCGCTACGCAAAGATGACTATTCTGTGATCAAAAAACTTCAGGAAAAACCTTTATGGTCTAAACTCAAAGCTGTGCAGCAAAATCAAGTTTACATAGTAGATTTTTCCGTTTGGCGGGGATTGAATATGCTTGCAGCTTATGCAATGCTCGATGACCTTGATAAATACATAGTTAACATCACTTAAAATTATGCCAAAATATAACTTACTTGTCTGCAAATCTTGTCACCGTTCTTCTCAGGAAAGACCAGAAAACCCTCCTTTTGATGGTGATATTTTACTTGAAAAACTCAACGATTTATGTAGTGAAGAATCGTCACTTCATGAGCTAGAAATTAAACCCGTTGAATGTTTATGGGCTTGTAATCACGGCTGTGTTGTGGCTGCTTCTCACCCAGACAAACCCACCTATCTTTTCGTCAATTTGACTCCAGAAGAAAGCGCAGCATCGTTACTGGAATTTATGCAATTGTATATTAAGAGTCGCAAAGGTAACGTAGCTTGGAAAAAATTATCTGAAGTGTTACAAGCTGCTATTTTCGCGCAAATTCCGCCTGGGGATTAGCGGCGATTATCTCTTTTTAGCATTATCCTGACTCAACTTCAGCGATTAAACCAAGCTTCTAAATCAGCCATTCCCTGAAAATCTAACAGTGCTTCGCCAAGATTTTCCAATTGTTCTAAGGACAAAGATTCGACTTGCTGCCGCACCTCTGGAGATAATTCTCCCACACGACGAGTTAATAGACGCAGAACAAGCGATTTTTCTCCTTCTTCTCGTCCTGCTTCCCGTCCTTCTTCCTTAATTTCACGGTAAACTCTTGTTTCCTTGAGTGTAATCCCTAACATTTCTTCAACCTCCCGTTGACTTTTATCTTCAAACTTGTAGACCATGATAGTTGTCAATAGCTCTATTATGGCGCGATTTTGGAGTTGAGGTATTTCTTGTTGACTCCTGGCTAGCAAATACCTTGCTTCCTGTGGTGCTTGCTCATCATCTAAGGTAGTTAACACCATTAACGCCACCCATATAGGTAAAGAGCGAATATCCCCCAACTCATCTAAATATATACGATGCACTTGGTCGCCATTGAGGTGGTTTCTATGGGGATAAATATCGCTTTGCTCGATACTACCGGAAGGGTAAATGATCACAACTTGCCAATCTGTAAATCTATTACGCTGACGATAGAAATATAATGATGATTCTGCAAATACCCTTTCGTAAAGCTGTTCATCCCTTTGAAATTGCACTTCACAAAAATAAACTATCCCTGGTCTTTCATCCTCTGGTGGTAAAAAGACCCCATCAATTTCAAACTTCGGTTCTTTGACTGCTACTGAATCAAACCGATAGTCCTCAGCATTTGTGGGAGGACTAGTTAACAATTCAAACAACAGAGTTGGTGATTGTTGAAATAGCTTGTAAAAAATTGAGTCACGCCGCATGAAGCATTTTAGTTAAATCCTATTAAATATCTAACCATACTTACCTTGACACTCAACTTATCCCTAAACCCAGATTACTCTTAAGTATTTGACATTCTTCACCTTGTCAGCGATCGCCAAAGTCTCAAAACAGTATATGCAACTATCACAAATTGCTATCACATAGCTGTTTGAGTATGTTGGTAGCGATAAATGGCAAACTCCTCTACAGGCGATCGCGCTGATAGATACACATAGTTATTGAGAATTGGGGATAAATCCTGTATACTTATTGCAACTTATTCTTATTTGTCTCGCAAAACATTAATCGGGTTTAGTTTTGCTAAATTCCTATGAAAAATCACAGTTTGCAGGTATTAAAATCTGATTGCTCAAATTTGTTAGTAACTACTGAAGAAAATAAAAATTGCGATCGCACCCCAGATTTTTTAGAAGAAATTATAGAATATCCCCCAGAATTAGGTCGGGGTTATATTCAGGAAGTTGAACTAAGTCGAGGATTTTCCTTAACAATTCGAGATTACCAACATCACAACACCAATCTCACTGAAATTTCACAAGCACACGAACATCCTTTACAGTTTTGTTTTAAAATTAAGGGTCAGACTATTAGTAACATTGAATATGCTTCATTAAAAACAGGCGAAACTGCTTTGTGTGGCTGTGGAATGTCTCCCAAGATGTCGTATAGTTTCTCAGAAATAAATCAAGAAATTGATATTCACATCGAAGCGAAATTATTGACCCAATTATTCGGGATTCAAGATGATGCAATTGCACCACATTTAAAACATTTGTTTCGACGACCAGAGGAAGAATATTCTGTAAGTACGCGAGCAATTACCACCCAAATGCAGGTTGCGTTACAGCAAATTTGGCAATGTCCCTTTCAAGGTATGGTCAAACAGGTTTATTTGCAAGCAAAAGTTTTAGAATTAATGGCTTTGCGATTACAGCAGGATATGAGTGGAGAAATTATCCAATGCCATAATTATCAACCAAAACGCAAAATAATTGAGCAAATGTATCAAGCAAAAGAAATTTTAGAAAGCCGTGTAGAAAATCCACCTTCTTTAATTGAATTAGCAGAAAATGTTGGACTGAGCCTCTATCAATTAAAACAAGGTTTTCAGAAAGTATTTGGTCAAAGTGCTTTTCAATATTTACATCAATATCGGATGGAACAAGCGCGACTTTTGCTGTATGAGGGTAATATGCGTGTGGCAGATGTGGCAAATACTGTAGGATATTCTCACTTAGGGCAATTTTCAGCAGCGTTTAAACGTAAGTTCGGTATCAGTCCCCGCGATTGTCTAAAGGGGAAAGTGTAATAAAATTTTTATATAAACCTCCTTTTTGGGATAATTAACCGCCATTTTTAGATAGACTCCCACCCTGAGAAAATCCTAAGCTCAGTATAGGTTCTAATTGATAAGTTTTCTCTGTAAGTTGACCGTTGCTCACTCAAAGCAGAGATATCAAGGAAAATAAAAGGTGTGGGAGTCATCAATGAAGCTGCAAAAATTACTACATATATTGTTTGTTTCTGGTTCGATTTGGGTGGTAACGGTGAATAGTGCGATTCCTGCGGAGCGCGTCTCTACGAGACGCTACGCGAACGCGATCGCACAACCAGATTCCCAACAACAGCCCAGAAAAATCGAACCCAATACAAGCAGTCATATCAAAACCCCACATATCGCTTCTTCTTTAGCCCAAGCACCCACACCAGAAGTTATCGCCATTACAGGAGTAAAAGCAAATCCCACCGATAAAGGTGTAGAAGTAATTTTAGAGACAACCCAAGGTGAACAACTGCAAGTCACCAATCGCAGCACCGATAATAACTTTATTGCTGATATCACTGGCGGACAGTTGCGGCTACCTAACGGTGACGCTTTCACATTTCGTTCCGAAAAACCACTTGCGGGAATTATTGAGATAACGGTTACGAATATTGATGCTAATACTATGCGGGTAATAGTGGTAGGTGAGAAAACGTCACCTACAGTTGAATTATTTGATGATAATACAGGGTTGATTTTTGCTGTAGCATCTACAATAACAGCGACTCAACCGCCAGAAACGCCGCCAGTTGAAGAACAGTCAGCAGCACAGCAGGATGAGCCGATTGAGTTGGTGGTGACAGGTGAACAAGATGGGTATCGTGTACCGAACACCTCAACTGGGACAAGAACTGATACATCTTTACGTGACATTCCCCAATCAATTCAAGTAGTACCGCAACAGGTATTGCGCGATCAGAATATTACTCGTTTAGATGATGCTTTAAGAAATGTTCCTGGTGTAACTCAGGATTTTGGCCCTGGTCAGTCTATCTTTTACAGGATTCGGGGATTTGAAAACACAGGTAATAACTTCCTCAGAAATGGACTACCCGATCCCGGTGCTGGAGAATTGGTCGAACTTGCTAGTGTGGAACAAGTCGAAGTTCTCAAAGGGCCAGGATCAGTGCTATTTGGTTTAGGTAATCCTGGGGGAAGTATCAATTTAGTCACTAAGCGTCCCTTGAATGAACCTTTTTATGGTGTTGATGCAACTTTTGGTAGTGATAGCTACTACCGGGGTGCGATTGATTTATCTGGGCCATTGAATGACTCGAAAACAGTCTTGTATCGTCTGAATACAGCCTACAGAAACTCAGGTAGTTTTGTCGATTCCTATACAAGTGAAAACTTCAATATTTCACCTGTGATTAGTGTCGCAATTGGCAAAAATACTAACTTAACTATAGAAGGGGATTACATCAATGCAAAAGATTTTTTCCGATTACCTGGTGTCCCAACAATAGGAACGATATTTCCTAACCCTAATGGCAAAATACCCCGTAATCGTAACTTGGCTGAACCTTCCGATATCATTGAACAAACAGTTACAAGAATAGGCTATCAGCTAGAACATAAATTTAATGACAGTTGGTCATTACGCAATGCTTTTGTGTATAACTATCGTGATTATTACGATAGAATACACCTTCCCTCTGGTTTACAGGCAGATAATCGCACTCTGAATCGTTTTTACCGAGAATTTGACTTTGTAAGTACAGCTTATACTTTCACTACAAATACTGTTGGCAAGTTTTCTACTGGTGCAATTGAACATCAACTATTATTTGGAATTGATGTGCATCGTTTTGAAAACAGAACACCAAAATTTAGAGGTGCAGAAGGTGCGCCAATTGATATTTTTAATCCTGTTTACGGTCAGCCACGCCCTCAGCTTGGGGATGAATTTAGCGATGCAACCACCACCAACTCATTAGGAATTTATTTACAAGATCAAATTGCTCTGACAGATAATTTAAAGGTGCTATTAGGTGTGCGGTTTGATACTTTTGATCAGAAGGCAGAAGATTTTACTTTTCAATTAGCAAGTAGTAAGTCAGATAGTGCATTTAGTCCTCGTTTGGGAATTGTCTATCAACCCATACCAGCGATTTCACTTTATGCTAGTTACGTTAGTTCATTTGCTCCCGCCAACGGATTAATTTCACCTGGTGATGCTTTGAGTAATTCCTTTGAACCGGAAAGAGGGAGACAGTATGAGGCTGGGGTAAAGGCAGATTTTAGCGATCGCCTTTCGGCAACATTAGCATTCTATGACCTAACTCGGAGTAATGTTTTAACAGCAGACCCCAATAATCCAGGTTTTCAAATCCAAACTGGTGAACAAAATAGCCAAGGTATGGAACTGAGTCTGACAGGGGAAATTTTGCCAGGATGGAATATTATTGCAGGCTACGCTTATACTGATGCACGGATTACTGAAGATAATACTTTTCAGCCAGGAAACCAATTGCCAAATACGCCATATCATTCTTTCAATTTATGGACAACCTATCAAATTCAACAAGGTAATTTACAAGGTTTAGGCTTTGGTTTAGGCTTGTTTTTTGTAGGCGATCGCGCTGGAGATTTAGCCAATACTTACGATATTCCTAGCTATCTTCGCACTGATGCAGCAATTTACTATAACCGAGATAAATTTAGAGTTGCACTTAATTTTAAAAATCTCTTTGACGTAGAATATTTTGAATATGCCGTGAATTCTACTCGCGTTAACTACGGGCAGCCTTTGACGATTCAAGGAACAGTTTCCTGGCAATTTTAATAACTAAATCAATCATGCGATATTTTTTGGGTTGGTTAATATTAGGCATCTTGGGATTTACTCTGCTTACAGCTTGCAATCATCATACATTTCAAAATATATCCTCTTTACCTAAACAACCAGCAGCAGAATGTCGCATGGTTAAACACACAATGGGGGAAACTTGTGTACCTATTAACCCCCAACGTGTGGTTACTTTATCTGTATCTACTTTAGGTAATACACTAGCACTTGGTGTTAAACCCATCGGTGCAACTAACGAAGTCCAGATAGACAACAACTCTTTGACATACCTTCAGGAAAAAACAGAGGGAATAAAACTCCTCGGAATTTCTCGACCCGATTTAGAAGCAACATTATTACTCAAACCTGATGTAATTATTGGTTTAGATTGGTTCAAGCCAATTTATCCTTTATTATCCCAAATTGCTCCTACAGTGTTGGATAAAAGTGATTATGCAAACTGGCAAAAACATCTGAGCTTTGTCACTGAAGTATTAGGCAAACAAAAAACTGAAAAAGCACTTTGGCAACACTATCATCAGCGCATGGAACAGCTACAACAAGCATTAGGAGATCGCTATCAAAACAAAAAAATATCTTTTATATATATCGGACGCAACCAAATAAACATTGATGCCAAAAACTCTTATGCTGGATCAATTATTAGAGATGCTCATTTACAACGTCCAGCCCCACAAAATGTTGATGCGCCCTATGGAGCTTTCCCTATTTCCCTAGAGGAATTAAAAAAAGCAGATGGTGATATTTTATTCGTGACAACTTTTTCCAAAAGTGGCAATGAATTTTTGAAAAATAAACAACAAGAGCCACTTTGGAAAAAGCTTAAAGCTGTGCGAAATAATCAGGTTTATTATGTTGATTTTATGTCATGGGCTGCATCAAATATGTTAGGAACTGATGCAGTTATTGATGACTTATTTAAATACTTAGTTCACACACCTTGAATCAGGCTTAAACCCACTTAGGACTTACGCAAAAGTCACGGAATTACCTCATTACGAGCGTAGCGACGTAATCGCCTAAAATTATGGGATTGCTTTCTTACACTACGTTCCGGTCGCAATGACGAATTTTGCTTGCGTAATTCCTAAAACTATTGTATGTATATTGACATAATTAATGATAAATTACGTTTTTGGGATAGAATTTTGCCGTTTTCGGCTAGAGTTCACATATCAAAAAATAGTACACTTGATATATTTTGATTAAACTGCAATAGCAATTGCTAACTAGAAAATATCAAGTCATAAATTTGACATCTGACAATGACAGCAACATTTCTTCCCAGACTACATAAACCCTCCCCACTCCAACGCTTACTTAACTATGGACAAAAATATCGAGGACAAATTTATCAAGCATCTACCTATTCTGTAATTAATACTATTTTAGATATAGCACCACCTTGGTTAGTTGGTATTGCTGTAGATATATTAGTCCAACAACAAAATTCTGTTATTGCTCAGTTTGGTATTAAAGAAGTAGTATGGCAATTTGCTCTACTGTCGTTAATCACCGTTATTATTTGGGTATTTGAATCACTTTCTCAGTATGCTTACGATCGCCTTTGGCGCAATGTGGCACAAAATATCCAGCATAATTTACGTTTAGATGCCTATAATCATTTACAAAAATTAGAATCAGCTTATTTTGAAGACAGCAGTACAGGTGGTTTGATGTCAATTCTCAGTGATGATATCAACCAACTTGAAGACTTTTTAAATGGAGGAGCAAATGAAGTTATTCAAGTGACAACTTCATTAATAATTTTGATGGTTGGTGCGTTTTTCATTTTGCCAGTTAACATTACTCTAGCAGCAATGTTACCTATGCCCTTTATTCTGTGGGGTTCATTGATATACCAAAAACGCCTTGAACCCCGTTATGCTGATGTCAGAGAAAAAGTTAGTTTCCTCAACTCGCGGCTTGCTAATAATATTAGTGGTATTACCACAATTAAAAGTTTCACGGCAGAAAATTATGAAAATGCCAGATTAGCAGAAGAAAGTGAAGCTTATAGAAAAAGTAATACCAAAGCAATTAAACTTTCTGCGGCTTTTGTCCCCTTAATTAGAATGTTGGTTTTAGCAGGGTTTACGGCTTTATTATTTTTGGGAGGAATGGCAGCTTATTCACAGAAAATATCTATAGGTAATTACAGCGTTTTACTAGTGCTGGTGCAGAGATTGTTGTGGCCATTGGTCTTTTTAGGAGAAACTTTTGACCACTATCAAAGAGCAATGGCTTCTACTAAGCGGGTGATGGATTTGTTAGATACTCCTATCCAAATTACTACGGGAGATGTGCCTTTAGTTGTGGAACAAGTGCGGGGTGAAGTTGATTTGAAAAACGTTACCTTTGCCTATCGCAATAGTACTGCTATCATTAAAGATTTATCATTGCATATTCCTTCCGGAAATACTATTGCCATTGTTGGTTCTACGGGTTCGGGTAAAAGCACTTTAGTGAAATTATTATTGCGTTTCTATGATGTTTCTAGTGGTGCAATTACGATTGATGGCATTGATATTCAAAAGTTAAATATGTATGATTTGCGTCGTAGTATTGGCTTAGTCAGTCAAGATGTATTTTTATTTCATGGTACGGTGGCAGAAAATATTGCCTACGGTACTTTTGATGCGACTGATGAAGCCATTATTCATGCTGCAAAAGTAGCTGAAGCCCATGATTTTATTATGCGACTTTCCCAAGGTTATGAAACGATAGTTGGGGAACGTGGACAAAAGTTATCTGGGGGACAACGCCAACGCATTGCGATCGCTAGAGCCGTTTTGAAAAATCCACCAATTTTGATTTTAGATGAGGCGACATCTGCGGTAGATAATGAGACAGAAGCTGCAATCCAACGTTCTTTAGAAAAGATTACCGTAAATCGGACGACTATTGCGATCGCTCACCGTCTTTCCACAGTTCGTCACAGTCATTGCATATATGTCATGGAGCATGGTCAAATTGTCGAGCAGGGTACACACGAAGATTTAATCGCGCTGAATGGGATTTACACCAGCCTGTGGCGTGTACAGTCTGGGGTGTATTAAATCGTTTAGCCATAATATCTGATGTATTCATTACATAAGTCCCGAAAAATCAACAATCAAAACATTGGCTGATGTTCACTATCCCAACATTGATTATCACGCCAATAACGTCCAGTGTATTCGCATTCAGATTTACTATGTAACCAAGGTATGGCTGTAGACTCAAACTTACTACCACTGGCAGCAGATAAACAAGATATCAGGAAGGGATAAAGAGCTGTAGCTGTAGCGTATGTACAAAGCAGGATGGTTATGGTCAAACCTATGTATAACAAATTGCTCAAAGTTGGCAGTTTTTTATTCTGCTTAGTTTGACGAAAAATTTTTGGAGATTTTGAATTTATTGAAGTCATATCTAAATCCCTATGAATATTAGTCAGTTCATGGGATGCACCTTGTTGTAATTCAATCTTGTTCTGTAAATAAGACGATTACTAGGGAAATATTACTGGTTTTAGTTGTTAACTTAATTGATAGCCTCAATAATTAAGAAAAGATAAAAAAACCTATTAGGTTCAGTTTTTAGGCTGAGAGAAAAGTAAAGTTATCATATACTCTTTATGTATTTTTTTTTAATCTACAATGATATTTAGGGCTTTATGGGAAAAACCTTTGAATTTGTATAAAAAAGACTGTATCTAAAAATACATTCGACACGTATCTTCCAGGAACGATTGTCTGATAAGGCATATCAGGCTTTTAATCTAGAAAAAAAGTTTAAAAATACTCATATATTTCGTATAAAATAACGCTTACACAACAGGGAATGAGCCATACGCTAGGTGCAGTTCAACTAAGCACTTGACGAACTTCTGAGAGAGTATCTCTAATTTTGCATTTTGTAGGCTTACTCCCTGCACCCTAACTCCTCTTCTTAATTTTTCGCAGCTGTGATGGCTACTTCTGTTGTTTGATATTGCTCACTAAATTGTCTAACTCATATTGCGTTTTCGTATAGACTAATTCATAGCAACTATTTACATAATCACGATCCTTAGCTGCATCTTTTCCATAACGTTCAAAAATAATCGGACGACAGACACGAGTGTGAATCTGCACAGGTAGGGGAATATTTGGTAGGGGGCCTATAGACAAACCCCAAGGTAAACCCAAGTATATTGGGAAAACTCCTGGATCTACTTGATAAAACCACGGTAAGCCCCATTGATGGAATTGTTTGACTAAATCATAGCAATCACATAAAACAATCAATGTGTCGTGGGCACCTACCGATATGAGGGGAATGATGGGTACTTCTTTTTTCAAAGCTAGCTTGATAAAACCTTGGTGTCCGGCAAAATTAATTTTGTGGCGTTGGCTGTAAGGACGGAACATATCATATTGTCCTCCAGGGTAAACAAGAACGCTAGCACCCAGATCAAAAGCATTGCTGGCTATTTTTGGATGCGCCACAATAGCGCCGATTTTCTGTGCTAGGTGGGCTATTTGAGGACTTACCTTCCAAGCGTAAGGGTGCATCAGCCCATACACTAAACGCTTAGTCCCAAATCGAGAAAACCAATCATACATCATCATTATCAAGTCAGGGGAAGCCATTCCACCATTGTGAGAACCAACCAGCAGTACTTTGCCTTCTGGTGGGATATGATGCCATCCGTCAGTTGTGACTCGAAAATAGTAACGATAAAACCATTCCCAAACTGGCATCAATAATTCAATAACCTGAGGATCTCGCTCTATTAATGATGAACCGGGGAGTGAGGTAGATGTAGGCATTATTTGATTGCTTATAAACATACTTGTAAATAACGTAAGTTCGATGAACTAAAAAACGGCAGGTAACTCTTACCGTGGCGATCATCTACTTTAATGTTTACAAGTATTAGAGCAGAAAGCCCACCAGTAACAGGCTGAAAATTTTTTGGATTTTCGGCCTGTTAGAACTGATTCGTAAAGTAAATATTAAATAGCCAATCGCCTAACCATAAGACGAAGCAAGGAGCCATAAATCATAGCTTCACTTACCTCTGAATACACTTCATAATCTTTACTCAAGCGTCGAAATCGATTCAGCCATCCAAATGTTCCTCTAAGTATAGTTTCTGAGACACGTTGGGGGAAAGCTTCAGCTAAATTGCTATCAAGCCATCAAGCCATAACTCATACCAATCTAAAAACGTTGCTGATGATTCAAAAGTAGGTGGACCCCAATCACCTAGAAACCAACCAATTCGCCCTTTCAGCGATCCATTCAAGACCATAAACCCAAACGGTCCACATTCATCCTTAGAAACAGTAATTGTTCCAAATTGTGGTGACCAGAGTTCTTGCTCGTACTTCTGTTCCCAATGTTCGCCAGCGATCTCGACAAGCCATCGCTCCCATGCTTCATCACTTTGGTACTCTTCAAGCAAAAGGCAAGGCTGACTTGGAGCTATGAGTGCTTTGTCTTCATCGCCGAAACACAGACCAACAGCCCAATCTTCTAGCCGCAGCATTTCCATCCCATGAACGTCCCCGCCTCCATTCCCAATTTGTTCAAGAAAACTTCGGTACTCTACTGGAAGACAAGTGTTATACTTAGTTTCCCAGGCATCAATTTTATGCGAACTGAGTGGAGGATTGAATTTAAAGCTATAGTTCAATGGATCGGTTGAGGGGTAAAACTCTTGGTAAAGTTGATTCTGAACACTTTGAAGTTGTCTAGCTTTCTCAAGCTTTTCTTTGATGCGTTCAATCTGAATTGTAATGTTTGTACCTGGAGACCACTGCCAATTGTGCTTACACTTGGGACATGCCAGTCTTAATTCACCTCGATCAATTGGAGTACGTAGTTTTTGAGAGCAGTTTGGACATATAACTATAACCTTTTCTGTATGTGATAACTGTTGTTCACCGGATGATCCTATATTCATCAAGCTCTTACCTAAAATCGGAGAACCATAACGTACAGCAGTTTGGCAAGTTGCAACTTTCTGTTATACACCAAGTTTAGCGTGTCAGAAGTATAGGGAAGCGATCGCCAAGGCGCAAGTGAATTGCTTTGGTTCTTGTCAGATTTTGGTGATGATGAAAGCTTACGCACTTTAAGGCAGTCCCAACTGTGACTTAAAGGAAAAGATTGCCGGAAATTAAAGGATAAGCTTGCTGAACCATGATTCAGACTGGCTTTAAGCATTTTCAACTGAACGGCGAGCTTCCCAGAAAGCATCGACAACTTCCTTTTTCCATAAAGCAGAGGGTTTAGTCATAAACTGACGAATATTTTTAAGTGCAGGATTAATACCCTGAGCATAAAGTTGTGGAACAATTTGTTGAACTTCCAAACAACCTTGGGGTAAAAGTAGCCAAGACATATTTTGCCGCCACGTAAAGCTTGAAAGGCTTGCTGTGACGGAGTTACAGAAATAAAATCACTCTTTTCATTAAAAAAGGAGAAAAAGCTGGTTTTGACTGTACCAATAAACCTATAAGCTGTTACGCATTTAAATTGTATATTTCGCACTCAGGTTGTCAAAAGTCCACAGTCCACAGTCCAAGCTAGCCTTTGACTCTGGACTCTTGACTATGGACAGCCCTGACGCATGAATATTTGATTTAGGTGCGTATCACCTTAGTTTATTTGATACAGCATTTTACAACGTAGCCATAAGGATTTCAGGCTACAAAAACTAGAGGGGTTTAAATGGTACAGTTTTATCCATGTCAATCAGGATGTTATCAGCAGGTCATCAATTCCTTATGGTAACTTTCTGGATGGCTGCTCATTTTACCCCTGCTCCCCCTGTACATACTAAGTAATAAGGGGTGGACAAAATGCCCCACCCCACAAAATGAATCATTTAATTTTTGATAACGGCATATCAAGTCAACCATGAAAGAAACACAATACAAGAACTCTCGAAGCACCTGATGCTTAAAAAGCGGAAACTTTGGTAAAAGGTTCAAAGTTATTGGTGTTTGATATTACCACCTGATGGGAATGATTTGATTGCTGGCTGTCAGCAAAATGCTTATTCATCAGCTGAGGAACCTGGTCTGCTTGAATACGGGTGTAGCGAGTTTTATCTGGCATCACTAAGTTAGGCCCAGCTTTGCAGTTTTTCATGCAGCCAGTACCTTTAATGGTTACTTGGTCTTCTAAACCGCGATCGCTTAAAGTTGCTTCTAATGCTTGACAAAGTGCCTTCCCGCCCCGTTTCATGCAGTCGGACTTCTGACATACCAAAATCGTAGCTTTAGCTTTATCTGGTTTTGGTTTTGTGTTTTCCATTGCTGGGAGTTGCTTAACGGCTGGTGATGTCTCTGTTCTAGCCGCCATCACAGCTTCAGCTTTGAGAGTAACTTTGCCAGTTTTAGCATCATACTTTTTTTCACCAATCACTTGTAACAAAGTACCAGTAGGTAAACGCCAGTCAAAAGTAAATCTTAATTGCTTGGATAACTTAACGTAACATTCACCGTCAGCAGTTAGCAGTAATAAACCTTTAAGCTTATAGCCATCTTTAATAACAAATTCAATAAATCTGCCTTCAAGGCAAAACTCTGATACATCTTTACTGTGGCATACACCCATATTGTTCCACCTTTGTTTAACTAAAGCGAGTCTGAGTAATTAAGTGAGAAAGATTGCAGTCATCCATCAGGAATACGGATCACCGCTTTGCCAATTAATTTCAAGAGAGTAAATTAAATCTCGGCGAGAAGATGTGAACTGTCGCATTACACTCCAAAGCTGAACAACTGTCATAGGGGTGACAAGTTCAACCTTCAATGGCTGGTTAGCTTCACACCAACAAGGAATTTCTAATTCCTGTAAGCGCTGATATACCTGCCAACGATCTGCCCAATCTACTTCTACAACGGACTTTTCTTCTACTTCGGAACTGAACGGTTTCAAGCGACTAGCCCTCAAGGTGCAACTAACTTGCAGTAATCATCGAACTTTTACTCCCCAATATTGAGAATTTTTAGGAGTGCAGTTTCTTCTATTAGCATATCGTAAGTGCAAACAATTCTCAGTTAGTTCAGCAAAAAATTCTCAACAATTTTTTTGATCCCCAAACTCAGGTTGATTCGTCGATATCGAAGATGGGACACCTGAGTGAGTAAAAATGCGTCACCATAGTTAAGAGTCAACCCCCTGAAGGGGAATTCAAAATTAGAGAATAGCTTACTCAGCACTCAGTATTAAGAACTGCATCGAAACAAATTAACGATGGTAAGAACTATGCGGCCTTTACTCAGTACCCTTTCATTAGTACTACTACTCCAGGGCTTCCCAGTAATTGTTCAAGCCCAAGGAACCGAAAATACTGGGGATGTGGCATCCACAGCAATTCAACAAGTAATTGCTGCCAATTTGATGACTAATTCCGCAGATGGGAACTTTTATCCAGAAAGGTTAATGAATCGCGCCGAACTAGCCTCGATTTTGGTAAAAGCCTTCCGCCTCAATAAACAAGAAGCTGCTAACCAACCAAAATCAATCACAGTTGCAGATGTACCTCGTTCTCACTGGGCGTATCAAGATATTCAAACAGTTTTGAAGACAGATGTGATGAAAGGCTATCGGGGGAATTTGTTCTTTCCTAATCAACGGGTGACAAGGGCAGAAGCCCTAGCAATTTTTGCCCAAGCTTATGGAGTATTTCAATTTTCTGATGATGTTGTCAACGAAATACTCGCACCCTATCCAGATGCAAATTCTATACCAACTTGGGCAAGACGAGCGATCGCCACAGTCATTACAGAAGGATTCATTAACACTGATGCTCAGAATAACATCACCCCATTAAGACCTATGACCCGTGGAGACATGGCTTACTTGCTGAGTAAATATTTGCAAAGACAGCAAAAGCAGCCAGACACACCAGTAGTTCCTACGACTACAGATAGTCCACAACTACCTTAATACCCAAACTACGTAAAAATCAGCAGATAAAAGTAAAATGACAACATAGCCACACGGTGCTATTTTTGCTTAAGAGTAGTATGTCTATTTTCGTTGCACCGTATCATAGTACATTTGGATAGAATAGACTAAATATAGGCTCTATTCCCTAGCCTCTAGACTCTTACCACTCTTGCATAGTGTGTTGTTAACAACCTATCAGCAAGATATTCTTCTACTTTGCTAATTTTGCAAAAATGAATCCAATTACACTTTTTCAAGTAATTTTGCGGTGTAGGTTGTAAAGCATGATTACTAGTAAAAAATGCTGACAGCTTAGTGCTTAATTACCCATCCTTAGTGAACACTTTTTAGGCTGCTACTTAGTAACAGTCTAATTCTCCGGGCTACCCGACCGTGGGAAAATCAGAATACCAAAAGTAGAGATTAGAGAGGAAAACCCTATAATATGCATCTGAGTGAAATCACCCATCCCAATCAGCTGCACGGTCTATCCATCCGGCAACTGCAACAAATTGCCCGTCAGATTCGAGATAAACACCTGCAAACAGTAGCCGAATTTGGTGGACATCTGGGGCCTGGCTTGGGTGTTGTAGAGTTAACACTAGGGCTTTACCAGACTCTAGATTTAGACCGGGATAAAGTTATATGGGATGTAGGACACCAAGCTTATCCCCACAAATTGATTACAGGACGCTACAGCGACTTTCATACCCTCAGGCAAAAAGATGGAATTGCTGGTTATCTCAAGCGTGGTGAAAATAAATTTGATCATTTTGGTGCAGGCCACGCTTCAACCAGCATCTCCGCAGCATTGGGTATGGCTTTAGCACGAGACATGAACGGGGAAAAGTTTAAAGCCGTGGCCGTGATTGGCGATGGTGCATTAACAGGTGGTATGGCGTTAGAAGCTATCAACCATGCTGGACACTTGCCGAAAACCAACTTATTGGTCGTTCTCAACGACAATGAGATGTCTATCTCTCCCAACGTCGGCGCGATTCCTCGCTACCTCAACAAAATGCGCCTCAGTCCCCCGGTGCAGTTCATCAAGGATAATTTTGAGGAACAGTTCAAACACATTCCCTTTGTCGGCGAATCCCTATCTCCCGAACTAGGAAGAATTAAAGAAGGGATGAAACGTCTAGCTGTTCCCAAGGTAGGTGCAGTATTTGAAGAACTGGGCTTCACCTACATGGGGCCAGTTGATGGGCATAACTTAGAGGAATTGATTGCTACCTTCCAACAAGCACACCAAATAGCTGGGCCAGTGTTAGTTCATGTAGCCACTATCAAAGGTAAAGGCTACGAACTCGCAGAAAAAGACCAAGTAGGCTACCACGCCCAAACTCCTTTTAACCTGACAACTGGCAAGGCAATTCCCTCCAACAAACCCAAACCCCCTGCTTATGCCAAAGTCTTCTCCCATACCTTAGTTAAATTAGCAGAACAAAACCCCAAAATTATCGGGATTACTGCGGCGATGGCGACAGGAACAGGTTTAGATAAGCTACAAGCAAAACTGCCCAATCAATATATTGATGTGGGTATTGCCGAACAACACGCAGTCACCCTTGCAGCTGGGTTGGCTTGTGAAGGAATGCGTCCTGTAGCGGCCATATACTCTACTTTCTTACAACGGGCATACGACCAAATTATCCATGATGTCTGTATCCAAAATTTACCAGTATTCTTCTGTTTGGATCGGGCGGGAATTGTCGGTTCTGATGGCCCTACCCACCAAGGTATGTATGACATTGCCTATCTACGGTGCATTCCCAACATTGTAATGATGGCACCGAAAGATGAAGCAGAAATGCAACGGATGGTAGTTACTGGTATTGAACATACCACCGGGCCCATCGCTATGCGTTTCCCTCGTGGCAATGGCTACGGTGTACCCCTGATGGAAGAAGGTTGGGAACCTTTGGAAATCGGTAAAGGTGAAATTCTCCGCAACGGTGATGATGTGTTGATCATCGGTTACGGCACAATGGTTTACCCCAGTATGCAGGCGGCAGAAATTCTCAGCGAACACGGGATTGAAGCGACTGTGATTAATGCCCGGTTTGTGAAACCCTTGGATACTGAGCTGATTGTGCCTTTAGCTCAGAAAATCGGCCGAGTTGTCACTCTAGAAGAAGGCTGTGTGATGGGTGGCTTTGGTTCAGCCGTAGCAGAAGCATTGCTAGATGCAGATGTTGTGGTTCCTGTCAAGCGCATTGGGATTCCCGATGTGTTGGTAGAACACGCTACTCCAGATGAGTCTAAGGCGGAATTAGGTTTAACTAGCCGTCAAATTGCTGAAAGAGTTCTACAGGCTTACTTTCAAAAGCAAGTATCTGCGGTGATTTAGCTTTGGTGAGTAGTTAGTTTTGCGAAGTACAAATTGAGCATCAGGTGGGTATTACCCACCTTTTTTATGCTTCAAGGTGCCCAGGAATTTAATAACCGCATTACGGGATCAAGAAATTGTTCACCCCAAATACTTGATAGTAAACCACATGATATAACCAGCATGGATGCAATACCAATTTGAACTAGATTTAAATCTATGGATGATCCATAGGAAATAGGAATGATGACTATCAGAGTACCGAGTGCAGCGCCCCCAAAAAATCGGTAAATAACCTTACCACGAGAATGTTGCTTGGAATGAGTGTCTTCTGAGTTCATAAAACTAAGTTTAATTGTTCAAATTGAGAGTATAACGTTCGGAGAATCAATCTATTGAAAGAGCGAATTTCTCTAACTACTAATGATTATAGAACCTCTGCCCAGAGAACGATATGGCTGATGAGCTAGATCAAGTAAAACTAGAATGCTTAATCTCAAGCAAATTACATTCTATGAAACTGAATTTTTCTATGAAAAAGCTCTCAAATTTAGGACGTTGGATAGCTACAACTGTATTTTGTTTATCAGCGATCGCTTTCGTTTGGCAAGGTGCATTTTTCGCCAACACCTCAGCAATGGCTGATACCTCTACATATTTAATCGCAACTGCCGATGCAACCGATAGTCTACGCGAAAAATCCAAAGAGTTCATCCGCGACACCAAAAATAACGTTAAAGAAGCAGCAAGAACAAATGCTAGCCGTGTCGATGATGCAACCGATAGGGGTAGCGCAGCTGAGCGCAAAGCCAACAAAGATGCGTCTCGGATTCAGAAAAGAGCAGAAGAAGATGCTGCCCGTACAGAAACAGCAGTAGACAAAAATCTAAATGCTGTTGAGCGTACTATTGATAATATCAAAGGCGCTTTCACCAATAATTAGAAAAGAAATATCAAGGGTGCAGATATCCGATTTCTTGAAGAAATCGGATATCTTGTTTTTTGAGTTTTTACCAGGAGACTTTTTCCATCAGCCATTGCCCTGATTCTATGATTTTTGGGTTTAAGTAATCGTGAGTAAATTTTCTGAAAGTGAATTAACCACCTGAATCAGTTCTTGCAATTTTGCCGCTACTACCCCACTATTTAATAATTCTTCTGCCTTAGCAATACCCGATCGCATATCCGCACAAATTCCACTCCGCCAGAGGTAAAATCCACCATTCCACAAGGCTGTTTGTTGTAATTCACTAGAGTTACCAGCAATCAAGTCATGTATTTGAGTTAGTAATTCTTCGGTGCTACCCAAAGGTACATTCTTGGTCGTAAAACCATATTCATGGGGTGAAAGGAAAACTCTTTCTAGCTCTGGTGATGCTGAAGATAAGCTAATAATGGCAGTGCGATCGCGTGGTAAATCACAACTCCCTTCTAATCCCTTCACTAAGGTAAATTTAGTAACTCCCCGCAGTTCCAATGCTACTTGTAACATCCCTTCTGTGGGCGGATGAACATACCCAGCAATTACATGAGCATCCCCAGCATAGGGACACCAAATTAATTCCATCGTTGCCAATGGTGGACGCTTACCTAATTGGTCACGGTATTCCCAAATACTATTAGTTAAGGGAAAATGCCGTGGGGTATAAACAAAGCCGATTCCTGTTTGTGCAAATACTTCTTGGGTTTTTTCTAGTGATAGGGTAGTCCAATTTACTCCTAACCCTTGCCAAATCTCAGTTAAGGGTAAACCATATTTCGTCGGTAGGCGATCGCCTCCGTGCATCACCACTGGTTGTCCGACTGCGGATAGTAGTAGTGCTGTTACCGGACTGATTGGTGCAGTGCGTGTTCTGCCATCATAAGGTATACCAAAAACTATAACTGGGCGTTGAGACGAGATTGGTTGCAGTTTTGGCCCCAGTTCATCGAAAGCATCTAACATTCCCGCTAATTCTTCTCCCGTTGGGCGCTTAATCCGGTGGGCGATCAAAAATGCGCCTATCTGGGCTGGTGTAGCTTCACCCAAAAACATCATCTTAGTGGCGGTGGCGGCTTCAACACGGTTTAAACTTTCTCCCGTATGGTTCCCACTCCCTACTTTTTTCAGCAGATCCCTGAATACAATACTCATAAAAGTCATTCGTCATTGGTCAATAGTCAATAGTCATTCGTCATTGGTCATTCGTTGTGTTGTTGCTTTGGACTGTGGACTTTTGACTGTGAACTATGAACTATTGACTAATCCTATACCTTATATAGGAATCCGATTAGATTTGTGTTGGCGCAGCCTTTCCTGCGGAACGCTACCGCGTTCGCCAAAGGCGTTCTTGCAGAGTACCCGCAGGGTATGAGTGAATTTTGAATTTTGTTGGCGTAGCCTTGCCGTAGGCTATTTTGAATTTTGAATTGGTACTACGATGCTGATCGCTGCCGCTCAACTACTGGTGGAATATTTTCTCTCACTAGTTGCCAAAAATGTTTGATGGGAGGAATTTGTAGACGGTCTTGAGTTGTGACCATAACTACTCGACGTGTTAAGCCAGAATTTTCCGGTAATGCACTATTAGCTAAGGGACGCACTGCTAAGGTGGGGTCAAGGCGCGCTTCTACTAATGCGGAAGTAGGAAGCAAAGCAATTAATTCCCCTTGGCGCACAACTCCCCGGAAGGCATCTAGGGTGTTGACTTCTAAAGCCGCTTGTAGGGTGGCTTCCAATCGCTCGAATTTTTCCTGCACTAAGCGTTGCATCCCATAGCCATCTTTAAAAACCACCTGGGGATAGCGTACCAACTCCGACCAAGGGACGCGCTCATATTCCGCTAAGGGATGATTGGCTGCGGTTAAGAGTTCTATCGGTTCATCATAAAGGACTTCCACCACCATATCCCTACCAGTGGTGAGGAAGCGATTATTCATGACAATTGCCAAATCTACCAAGCCATCTTTGAGGACTTTCAAGGCGCGATCGCTACCTAAAGATGTCACCCGTAATTGTACTTCTGGATAATCACGGCAAAATTTTTGTAACACTGGTGGCAAATAAGAACCACATAGGGAATGAATCGCCGCAATACACAATTCTGGTTGCTTACCGGCAATTAAATCTCCTAACTCCTGTGTAGCAGTTTCCCACTCCAGACAAATTTTGCGGGCGCGCGGTAACAAACGCTCGCCACCCAAGGTCAGCTTGGCATGATTTGTTCTGTGAAACAGTTCTAAACCCAAATCAGCTTCTAATGACTGGATTTGACGACTAATTGTCGATTGGGTGACACCACATTTACCAGCAGCTTTTTGAAAGCTGCCAGTTTCCGCGATCGCCAAAAAAGCTTGCAACTGCTCTAGTCGCATTTGTATGTAGCCTGAATTACATTTATCGCACTCATTTAAGTTAGCGGATTTTGTTCCCCAATTTGGTAGATTCTGCTACATATTTGGTCAAGTCGCTTCTCTACGAGACGCTACGCGAACGCTCCAATTCAAAATTCAAAATTAAAGACAGTCCCAATATAGGGTGCGTCAGTACGAGAAAACCTAGCTGTACCAAGAAATTATTCATACTGACGCACCCTACTAACTTGCGGTTAGCGGCGAGAGAATGTCAATTTTTTTAAAAGGTAAAAGTAGTTCGCAGTACACCTACAGTTGTCGTTTCATTTCGGCTGTCACCTTCTGGGTTAAATAAAATAAATGCACCAGGAGTAATACTGATGTTATCGCTGACTCTGACGCGATAATAGGCTTCTAAATGGTAAGGCGTAGCACGATTTGAACCAAGTACAGCCGCACCGCTAGCATCAGTACGGTAAAGTGGCTGACCAAAAATAATTCCTCCATTATTCCCAGATTTGAATAAATCTTTGAAGTGAACTCCCGCCATCCAACTTGTAAAAGTGGTTGAAGCATCAACGTTATTAGCAGAATCATCAACAAACAGTGCTGCACCATAGCCAGATAAGGCTACTTTGGGAGAAAATCGCCATGTTACAGTACCCCCAAAAGAGTTGAGTTTCACTGGTGTGCCAGGAGAAACACCAGATAAAGCACCGATGTCACCGCTAATTAATCCTGTACCTAAAATATTAATTTCGTGGTAGCTGTTGGCATAGTTTAGACCAATATCAATGTCACGGCTGGGCTTGAAGGTTAACTGTGCAGCAATAACGCTACTACCACTAAATAACCCTGCACCTAAAGGTGTAGTAGATACTCCTGGTAGGGCTTCATTTGGAGATTTTTGAGGAAGATTAGCATTAACACTGCCATATAAAGCGCGGAAATCCAAATTTGGAGAAATGCTATAAATAAATCCCGCCGCCGATGCTAAACCAGAACCAGAAGTTCCACCAGAAACTCGTACCACAGGATTTAAACCTGCAAAACGAGAAATTGATTCTTGTCCCTCGCCATAAAAAGGTGTAATTGCTGGGAAAGCATCTGATGTTTCCGCCGCAGTTCCCGCAAATAAAGTTAATTTATCAGCCACGGGAAAAATATACAACAATTTGTAAAGCTCTAAACTATTAGCCCCAACGCTGGACAAATTCTTGACATTAAGGCCAGGAAACTGTGGTTCAAAACTAGTACGAGCGCTACTAGAACTTAGTATGGGCGAAGCTAATCCTAAGCTGTTCTGCACGCTACCTTCGCCCGTAGCCCCACCTAAAAAGTTGTAAGCTTGCAGACCAGTAATTAATAAATCTTTGCCGGTAAAGCTAGTAGTGAGATTTAACCGTACTCTATTGACGAGAATGAGATTAGAATCATTGCTTCCAGGAGCGCCGCCTGTCGCACCAATAGCGGCAATAATTGCCTCACCATTGAGTTTGGTGGTAGTAGAAAACTGATTTGCTTCTAGTTCTGCGGTACGAGCTTCTAGAGCATCTACTCGACCCCGCAATGTCGCCAATTCCGCCGCAAATTGTTCTTGCAATTTTTGCAGGGTTGCTAAATCTTCTTTTTTGACTAAATCAGCAGTTGCTGTAGCAATTAATTCGTTGACTCTATCAAGACACGCATTTAAGCCAGCCGCAAATTCATAGCGAGTCATCGCCCGATTACCACGGTAGGTAAGATTGGGATAACCCGCTATACAACCATAGCGCTCCACCAAGGATTGTAATGCGCCAAATGCCCAATCAGTAGGTTGTACATCAGATAATTGGGATACAGATGTGACTTGGGCCAATTGGTCTGATGGAGGAGATGAATTTGTGGATTCTTGTATGATTAATGGTAAAGAATTAATAGTGTTATCTGAGTCTAAATTTTCACTTTTTTGTGCTTGATTACTTGAGGTTAAATCTTTTTGGGTTAATTCCTGAGATACAAGAGAATCAATATTTTTATGGTTGATATTATTTTGAGCAATTTCGGGATTTTTATCTGAATTATTTAAATTGGTAATGGCTTGTACAGGAAATAATCCGCAAATTAACCATAAAAAACCTGCTCCACCAGCAGAGGCTAGTAGATATTTTGCCATGATAACTCCTAAGATATTATGAATTGGAAAAACCTTAATTGTGATGTTTAAATATGATTGATAAGTAAATATAAAGTGTATTTAATCAGCTAACACTGCTTAACTTTAAATCTCAGGAAATTAATTCACTGAAATGGCTTATCAATCTATAAATTTCATCGCAAGTAGTAAATTCTAGTAAATACTATTTTCGAGAACAAATTAACATCAATACTATTGGGTAATTCTATAATTACTATTGACTAATACCCACCATAATGATGACTATTTATGGTATTTGACGGGAGAGAAAAATCACCTTAAGTCTGTATTTGCTTATTGTGGTTTCAACTTATACAGCAGAAGGGGCTAGCTTAGTCAGTGCAGCGATCGCATGAACTCGGACAAGTTCATCTGTATCTTGTGACAGCATGGTTAAGCTTTCCGTTGCTTCTGGACTACCGATCTGACCCAAAGATAAGGCGATCGCACTTTTCACACTATTCGTTTTTATAGCTGGATGTGACGAGTTCAGTATCTCTAACAGAATGGCTGTGGCTGGTATTTTTAACTCAGGCTTTTGTGTTCTCCCTAGAACTGTAACAACTTCCTGGCAAAGAGTTATGGAAGTGAGTTGATTTAAAGCTTGTCGTAAATACTCCAGCGCCGTTAGTGACTCTAGCCAATTCAAAGCGCGAATAATTTCCAGTTGTAAGGTAATAGGTGTGTGGGGTGATATCAAACCTGTGAATAGGTGCTTGGCTGCGTCATCGCCACCCATCCGGGCAAGAGCATTGGCAGCTGCACAACACACCTCCACACTAAAGTCGTACAATTTGGGTTGTAATGTGGCGACTAAATTTAATTCTGAAGATAAATCAGAGCGAAAACTTAAACCCTGAATCGCTGTACGCCTGACTGCGGCGGATAAATCATTTAAAGCGTTCAACAGTATGGGTGGTACACGTTCATCATGAAAACTGCTGAGGGCTTCGAGTGCGGCGGCGCGGACGGAAGCTTGAGCATCTTGCACCACACTTAATAAAGGCGCAATAGTTTCTGTACGCCGAATATAAGCAAGCGATCGAACTGCCAAAAGTCTTGTATTTTCATGTGTTAGCAGTTCTACAAGCACAGGAATAGCCATACTACCCATTTGCGCTATTGCGGATGAGGCGATCGCTTTCAGTTCATCCTCCTCACTAGTTTTCAATAGTTCTACCAGAGGCATAATCGCATCTGGGTGCTGTAATTCACCTAAAATTCGGGCAGCAAACCAGCGCAATTCATCCTCTGTATCTTCATCTTCTAGGATGTCAATTAATGGGTTGATGGTCGCAGTTCCCAAATGAACTAACACCTTGGCAATATCCCAACGTTGCTGAAAATCTCCCATCTCAAAAATAGAGAGTGCTAATTTCAGCAGTTGTTCTGAGTGACCTATTTCATCTCTATCCACTAAAATCAACTGTTGCAGATCATTAATCACCAATGACAAATCATCTGCACTATGCGCCGCCTGCGCTTGTACTAAAAGTTGACCGATATTATTCACAATACCTTTGGAATGGTGAAGTTATGAGTGCTGTAAAGCCCTGTGGGCATAGCTGCGGCGTTTAGCCAGTGCTGAGTCGGGAGTGATAAGTAATAAATTTATTCTTCCCCTGCTCCCTGCTTGCTCACACTAGCTTTGCTTAACTACAACTGAATCACCCTCAATCTTGGCGGCGTAAGTTTTGAGTGGTTTTGTAGCTGGGTCTTTCTGCACTTTACCATCAACTCCATATTCTGCGCCATGACATGGGCAGACAAATTTTTTGGCTTGGGCTTGCCATGCTACAGTACAGCCTTTGTGGCTACAAGTAGGATTAACAGCAATCAGATTTGCGTCCTTCGATGTACCCACTACCAAAACCGGGCCAATTGGTGAATTTTCGTTGAGTAATTGACCAGTTTTATCTAATTCGGCAACAGTCCCGATCGCTTGCGCCTCTGTAGATGTTACAGGCTGGGAAGAACAAGCAGCGATCGCTATAGGTAGGCTACTAGCTATCCAGCCCAAACCTACCCAATTGATGAAATCCCTTCGTTTCATAGTTTTTAGTCAATAGTCAATAGTCAATAGTCAATAGTCAATGGTCAATGGTCAATAGTTAATAGTCAATGAAATTCCAGGACACCAATCCAAGGATGAGGTGTTAGAGCATATTCACTAACAACTGAGATGGAAAGTGTAGCAATGCTTTACAGGCATTTTGGGCTACTTGTTAAGTATATGTGATGCAGAAAACGCATCTTAATTATTTAATTTAAGCATTAATACTAGAATTCTGTAGCTACTTATACTATTTTACCTGAGATCCCAACATAACCTTAGAAGTATCGAAATTGTTACATAAACATTTACACAAGCCACTTGAAAAATTTAGCCAATGTAAAAGATTACAGTTTCCCCCCGGTTTAGTTCTAGAGTTACCTTCAGTGAAACATCGGCGGCGTGTCATTCATTGAAGTAACAAACAAGTCATCCTAGAACAGTCTTGAGTACAAGTAATCAGACATAAATAAATATTTCGTTTTTCATTACTAGACCTCGTAGAACCAGCAAGACTACGAGCTGATTGATCTTGAGCAAATACAAATTTATGAGAACCAGCTCATGACAGATACAGTAACTACCCCCAAAGCCAGTCTCAATAAGTTTGAGAAATTCAAAGCCGAAAAAGATGGCCTTGCCATCAAGTCAGAGATTGAAAAAATTGCCTCTTTGGGATGGGAAGCAATGGACGAAACAGACCGAGATCATCGCCTCAAATGGGTGGGTGTATTCTTTCGTCCAGTCACCCCTGGCAAATTCATGATGCGGATGCGGATGCCTAATGGTATTCTCACCAGCGATCAAATGCGTGTTTTAGCTGAAGTAGTGCAGCGTTACGGAGATGATGGCAACGCTGATATTACAACTAGGCAGAATATCCAACTACGGGGAATCAGAATAGAAGACTTACCGCACATATTCAATAAATTTCAGGCAGTAGGTTTAACCAGTGTGCAGTCAGGGATGGACAACATCCGCAACATCACAGGCGACCCGATCGCCGGGTTGGATGCGGATGAATTGTATGATACTCGTGAGTTAGTGCAGCAAATTCAAGATATGCTCACCAACAAAGGAGAAGGTAATCGAGAGTTTAGTAACTTACCACGAAAATTTAATATTGCGATCGCTGGTGGACGGGATAATTCAGTTCATGCGGAAATCAACGATTTAGCCTTTGTTCCCGCATTCAAAGAAGGGATTGGAGATTGGGTTTTGGGGGGTGGTGAAGAATCTTCTACTCACCAAAAAGTATTTGGATTTAACGTGTTAGTTGGTGGCTTCTTTTCTGCCAAACGTTGTGAAGCGGCAATTCCTTTGAATGCTTGGGTAACACCTGAAGAAGTTGTAGCCTTATGTAGAGCAGTTCTGGAAGTCTATCGTGACAACGGACTCAGAGCTAATCGGCTTAAGTCTCGCTTGATGTGGCTAATTGATGAATGGGGTATAGATAAGTTCCGGGCAGAAGTCGAACAGCGTTTAGGTAAATCCTTACTACACGCCGCACCCAAAGACGAAATTGATTGGGAAAAACGCGACCATATCGGAGTCTATAAACAAAAGCAAGAGGGATTGAACTATGTAGGCTTACACATACCCGTAGGTAGGTTATATGCCGAGGATATGTTTGAACTAGCTCGGATAGCCGATGTTTACGGTAGCGGTGAAATCCGCATGACTGTTGAACAAAACATCATCATTCCCAACATTACCGACTCGCGGTTAAAGACTTTATTGACAGATCCTTTACTAGAAAGATTTTCTCTTGATCCGGGAGCATTGACGCGATCGCTAGTTTCCTGCACAGGCGCACAATTTTGCAACTTCGCCCTCATCGAAACCAAAAACCGCGCTCTAGAAATGATTAAAGACTTAGAAGCAGAGTTAACATTCACCCGTCCAGTGCGAATCCATTGGACAGGTTGCCCCAACTCCTGCGGACAACCCCAAGTTGCAGACATCGGTTTAATGGGAACCAAAGCTCGTAAAAACGGTAAAGCCGTCGAAGGCGTTGACATCTACATGGGAGGCAAAGTCGGCAAAGACGCACATTTAGGTAGTTGCGTACAAAAAGGCATCCCCTGCGAAGACTTGCACCTAGTATTACGAGACTTACTCATTACTAATTTTGGAGCCAAACCCAGGCAGGAAGCTTTAGTTAGCAGCCAGTAGAGGGAGCAGGGGGAGCAGGGGAGCAGAGGAAGCAGAGGGAGTAAAGAAGAATAACTATGGACTAATGACTAATGACTAATGACTATTGACTGTTGACTAATGACAACTGACAACCGACGAATTAACAACATACAAAACATGACACAGGTTTCCAGAAGAAAATTTCTATTCACCACAGGCGCGGCGGCGGCGGCTTCTATTTTGGCTCATGGTTGCACCTCCAATAGTTCCCAATCAGCTACCACAGGAGAACAAGCGCCTTCAGCAGCACCAGCAGCTAACGTCTCAGCCACTAACGCACCCAAGGTAGAAACAACCAAAGCCAAGTTAGGATTTATCCCGCTTACTGATGCTGCACCCCTCATCATTGCTAAAGAGAAGGGCTTTTTTGCTAAATATGGCATGACCGATGTTGAAGTCATCAAGCAAAAATCTTGGCCTGTCACCCGCGATAACTTAAAAATTGGCTCATCTGGTGGTGGTATTGATGGCGCACATATCCTTAGTCCCATGCCATACCTCATGACCATCAAAGATAAAGTGCCAATGTACATTTTGGCTAGGTTAAATACAAACGGTCAGGCTATTTCTGTAGCTGAGAAATATAAAGACCTGAACATTAATTTAGAAAGCAAAAACCTCAAAGACGTAGCCGCCAAAGCCAAAGCTGATAAGAAAGCCTGGAAAGCTGGTATTACCTTTCCTGGTGGGACACATGATTTGTGGATGCGCTATTGGTTAGCGGCTGGTGGTATTAATCCTGATCAAGATGTTGTGTTGGAACCTGTACCACCACCACAAATGGTAGCAAATATGAAAGTTGGGACTGTCGATTCCTTCTGTGTAGGAGAACCTTGGAATGCTCAGTTAGTCAACCAAAAATTAGGTTATTCCGCTTTAGTTACAGGCGAATTGTGGAAAGATCATCCAGAAAAAGCCTTTACCATGCGACAAGATTGGGTTGATCAAAATCCCAATGCAGCCCAGGCAATTTTGATGGCGATTTTGGAAGCACAACAGTGGTGCGACAAAGCAGAAAACAAAGAAGAAATGTGTCAAATCTGCGCTGACCGTAAATACTTAAATGTTGCAGCAGCAGATATTGTAGAAAGAGCTAAAGGCAATATCGATTATGGTGATGGTCGTAAAGAACAAAACTTTGCCCATCGGATGAAATTCTGGGCAGATAATGCTTCCTATCCCTATAAGAGTCACGATATTTGGTTTTTAACTGAAGATATTCGCTGGGGTTATTTACCAAAAGATACCAAAGTTCAAGATATTGTTAATCAAGTCAATAAAGAAGACTTGTGGAAGAAAGCAGCGAAAGCAATTGGTGTGGCTGATGCCGAAATTCCAGCTAGCAGTTCCCGTGGGGTGGAAACTTTCTTTGATGGCGTGAAATTTGACCCAGAAAAGCCAGAAGAATATTTAAATAGCTTGAAAATCAAAAAAGTTTAATTGGGCTGTAAATTTTGAATTTGGAGTAAGGCGAAGTGACAGCTATTTTAGGGAATCGCGCTAGGGTAAGAAAGTCTCAAAGAGCTATCAATAATTTCTTGTGGAAAAAAGTTGTACCACCACTAGTAGCATTAGGAATTTTTTTGGTAATTTGGCAACTGCTTTGTTTGAATCCTAACTTTAAATTACCAGGCCCTATAGAAACTTTTTCGGAAACTTGGGACCCTTTTATTATCAATCCATTTTTTGATAACGGTGAAAGCGATAAGGGTTTAGGCTGGCAAATTTTGAGTAGTTTGGGAAGGGTTGGTTTAGGTTTTTCTTTGGCAGCGATCGCCGGAATTATATTAGGCATTTTAATCGGCGTAAATCCGTTAGTTTACAATGCTGTAGATCCTATATTCCAAGTGTTGCGAACAGTCCCGCCTCTAGCGTGGTTACCAATTTCACTGGCAGCATTCCAACAGGCTAACCCCTCAGCAATTTTCGTTATTTTCATCACTTCAATATGGCCGATTCTGATTAATACTACAGTCGGTGTACAACAAATTCCCCAAGATTACATCAATGTAGCTAAGGTGTTACGGCTGAAGGGAGCAAAGTACTTTTTTAAAATTGTCTTTCCTGCCACGGTTCCCTATATCTTTACGGGTTTAAGAATTGGTATTGGTTTATCTTGGTTAGCTATCGTGGCGGCGGAAATGTTAGTTGGTGGTGTGGGGATTGGTTCGTTTATTTGGGATGCTTACAACACAACTACTGAAACTAATTTGAGTGAGATTATTTTGGCACTTATCTATGTTGGTTTGGTGGGTTTGTTGTTAGATAGATTGGTGGGTTTTGTTGCTAGTAAAGTTGTGGCGGAGCAGAAGTAGTTAATTAAGATTTAAACGCGGAGGGGCGCTGAGGTGAGCGCTGAGGTACGCGGAGAGGTGGGAGAGGGAAGAGAGGGAAGGAATTAGTTAAGGACTAATGACCTCTTTAATTTTGAATTTTGAATTTTGAATTCCCCAAAGGGGTTGAGTAATGCCTACTTTTGTTGAAGTTGATCACGTTGATCGGATATTTGATTTACCTAATGGTGGTAGATATATTGCACTGAAAAATATTGAGTTGAAAATTAAGCAGGGGGAGTTTGTTTCTTTAATTGGACATTCTGGTTGTGGTAAGTCTACTTTGCTCAATATTATTGCTGGGTTAGATCAAGCTAGTATTGGCGGTGTGACTTTGGAAGGGCGGGAAATTCGAGAACCTAGTCCAGATAGGATGGTGGTTTTTCAAAATTATTCCCTGCTTCCTTGGTTAACTGTGCGGGAAAATGTTGCTCTGGCTGTGGATGAGGTTTATCAGGGTAAGTCTAAGGGTGAGCGTCGGGTAATTGTTGAGGAACACATTGATATGGTGGGACTGCGCCTAGCGGCGAATAAACGTCCTAGTGAGTTATCTGGGGGGATGAAACAACGGGTAGCGATCGCCCGTGCTTTAGCTACTCGTCCCAAGTTGTTGCTGTTAGATGAACCTTTTGGGGCTTTGGATGCTTTGACAAGGGGGAGTTTGCAAGAACAGTTGATGAAAATCTGCAATGAACATCAAATTACTTGTGTGATGGTGACACATGATGTAGATGAGGCGCTGTTGTTGAGCGATCGCGTCGTCATGCTCACCAACGGCCCAGAAGCCCACATTGGGCAGATTCTCGAAGTCCCTATCCCCCGTCCCCGTCAACGTTTGGAGGTCGTCAAACATCCCAGCTATTACAATCTGCGGAATGAGATAATTTACTTCCTCAACCAACAAAAGCTAGCTAAGAAACGTCAGACACAGCAGGCTTCTGCACCATTGGGAACAGCCAAAGCCGTGATTGAAATCGGCTTTATGCCTTTGACTGACTCTGCACCTTTAATTGTCGCTAAAGAAAAAGGCTTCTTTGCCAAATACGGCTTAGATAATGTTATCCTCAACCGGGAAACCAACTGGCAGGCGATCGCTACTGGTGTAGTAACTGGCAAATTAGATGCAGCCCAAATGGTTGCAGGAATGCCGATTGCGTTAACTTTAGGTGCTGGGAGTCAAACGCCAACTCCTGTGATCAACGCCTTAAATCTTTCTCGCAACGCTAACGCCATCACCTTCAGCAAGAGACTATATAGCCAAGGTGTGAGAAGCCTAGCTGACTTAAAAGCAGTAATTGATAGTTCTCCAGATCAAATCCTCACCTTGGGGGTAGTTCATCCCGCCTCCATGCAAAACCTAATTCTGCGTTACTGGTTAGCGGCTGGCGGTATAGATCCCGATAGAGATGTTAGCTTAACAGTCATTCCTCCAACCCAAATGGTATCTCAACTCAAAGCCGGCAACATTGACGGTTACTGTGCAGGAGAACCTTGGAACTATCAAGCCGTCCATGATGATTTAGGCTTCGTTGCAGCTACAGCTTTAGAAATCTGGTCAGGACAGCCGAAAAAAGTCTTGGGAGTCAGAGAAGATTGGGCGCAAAAATACCCAGAAACCTACCTTAACCTCGTCAAAGCACTAATAGAAGCCTGCAAATATTGTGACGACCTCCGCAACCGCGAAGAAATTCTCCAATTACTCTGTCGTCCCGAATATCTAGATGTCAATCCCGCCTACGTCCGCCCTGGCTTCATCGACCCCTACGATCGCGGCGACGGTACACCACCCCAACAACTCACAGCCTATAACCAGTTTTACCTCAACAAAACCAACTATCCCAACCGCACCGAAATCTTGTGGATGATAACACAAATGGCACGTTGGGGCTTAACACCATTCCCCAAAAACTGGGTAGAAATCACCGAAAGAGTTTGCCGCACAGACATATTCGGTGCAGCAGCCCGCGACCTCGGCTTACTAGATATCGGTGAAGACGACCCCATCCACCTATTCGACGGTAAACTATTCAACCCCTCAGAACCAATCGAATACCTCAAAAGCTTAGAAATCAAACGGCAAATACGTATAGAGGAAATATTTATTTAGTCATTAGTCATTAGTCCATAGTCAACGGTCAACAGTCAACAGTCATCTCTCCGCTCCTCTCCTCCTTTGCGCCTTTGCGCCTCTGCGTGAGCCAATCATAAATCCATCCAGCACCGAAAATAATATGCAAATAATCAATAGAAATAATCAAACCAACCCAAAACCCCAAAAAACAGATAACTTCCTAGTAGTTGAAGGCGTAAGCAAAATCTACCCCACCCCCGAAGGCCCCTACACCGTCCTCGATGGAATTGACCTAAAAGTTCGTGAAGGCGAATTTGTCTGCTTAATTGGTCATTCCGGCTGCGGTAAATCAACCCTGCTCAACATGATTTCCGGCTTCAACACCCCCAGCGAAGGCGTAGTTCTCCTACAAGACAAACCCATCACCGAACCAGGCCCCGACCGGATGATGGTCTTTCAAAATTATTGCTTACTCCCTTGGCTAAGTGTTTTTGAAAACGTTTACCTAGCCGTAGATGCAGTATTTCCCCACAAACCCCAAGCCGAAAAACGCGCCATCGTCAGAGAACACCTAGCAATGGTGGGACTGACAGAAGCCGCAGAGAAAAAGCCTAGCCAGATTTCCGGCGGGATGAAACAACGAGTGGCGATCGCTCGCGCTTTATCCATCCGCCCCCAAGTATTGATTCTCGATGAACCTTTCGGCGCATTAGACGCAATCACCAAAGAAGAATTACAAGAAGAACTACTACAAATTTGGAGTGATCATCAAGTCACCGTCCTCATGATTACCCATGATATTGATGAAGCTTTATTCCTAGCCGACAGAGTTGTCATGATGACCAACGGCCCAGCCGCCCAAATCGGCGAAATCCTCGATATTCCTTTCGATCGCCCCCGCAACCGTCGCCGCATCATGGAAGACCCCGAATATTACAACCTCAGAAATTACGCCCTAGATTTCTTGTATAACCGCTTTGCTCATGAGGAGTAGTCAGTTGTCAATAGTCCATAGTCAACAGTCAATAGTCAACAGTCCATAGTTATTCTTTTTTACTTCCCTTGCTCCCTCTGCTCCCCTGCTCCCCCTGCTCCCACTAAATTGTCTTTAATTTTGAATTTTGAATTTTGAATTTTGAATTCGGAGCGAAGCGACGTGACTGAATCTACCAAAACCCTATGTCCTTATTGTGGTGTCGGCTGTGGACTAGAAGTAACACCACCAGCCCAACTCAACAAAGCCACAAATCGAGATAGCCAAGGAAATCCAATTTGGCGGGTGCGGGGTGATAAAGCCCATCTATCGAGCCAGGGGATGGTTTGTGTGAAAGGGGCAACGATCGCCGAATCTTTGGATAAAAATAGATTACATTACCCAATGGTACGGGACTCATTAGATCAAGAGTTCCGTCGCGTGAGTTGGGATGAAGCTTTTGACCTCATCACCAAGCGTATTCAAACTGTGCGCTTTACTCAAGGGGCGGAAGCTATATGTATGTATGGTTCCGGTCAATTCCAAACTGAAGATTACTACATAGCCCAAAAACTGATGAAAGGTTGTTTGGGTAGCAATAATTTTGATGCTAACTCCCGCTTATGTATGTCCAGTGCGGTATCTGGGTATATTCAAAGTTTTGGGGCTGATGGGCCTCCCTGTTGTTATGAAGATTTGGAGTTAACTGACTGTGCATTCTTAATTGGGACAAATACTGCCGAATGTCACCCCATTGTTTTTAACAGACTGGAGAAGTACCACAGAAAAAACCATCAGGTGAAAATGGTTGTGGTTGATCCTCGGCGCACACCTACCGCCGAAGCTGCTGATTTACATTTGGCGATTAAACCGGGTACAGATATTGACTTGTTAAATGGGATTGCTCATTTATTAATGCGTTGGAACATGATAGATGTCGGTTTCATCGATGACTGTACCAGCAACTTTTCAGCCTACGCTGAGGTAATTCGCCACTATCCACCGGAGGTAGTAGCCCGTCAATGTGGTATCACCGTTGAGGATTTAGAAATAGCTGCCCGTTATTGGGGTGAATCGCAGCGTGTGTTGTCTTTGTGGTCGATGGGTGTGAATCAATCGAGTGAAGGTACAGCCAAAGTCAGAACGATTATTAACTTACATTTGATGACGGGACAAGTCGGTCAACCAGGGGCTGGGCCTTTCTCCCTCACCGGTCAACCGAATGCGATGGGAGGACGGGAAGCAGGCGGTTTAGCTCATTTATTACCGGGTTATCGATTGGTGAAAAATCCCCAACACCGGGCAGAATTAGAAGCATTTTGGGGATTTCCATCAGGGCAAATTTCACCCCATCCCGGTTTAACTGCGTGGGACATGATTACTGGTTTGGAAGACTGTAATGTGGGTTTACTGTGGATTGCAGCTACTAACCCAGCTGTAAGTATGCCAGATTTGGAACGGACGAAAAAGGCGTTATTGCGATCGCCTTTCACAATCTACCAAGATGCTTACCACCCTACAGAAACTACAGCATACGCTCATGTTCTGTTACCAGCAGCCCAATGGGGTGAAAAAACTGGAGTCATGACCAACTCAGAACGCCGCGTCACCCTATGTCAAGCCTTCCGCCAACCACCAAGAGAAGCCAAGCCAGATTGGGAAATCTTTGCAGAAGTTGGACGGCGATTAGGTTTTGAGGACAAGTTCGCTTTTGGAAACTCAGCCCAAGTCTACGCCGAGTTTGCCCAACTGACCAAGGGTCGCCCTTGTGATATGTCTGGTATTAGCCATCAACAATTACAAGCCCAAGGCCCCACCCAATGGCCATATCCAGAAATGGAGAGTGGGGATAAGCATAAAAGACTCTACACTGATTTACGCTTTCATACCCCTGATGGTCGCGCACGCTTTGGGGCATATTATTCTCAGGGATTAGCAGAACCACCAGACCCCGCTTATCCTTTTGTGTTGACTACTGGACGATTATACGGACATTGGCACACCCAAACCCGTACCGGTCGGATAGAAAAAATCCGCGCCATGCACCCCGAACCATTCATCGAGATACATCCTCGTGATGCGGCGAAGTTAGGCATTATAGATCATCAGGTGGTAGAAGTGCGATCGCGTCGAGGTAGTGCTAAGTTTCCCGCCAAGGTGACAAAAGCTATTTCTCCAGGTACAGTTTTTGTCCCCATGCACTGGGGTAAACTCTGGGCAGAGGATGCGGAAGCTAATGCCCTAACCCATTCAGAATCTTGCCCCGATTCATTACAACCAGAGTTAAAAGCCTGTGCAGTCCAATTAATACCAATTTCTGTAGAAATTACAGCCGAAAATTATCAACTCCAGTCATCTCAGTGGTAAGCTTCTAGGTATCGATAATCAATAATAGAATAAAATCAATAGTTACCATTAGTACTTAATATGTAATAACTATTGGGCTATCAGCTTTATTTGATTACTGTTACTGGATAGTAAGAGTTATAGAAAAGTCAATTTTTCTCTTTTTCTTATTTTTTATAAGAGAGAACTTTTAATCCTCTAGATTAATCTACGGGATTTTTATTTTGACTGAATCAAGGTTTACCAAAACTGGGGTGTAGGTGATGAAGAGATTAATTAAAAGAATTGTAGGAATTGGTAGCGATGAGAACTTCATGCACATTATTGAAAATGTAGAAGTGCTTGTTTCTAAAGTTCTATCTATTTTTATGGTATTGGTAATTTTGGTGGCGATCGGTGATTTAGGAATCTTTATTGTTAAAGAAGTTTTTACTGTCCCATATGGCAAAATTAACACTACCCTATTCAAGGTTTTCGGTCTATTTCTAAATATTCTCATTGCTTTAGAAATTTTAGAAAATATCACCGCTTATCTCAAAAGACACGTTTTTCAGGTTGAATTAGTAATTGTTACCTCTTTAATTGCCGTTGCTAGGAAAATCATTATTCTTGATTTAGAAAAGGTCAATGGTGTTGATATTATTGGTTTAGGTGTTGCCGTACTAGCACTTTCAATTAGCTATCTAATTATTCGTTCCAGTAATTATGGTAATAGAAATTAAATATTTAATTGTATTATTATGCTGATATAATTATAGTCTGACAAGATTGATAGATTTTGGTGTTGAAATTATAGTTTCAATCGCTAATTATGGCAGACTTCTTTAAATTTGAAGCAGACTTTGTTGATTCTCTACGTTGCATACCCATGCAGGTGCGCTACAAACTTGATACCTGCGGCATTAAACTTAAATTATCTGATTGGAACCAAATGAATCAAGCCGAAAGAGAAGCTTTAGTCGAACTACCATGCACTACAACCGCAGAAATTCAATCTTATCAAGAATATATCCAGCAGCTGATTGTAAATCGAACTGGCACACTACCCACAAAGCTACCAATTGAGTCTGAACCTGCATGGCTAGACTCTAATACCATACCAATTAGTATTCAGGATAAAGCTCAAGAAACAGGCGTGATTGTAACTTTATCACAGTGGGAGAATTTAAGCCCATTACAGCGTTTTGCCTTGATTAAACTCAGCCGTTCAGGACATGAAAACAAAAATTTCCCCAAGGCGATCGCAGAGTTTAATATAGTTTAAATTTAAACCTAGCGAATTTTTATAAGAAAATCTCTGCGTGCCTCAGCGCTAACTACCCTGCGGGTACTCCTGCGGAGAACTCGTAGAGTAGCCGAAGCGTCTACAAGGTGACTCTGCGTTAAAAAGGCTAAAATTTGGCACAGCTTTATAAAGAAACGGCATAAATAAAACCCCATTTATTCAACGGGGTTTTATCTGCGGCAATTTTGTAGTGCTGCCAATATATGAAATTTTTCAGGCACAGCAATCATCTTGATTCAAATAAAAATATACCTTGTATGGATAAGGTATCTTTTCTATCTTTATAAAGATATAACTATCTATCAATCGGCTGAGTTTTGGGATTTGATCAAGGGAAGAAGATGTTGTAAGTATCTTTTCCCCTTGCTTTTACCTTAGTTTACTTTTGGCGATCGCACTAGCGAGACTTACTAGTCTTGGAACCACCTGCTGATTGGGCTTCTTGAATTAACTGCGGCAGATGTTGTTCTATTTTTTGAGCTGTTTGTTCCTCTTGCTGTAAGTTTTGCCGTAACAGTTGTACGACTTGATCTTGTCCCATCTGTTCGGCAGCTCTAATCAAACCACGGTAGCAGGCAATTTCTAACTGTTCTACCTTCGCTTGACCACCAGCCAACCCCAAATTAAGAATTGGTTGATTCTCTGAAGCTAGGAGCATTAACTTTTGACCGTCACTGATCAGACCAGCCGCAGCATCGCAAGTGACCCGCGTTGGTTGCTGTCCCAAAGCGTTGAACACCTGCTCTAGATTCCGAATTTGTTGTTCTGTTTCTCGGATGTGAGTTTCAATCAAAGACCTGAGTTGATTATTTTGGCAACACTGCAACATTGTCTGCTGGGCCTCCCAAAAGCGATGTTCCGCGTCATAAATCGCACCAACTTCGTAGATAAACTTTTCTTGGAAGTTGTTGATTCTGGCAGTCCCTGGACGTTCGCTTAGTTGAACCATTGTTCTTCACCTGAACTTCGGTTGACCCCTCTAAACTACGTTTGTCACTCAAGGCTTCTCGTCTTACCTAAGACACAACAGACATTAAATACTGTTAATTCTCAATGCTAAGACAGATACAAAAAACTCTACATAGGCGGAAAACACTCTACTCTCATTCCTGAACCCCCGACCAAGCCACATGAGAGATCAGGTAAAGTAAAGTAAAGATACATTAAGAATGCGCTGGGAATTAAATGACTGTTTCACAATTGCAGGAAATTTCTGCTCAGTTAGAAAGTCCAGATTTGCGCGATCGCATGGTAGCTCTTGCTAATTTGCGAAATATAGCTGCTGAGGATGCTGTACCTTTAATTAAAAAGGTATTGGATGACGAATCTTTGCAGCTGCGATCAATGGCAATTTTTGCTCTAGGCATCAAACAAACAGCAGAGTGTTACCCAATTCTGGTAAAGATTCTCGAAAATGACCCAGATTATGGCATTCGCGCTGATGCGGCTGGCGCATTGGGATACTTGGGTGATATTAGAGCCTTTGAAGTGCTGTCACGAGCATTTTATGAAGACACCGATTGGTTAGTCCGTTTTAGTGCAGCAGTTTCCCTGGGTAATCTCAAAGACCCACGCGCCCATCAAGTCTTGATGCAGGCGTTAGATAGCAAAGAAGGAGTCATCCAACAAGCTGCTATTTCTGCCTTAGGTGAAATACAAGATATTGAATCTGTTGATAGTATCCTGCGCTTTGCTCAGTCAGATGATTGGTTAGTTAGGCAACGTTTAGCAGAATCCTTAGGTAATCTTCCGACCCCCAAAAGTGTATCAGCTTTAAAATATTTAGAAAAAGACAGCCATCCTAATGTTGCTGAAGCTGCGAGGATTGGTCTGAAAAGACTTGAGGAAATGGGTAATCAAGCTTAATATCACGTCCCATACTAGCTTTTAATAATAATAAGTGGGATTTTTAAATTAAGACTCAGGGAATTTAATTCATGAATATTGAAGAATTTTTTGAATTGAGTGCAGGTAAATGGTTTTCTCATCGCACTAGCCATCATTTAGCTTTTAAGCAATCGGAAGATGGCAAGTCTGATCTGGTAATCGAGTCACTAGCCGCAGATCATCCAGAAGTCATCAAGTTGTGCGAATTGTACGAAGTTCCTGCTAGTGCTGCTTCATGCGGTGCGAGGGTTAGCTGGAACGGTACTATGGAATGGGATGAAGAAAAACATACTGGATCTACAGTGTTAGCTACTGTACCAGATGTGGACAATCCCAACGAAGGCAGATTACTGCGGGAAATGGGTTATGCCGAGAAAGCCCCTGTAGCTGGACGTTACAAGATGGGTGATGATGGCGCTTTAACTCTCACGACAGAGTACGAAACCATGTGGTCTGAAGAACGCTTATGGTTTGCTAGCCCTAATTTACGGATGCGCGTCAGTGTGTTAAAGCGGTTTGGTGGCTTCAGTATGGCTTCCTTTACTTCTGAGATTCGTATGGGCGGAAGTCCAGCTACAGCAAAAGCTGAAGAAGCGGCTAATTCTGCATCCAGTTAAGAATAGGCAGGGAATGGGGAATGGTAAGGCTTGTGAAACTTCCTTCATCATGACTCCTCCTGCCTCCTGCCCCCGTAAATCAGGCTAATTATGCAGGCCTCCCTAGAACAACTTTCACAGATTATGGTGTTTGTGAGTATAGAAACCTCAGACAAGGAAAGTTTGCAACCTTACACTCAGGTGCAAGGCTACAAAAAAGGAGAAATTATTCTGCATGAGGGCGATCGCCTGCCTGCTAAGTTATATGCTGTAGTTAGTGGCTCAATTCAAGTCACCAAAACAGCAACCACAGGAAAAGAAACTATTTTGCGGGGACTGAATGCTGGGGAAATGTTCGCTGCCCCTGCATTGCTAGGAGATAGCATTGCGCCTGCAACTGTGACTGCTGAATCTGATTGTGAAATTCTCACTGTCCAACGGGATGCTTTATTACAAGCCATCCAAAGTAATCCAGAAATTGCTTTACGAATGTTGATGGTTTTTAATACTCGGATTCAGCAACTCCATGAAACAGTTCACGGGTTAGTTTCGGAGAGGGCTATTGTTCGTCTAGCTAGGTTAATCCAATATTTCGCCACGGAATCGGGAACTGAACCAAGTCCACAAGGTCAGATTTTAAAAATCAAGTTATCTTACTATCGGATGGCTCGCAGCATTGGTATTACCTATGAAGAATGCGTGCGGTTAATTAAAACACTCAAGTCAGTTGTTGCCTATAGTCGAGGTGGCAAAATCATTATATTGGATGTTGAGAAATTGAATGCGATCGCCTGTGGTCAGTCAGAGACCATCACCTGTGGAACATAGATGAAATTTGACATCTTTAGGAATTTGCTAAAGCTCCTAAATTTAATCTATCCTGTTCACGAGATGCGACAACTAAAACTAAACACAGCGCTGCAACAGCTTTTTGCCATTCTTGCCTGATTTGTTCGTCTTCCACACCTGCGAACACCCCTACTAAGCGAGGAACAGAAGCTTCTAACGCTGGACGCGGGACGGGACGGTGTAATTCAACTAAATGAGTGAGACTTTCCTGATTATTTACAAAACCCACGACCCATTTTGTTGTATGGTCTGGACTATCAGGAACCCGCTTGACTCCTAACTCATTTTTTAACCAGTTGTAAAAAGGTGGGAGTTCCTTAGCTAAAACTGCTCCGGCGGTGGGTAAGGTTTCTTTTAGTACAACGATATCTAAACTATTTAGTTCTTGTTGCAATTTGGGTGAATTGAGAACCTCATAAAGTGATTTTGAAAGGATCACTTCTAATTCAATAGAGGTAACATCTAAGTGTTGGGTGAAGGTAGAAAATAAGGATGACATTGTACAAAAACCCCAAAAATTATTGATTATTTATCTGTATTCTTTTCAGAAAGTGTGAGCAGAAAAGCTAGATTTTCTTCGGACTTTAGAGCATGAGGTGCATTAGCAGGAATCAAGATAAAAACACCAGGAATGAGAGTGATATCTTGACCTGATAAATTCAGGAGTCCTTTACCTTCCAAAACATAAATGGCGGCGTTGCGAGTAGAGGTATGCTCAGAAATCTCTGTTGTAGCTGCCAGACAAAACAGCGTGTATTGGCAAGCTGTATCTTGAAATATGACTTGGCTTTTAATTCCTGAATGGGGATATTCAATTTGTTCTTGTAGTTGGATAACAAGAGATTTGTTAGTTATTGTTTGGTTAGTCATGGTTGATAAACTCTGATTATTGTGTGATATTTATGGCGCTATCAATTATCCTCTTGATACCGTTTCTTAATGAATATCCGACTTATTCTGGACTGTAGAGACGTTGCATACAACGTCTCTACATCATTTATTTGCTGCAACTTCATAGAGAATTAGTATGAGCTACAGCACAGAGAATGATATAGCCTAATTCGTGGCGGTATTTGTTAAAGATGTGACGCATTGCTAAAACTCTTTCACGGATAGATTTATGCGTCAAAATATTCACTAAAATCTGGATAGTTGGGAAAATACCTTCATCTTGAAACATCCGCCATAAGTTCAATAAATTCATCGAGCCGATTTGATGTTTTTGTACTTTTAATCCTGCTGTTTCACAAGCTGCAATCCAGTTAGCCTCTGAAAGTGGTGTAGAATTTACTCGAATTACTCTTGCTAAATCAGCACGAATTTGTTCTTCTTTGTCATTAGCTAATAATTCATGGGAGAGAAACTTACCCCCCGGTTTGAGTCGATTGTGAATTTCCGCTAACAGCTTAGCTTTCCCTAATGGGGATTGCATTGTGAGAATGGCTTCGGCTAAAACATAATCAAACTTCCCTGGCATTGCATCCAGATGGAAAATATCGCCTTCGATAATTTCAATTTGATTTTCTAAACCAGCCACGCAGACATTTTCACGCGCCCGAACTACGCTATCAGGATTTTTTTCTACCCCGACTACTTTCACACCATAGCGTTGAGCCAGGGATATTGCACTGTATCCAAAGCTAGAAGCTAACTCTAAAACTGTTTCGCTAGGCTGGAAATTCGCCCACCGGCATAATTGTTCTGTAGCTATGCGTCCACCGGGACGCAGATATTTTTTACCGACTGCTGCGAGAACTTCGTGTCCAGAAGTATTTTGGAAATTGAGGGTTGTATTGGTCATTTCTTTGACCCTCTGAATTTGTTATACCCTCAATTTGCCAGAAATTTATAATGCTGTCTCTGAGGTAGCTCAAAGAAGGAGATAAAATAACGCCGTGTGCAACTTTCTCTCAGACCTAACCCCCAACCCCTTCCCTATAAGGGAAGGGGAGTAATAATTGAAGCCTCTCTCCTTGCAGGGGAGAGGTTTGGAGAGGGGTTTTAAGAATAAGTCGCACATCGCGTAAAATAAAGTAAAATCATCAAAAAACTCGCAGAACTATAAATGGACTGGATTACGCTACTGCGATCGCTACAGTCTGATTTTATTAAAAGGTTATCATCTGGTTGTCTGCTGCATTGCGAAATCGAAGGTCAATATAGTGAGTTAACAGTCATCTCTGGCGAAAGATTAAAAACCCTACGAGACTTTTGCTGGCTGATGGCTGAAAAATACAAGCGGGTTTCGCCAGTTCGTGATGTTTTTATTAGCTACCTCAAGGGGAAATTAGGTGAGGAAGTTGTTAAAGAACGTTTAGCTGATTTGATTACCGAAGTAGATTATGAGAAGCGGCTTGGTGGCGATGGCAAGATAGATTTTACTTTAACTGCTAACCCTGCAATTGGCATTGAAGTTAAATCTCGTCATGGCAACATTGATAGAGTGAGATGGTCAGTTAGTGCCGAAGAAGTGGAAAAAAATGCAGTTGTAGTTTGCATTTTTATTAAAGAAGATGTTAATGAAGCACAATCATCATATCATCTATTATTAGCTGGCTTTTTGCCTACTCAAATGATTAAATTAAAGACAGGTAATATCTCATTTGGAATAGAGCAATTACTTTATGGTGGCGGCTTATGGGGTTATTTGGAACAGTTGCAAGCTTCCACCAACTATCATCAGTTCCAGCAATCTCCGCCAATTTATCAATATAAACCCCAGCCAGAATTTTCAACTAAAATCAATCAAAGTCAATCAATCAAACCAGCTTTATTTACTGGTATCAAAAATATTCTATCTTATAGACGAGAAGAAGATATAAATATAGATTATATAAAACTTGGTGATGAGTGTTTTGCTCAAGGTGAATATACTGCATCTATTAAGAATTATAGCCAAGCTTTACAAGCAAGTAGTAATAATAGTGAATTATATTATAAACGAGGTTTAAGCTATTATCAATTAGGAGATTATGAGGCGGCGATCGCTGATTATTCTCAAGCCATAAATCTCAATCTTCACGATGCTAAATCCTATCATAAACGTGGGTTGGCTTTATCACAACTAGCAGCTTATGAAGCCGCAATTGATGATTATAATCAAGCAATTAGAATAAATCCTCATGCTGCTTCTATTTATAAAAACCGAGCAGAAGCACGCTCTCATTTAGGAGATAATCAAGGAGCGATTGAAGATTATACCCAAGCGCTCAAGATTAATCCCCAATATGCAGATATATATAAAAATAGAGGCATATCTCGTTATTTATTAGCAACACAATCAGGATTTACACAAGCAATTAAGATTAATCCTCATGATGCTAATGCTTATAAAAATCGTGGTAATGCCCGTGCTGATATTGGTGATTATGCAGGAGCGATTGAAGATTATAATCAGGCAATCCAAATTAATCCCAAGGCGGCTGATGCTTATTATAACCGTGGTAACGCCCGTTATGATTTAGGGGATGAAGAAGGAGCGATCGCTGATTACACCCAAGCAATCCAAATTAATCCTAGTTATGCTGATGCTTATTATAACCGTGGTAATGTGCGTGCAGGCATAAAAGATAAACAAGGAGCGATCGCTGACTTTCAAAAAGCAGCAGATATATATCGTAAAGAAGGTAAATTAGCAGAACTCAAAGATACAACAGAAAGAATTGTAGAATTGGAAATAGAAGAACCCATTGATATCTTAAATTTTTAAATACAAACCTCTACCTGGAGGAAAGGCTTTGACAGCGTTATTTTTCTAAGGTGCTTCCAGATAAAAAATATTCGGCGTTGCTGATTGATGGGATGATTTTTATCTCACGCATACCGCAAGCGGAACCCGCAGGGTAGGCGCAAAGGCGCAAAGAATCGACTTTCAGCTTTGTCGAGAAGTCTGAATTCATCCCGCGAATATGCAACGCCAAATATTCAAGTAGGTAGGGTGCGTCAGTGCGAGAAAACTTAGCTGCACAAAAAAATATTCATACTGACACACCCTACTAACTACTAACTGTTAACCGTTGACTGTCAAAAGTTAACAGCTATATCAGTTACCCATTAAATTACGTCAACTTAATTCCCCTGATTGAATAATCTAACAACTCCATCGGGTGCATAACACCCATTTTCTTACCTTGCAATTCTAAATGTTTAGTAATTTGCAAAGCACAGCCAGGATTAGGAGAAGCAATCAACTCAGCACCAGTATTCAATAAATTTGTTACTTTCTGCTTGCCTAATTCTTCAGCAACTTCCGGTTGCAACATATTATAAACACCAGCGCTACCACAACATAATGCTGCATCTAATGGTTCTTTAATCTGCACTCCTGGTATTTGTTTTAATATCTGACGAGGTTGCACACTAATTTTTTGTCCATGTAATAAATGACAAGCATCTTGATAAACCAAATTCAAAGGTTTATCTGTCAGTGGTGAAAGTTTAGCTGTTAATCCCACAGTAGCTAAAAACTCTTGAACATCTTTAACTTTAGCGGCAAAATCTTGGGCTTTCTCTCGATATTCTGGGTCATCTGCTAATATATGACCGTATTCTTTTAAAGTATGACCGCACCCAGCCGCATTGATAATCACGTAATCAACATCAGTATTAGCAAAGCTATCAATCATCTGTCTAGCTAAAGCTTTGGCTTGTTCTGTTTGTCCTTGGTGTTCGGGAAGTGCTGCACAACAACCTTGAGATTTAGGAATCACCACTTCACAGCCATTCGCGGTTAAAACGCGTACCGTTGCTTCATTAACTGGGGAGAAAAATAACCGTTGTACACATCCTAAAATTACGCCGACCCGATAGCGTTTCTTACCCTGTGCAGGAATAATCGTAGGCAGATTATCTTGAAAAGTTTTAATACTAATTTTTGGCAGAATCGACTCCATTGCTGCCAATCTTGGGGATATTTTTTTGAGTAATCCTGTAGTGCGAATAACTTGAGAAATTCCCGACTTTTGATAAAAGAATAAGGGTATTAATAAAATACGTAAAATATCTGGGTTAGGGAATAAAGAAAATATTAATTGACGTACTAATTTATCAGATAAAGTCCGGGGATAATTGCGTTCTACTTGATGGCGAGTTGCAGAAATTAACTTGTCATACTGTACACCAGAGGGACAGGTTGACACACAAGCCAGACAACCTAAACAAGAGTCGAAATGCTCTACTGTAGCTTTATTTAGAGCAATTTCCCCTTCATTAATGGCATCCATTAAATAGATGCGTCCTCTGGGAGAATCCATTTCCTTCCCAATCACCCGATAACTAGGACAAGTGGACAGACAAAAACCACAATGTACACAACTATCAATTAATTTTGGGTCTGGTGGATGGCTAGCATCAAATCCTTTTAAATTCTTTATACTGGCGGTATTATTGGTAGAATCTTCTGAAACCTGCATCTTCTTCTGTTCCCCTGTATATCTCTGGTAAGTAGCTTAAATACCACCTACAAACCGACCTGGACTTAAGATATTCTTACTATCAAACTGTTCTTTAATGCGTCGCATTAATGGTAAAGCATTGCCAGTGTATCCCCATACATCTATTTGTTGTTTTACTGGTGTAGGCGCTTGTAGAACTGTTAAAAAACCCTGGTGAGATTGGCAAAGCGATCGCACTGGCAAAACTTGATTTTTATCCTCGACTTGTAACACACCCAAACCGCTACCAATATGAATTAAACCAATTTTTACTTGATGTAAAATCTCCACAGCAGCATTAGGTAATACTCCTATTTTGCAGGTAATTGCCGATTCTGTGACAGGAGAATGTATTTGTTCTGACAATCTCTCCCATAGATGACTTTCATCTGCACCAGAAACAACTACTCCTGTTAAACCTAATTTTTCCCCTACTTCTAGCAACCGATTTGATTGTTCCTGCACACTTTCACTAATACTTTGAAAACGGGCAATCAATCCTAGACCCTGTCCTAATTCTAAATTAGATACTAATTGAGTAGAGATTAAATCAGCTTGGGTCGGGGTTAATGCTGAACCGCGCAAGGTTGTAGCCGCTTGAGATATTGCTTCTGCTGCACCAGTCAATACTACCGTTCCCGATGTTTCCTGAATTGGATACACACGAAAAGTTACTTGAGTAATAATTCCTAATGTACCGTATGAGCCTGTAAATAACTTCATCAAGTCATAACCAGCGACGTTTTTGACTACCCTTCCCCCAGCTTTGGCAATTTGACCATCAGCACGTACAAAGGTGATACCTAAAAGCTGGTCACGCACACTACCATAACGTTGTCGGAGGGAGTTGGTATCGGATGTGGCGACAATACCCCCAATAGTGGCTGATGCTGGTGTGGAGGGGTCAAGGGCGAGAAATTGCCTAGCATCTGCCAAAATCTTCTGGAGATGGGAAAATTTCATTCCCGCTTCGACGGTGACAGTCAAATCACCAACGGCGTGTTCAATGAGTTGATTGAGGCGTTCTGTACTCACCACCACATCAACATCTTTTGCTAAACCACCCCAACGAAGTTTACTCCCACAACCACAAGGGAGAACGCGCCAGTTATGATTGTAAGCGGTGGCGATAACTGCGGCTAGTTGTTCTTGGCTTTGGGGATAGACAACACAACTGGGGAGATTTCCACCAGCTATTGCTTGACTAAGTTGGAAATTGTTTCCTTGGTCAACGGTGTTTTCTTCACCTACGATAGATGCAAGAGTAGTAGCGTAGATGCTTGGTGGCTTGTCGTTAGACATCACGGTCATTCAGTTTATTTTTGAGTCCCTACATCCCATTCTCTGTGATGATGACACAAAATAGCCCACAGCAGTTACTAAAGGCGCGGCTGATGTGTGCTATTGGATAAAAATACATATAACGTTTCCCAATCCACTAAGGTGCTAAGTAAAAATCCTCCGCGTCCCTCTGCGCTTTCCTCCACGCCCCTCTGCGTTTAAAAAAAATAACTCTGTACCTCACTCGCTTAAGAATTGCTACAAGCATATTGCTAATACCAATTCTCTATGAAGTTGCGCCAAATAAATGATGTAGAGACGTTGCATGCAACGTCTCTACAGTAGGGAATAAAGTGCATTTTCATCAAGAAACGGTATAAGACTGCATATTCCGTCTGCGATATTCAATTCGCACTTGCTTAACATCAACTTGTTCAGACTCTAAAAATACAAGTTTTTCTATTGGTTGTAATCCCAAATTTTCCAATTGTTTGAGTTCCGATTCAGATAATGGCCAAGGCGGGCCGGAGGGTTCAGCTTCCGTTTCCCGCACACGATTAATTAATAGAAGTGTCCCATCAGGAGCAACAACAGAGGCAACTGAGGTGATAACGTCAGGACGGACATTTAATGGTAAAGCTTGAATATTACGACATTCAAAAACAAAGTCAAAGGCAAAATGCCATTGTGGGGGGATCGCTAATAAATCGGCAACTATGTAGTTAACATTTGAATTGGGGAATCTTTCACCACACCAAGCGATCGCTGTAGGCGAAATATCAAAGGCAGTTACCGCAAATCCCAGCTTGGCTAAAGCTTCTGCATCATCTCCCAAACCACAACCAATTACTAAGGCTTTTTGTCCAGATGGGAATGGTTGATGATTTGTCAACCATTCTTGTAGATAAGGGTGGGGGGTTAGTTTTGCCCAAGGAATTTGTGTTGTATCTCCATGTGCTTCAGCATATAAAACTTCAAACCATGCCGATGGTGCTGATTTTTGTATGGCTTCGTTAGCTAACTGTTTAACATGAAGTTGTAAACTTGCTTTTTGTTGTTCCAGCATAAAAACTGATGGGACTTTCTCTTATTTTTAAATAAAAAGCGATCGCTCTCTATTCACTAGTAACAAATAAAAGCGATCGCTGTAAAATTTACATTGGCAAAAACTTTACCCCAGTCCGCCCACATCTGGGTGAAAGTAAAAAGCGAATCCTAGTACTGCATAAGCAGCTAAAAGTAATGTGCCTTCTAACCAGTTGGACTTACCATCAGAACTGATACTGTTGGCAATGAGTACAGATACGACTACAGCCACTAGTTCAAAGGGTTGGAAATCCAAATCCATTGGCTGACCTAGTATCCAGCCAGCAATGACTAACACCGGGGCCACAAATAAGGCAATCTGCATACTGGAACCCACCGCCACGGAAACGGAGAGATCCATTTTATCTTTCATGGCGACGGTGACGGCTGTGGCGTGTTCAGCAGCATTACCGACAATAGGAACGAGTATCACCCCGGTAAACAATGCGGTTAAACCTAGTTGGGAGGTGGCGACTTCCAACGCATCAACTAGTAATTCCGATTCCACCGCTACCAGCAGGGTACAGACTAGCAGCACACCAGACCATAAGAAAATATTTGGCTTTGGATGGGGATTTTCTTCTGTTTCTATTTCTGCCACACCCACATCGTATAAATAGGCGTGGGTTTTCATGGAAAATATCAGCGTCAAGACATAAACCAAAATCAAGACTACAGCCACCGCTACAGATAAATATTGCAGGGTTGCTTCCCCAATTCCCTTGGCGGTGTAGTTCATCGCCGTGGGAAGCAAAATGGCAATGACTGCCAAATTCATCGCGGAAGCGTTGACCCTAGCCACGATTGGCTGAAAGGTCTGTTCTTTGTGGCGTAGTCCACCCAACAGCATGGAAAGACCCATCACCAGCAATAAGTTACCGATAATCGAGCCAGTAATGCTGGCTTTGACGACATTCACCAGCCCAGCGTTTAGGGCGACTAGGGCGATAATTAATTCTGTGGCGTTACCAAAGGTAGCGTTTAACAAGCCTCCTAAGGTCGGCCCGACAACTACGGCGATTTCTTCAGTTGCTGCACCCATCCAGGCGGCTAAGGGCAGAATTGCCAAGCCTGCGGTGACGAAAACAATTAGATCCCCCCACTCTAAATAGTGTGCTGCTAAGGACACTGGGATAAATAGCAATAGAAGGAGAAAAACAATATTTTTGCCTGACATTTGTTACTTTTAGTTGAGTGATTACTCACAGTTGTCTGTGATAAATCAATATGTACAAAGAGTTGACAATCAGACTCTAGGATACTCTCAAGCGTAAGCAAAATAGCTCAGAAATTCTACTGTCCATGCTCTACAATGAGATTTGTAACTGATAATTGCAGTTTATAAAGTATTTGCAATCTTTCGTTGCAAAACTATTAGGTGGAGGCGCAATTTTACACCCGAAATTCGGTTTAATATATTAAAAGACAATTAAATTTTTCGATTGGCATTGCCAAGGAAAAAATTCTTAACTAAATACCCCGTTGAACAAACAATCCGACAGGTTGATTCCCACAACCCAGATATAGGAACTAATTACCAATCAAAATCTAAAATTCAAAATCTAAAATGGTACAAGATGTTGTTCAATTGCTGATATTTTTGTTACCTTGATCAAACAGCTTGACGATAACGCAGATTTATTACCATAGTGAGACAGTTTTTTTCAAAATTAAGCTGTATCCTGTATCCATTAGTTTTCTCTATACCGGATTTTGGGTGCAAATCGTTGTAGAAGGATTTGACTCAAGCATTTCCGGCATACGTATAAGTTTTTTGAGTTGGAATAAATATACATGACATCTGCTGAAATGCCGGCTAACCCTGGCTCAATATCAACATCCCATATAACTAGCAAAGATACGCACCACAGCGATCCCCGGAATCAAGCTGTAGGCGTGTATGTGACAGTGCATGGTCACTTTTACCAGCCACCGCGCGAAAACCCTTATCTAGACTCAATTGAACGTCAACCCAGCGCTGCGCCTTTCCACGATTGGAATGAGCGCATCCATTGGGAATGTTACCGTCCCAATGCTTTTGCTAGGGTGTTGAATGACCAAGGCGAGGTGACGGGGATCGTCAATAATTACGAATATATGAGCTTTAACATCGGCCCGACGCTGATGTCATGGCTAGAAAGGTATGATGTCGAGGTTTATCAACGGATTTTGGAGGCGGACGCAAAAAGCTGCCAACGTCTGCAAGGTCATGGCAATGCGATCGCGCAAGTATATAATCACATCATCATGCCCTTGGCAAACGAACGGGATAAACGCACCCAAATTCGCTGGGGTAAAGAAGACTTCCGCACCCGCTTTGGCCGTGATCCCGAAGGAATGTGGTTGGCAGAAACAGCCGTAGATTACGCAACCTTAGAAGCTTTAGTAGCTGAAGGTATTCGCTTTATTGTCTTAGCGCCATCCCAAGCGCAAAGATGTCGTCCTTTCCCCACAGCCAATGATCCCCAACCAGAATGGCATGAAGTGGGCGGGAGTCAAATTGATCCCACCCGTCCTTATCGTTGCTATCTGAAATCTAGACTCAGCAATAAATCCTCTGTTTTAAGTTCCGTCAGGGATAGCGCAATTGCAGACACCAATCCTCAATCTCTGCAAGATTTACCTTATATAGATATCTTTTTCTACGATGGCCCAATTTCACGGGACATGGGTTTTAGTGATGTTGTCTATAACTCCCACCACTTTGCCGGACGCATTGGTTCAGCAGTCCGTGGGGATCATCGGCAATCACAACTGATTTCTGTGGGTACAGATGGGGAAACCTTCGGACACCACAAAAAAGGTACAGAAAAAACCCTCGCCTATGCCTTTATCAAAGAGTTTCCCAGCCAAGGTTGGACTGTAACCAACTTTGCCCATTACCTCAACTTATGTTCTCCTACCTGGGAAGTAGAAATCAAGCCAGTGACAGCTTGGAGTTGCGCCCACGGTGTAGATAGATGGCAAGAAGATTGTGGTTGTGGTGGTGAAGGTGGTATTTGGCATCAAAAATGGCGGCGGCCGTTGCGGAATGCTTTAAATTGGCTGCGGGATCAGTTAGTGGAAGTATTTGAGGAATATGGTAATCAATTATTCCGTGATCCCTGGCAAGCACGAGACGAGTATATTCAAGTTATCCGCGATCGCTCTCCGTCCAATATTAGCCGTTTTCTCTCCCGTCATCAAACCCACAAACTCACCGCCGCCGAACAAGTAGACGCTTTGCGCCTATTAGAAATGCAGCGTCACACTTTATTTATGTTCACCAGTTGCGGTTGGTTCTTTGAAGAACTTTCTCGCCCTGAAGGAACCCAGATTCTGCGTTACGCCGCCCGTGCTTTGGAACTGGGTGGGGATGTGGCTGGTGTGCAGTTGGAAAAAGGCTTCCTCAAACGTCTGGGTTTAGCCCCTAGTAATGTGGAATCCTTTAAACACGGTGGGGAAGTCTACCGTCAACTAGTACAAACAGCCCAGATTAGTTTTAAACAAGTAGCCGCCCATTACGCAATTTCCTCCCTGTTCAACAATCACAAACAGGTAGAGACGCTGCATACTAAGCCTCTACCTGGGACAAAACAACCCAATCCTCACCAAAAACGGGTTTATTGCTACACCGTCAATGAGGTAGATTACCAACTACAACGCATGGGATCATTAACCCTAGCCGTTGGTAACTTAAAACTCGTGTCGGAAATCACCTGGGAAAGCGAAAATTTAGTCTTTGCTGTCCTGCATTTAGGCGGTTGGGATTTCCACTGCTGCATTCAACTATTTACCGGACGACGTGATTACAGCCAATTGAAAGAAAAGCTGTTTACATCACTGCAACAGGCTAGCGCCGCCCAAACTATTTTGGCGATGACACAAGTGTTTGGTGATGAAACCTTCAACTTGCAAAATCTGTTTGCAGAAGAACGCCATCGGATCATGCGCTTATTGAGTCAAGAAACCCTGACAAGGTTAGACCAGTTATATACTCAGGCATACCGGGATAATTATGGTGTGTTGATGGCGTTTCACCGCGATGAACTAGCCGTACCACAAGAATTACAAGTGGCGGCGGAGATTGCCTTGGGTTATCGCTGTATGACAACATTGCGATCGCTAGACCAAGATATCACCGAACCCCAACTGAGTTGGAATCACATAGTAGAATTAGAAGCGATCGCCACTGAAGCTAAACATCTGCGTTGCCAATTAAATATTCCTGAAGGCAAGCAGATGCTAGAACAGCTGATTCTGCGCCTGCTTTGGAGATTATTACACGATACCAATGGCAGTTTTGCCATCGAGATGCAATGCTTAGAACGGCTAATTAACGTTAGCTATCAGCTAAATATTGGCATTTCCTTGCATCAATCCCAAGAACTGTACTTTAGTTGTCTACAAAATCAAATACTACCTTTGTGTTTGACTACTCTTTCTGATAAAGAAGAAACGAGTCAATGTCTACAATTGCTGAAATTAGGACAAAAACTAGCAGTTGATGTTAGTGCCATTCTGAACCAATTTAAATAGTAAAACTTAACTAAAAGATCCCCGACTTCTTAAAGAAGTCGGGGATCTTTGTTATTCTCAAAACTAATTCACCTTTGGACGCTCTTCACAATGGTAAGGATAAAGCCATTCACACTTAAATAGTCCGCCGGATTTTTGCTCAAAAAACGTCCCAGCATGGCGACTCTTTGATATATTTATGCCTGCCTTTGTTTTAATTTCATATAGCCAAGGAAAAGCTGCGAGCAAAACAGCGACAATAGCAAAAGAATAAAAAACTTTGGTTTTAAAGTTGTGGAGTTTACGGGAGTTGCTGTGACGGTTTAGAGGCATAATTCTATAACTGACAGTTCATCCAAGCCCCATCTTAGCTCAAATTTCAAAATGTCGCCGGAAGCGTGCATCCAGTTTATCAGTCTTGCGTCGGTTGCAGTCAAAACATAAAGTATGTAAGTTACTCATATCATTTTGACCACCACGAGCCAAAGGAATAATATGGTCAATAGTTAGGTCAGTTTCTAAGCCAGTCTTACCACAACTTTGACATTGAAACTTATCTCGTTGAAATACATATTGCCTAACTTCTGGTGGTATACGAATCCGAGGAGTTTTGCTCATGATGTTTCCTCATTCATCATCCGGCGTAAATCATCGAGAGGAGATTGAGTTCCACTAATTTCCGAATGTGCGTTGTTATCCATTTCTGCTTCTTCTTCAATATAAAAATCAACACTAATGCTAAACTTGACTTTCCCTCTTTTCCAACCTTGTGAACCAATCTTTAATATCTGACAGTCCAGTCCTTCATCAAACCAAATTTTAGAATGTTGCTGTTGTATAACTATGCCATTTTCATTAAATTGCTGCTGTAATCCATACGCTAAATCAGAACGATTTATCTGACGAAAAGCTTCTAAAAATTTAGAAATTTTGTAAGTGTAATCTCCGATTTCCAAAACATCATTATCATTACATTCTGCTGGTTTAAATCTATCTTCCATATCAACCTCAACTTAAAAAAATCTCTTCCTCTCTCTTCTTTGCGTCTCTGTCTTGAAAAGTTCAGATCGCCGGAAGCCGGCGCTCCGACTTTTCGCTGCGCCTCTGCGTGAGACAATAAAAACCTATTTAACAAAAAGTTAGTAGGGTGCGTCAGTATGAATAATTTCTTTGTACAGCTAGGTTTTTTCGCACTGACGCACCCTACATTTTGGACATTTTTTTATCTGGAAGTCCCTTAACAAAAAGTGAATTATAAACCCTCCAAAACCGGATATTGTGACCAATACCCACATGACAGACACTAAATTTCATCATGTTTCCTCATCAATCATACGGCGTAAATCATCAAGAGGGGATTCTGATTCATGATATGGAGGTTCATCAGGCATAAATTCTAGAGTTACTTTGATTCTTAAGCGCCCCTTTTGCCAACCTTTAGTAGCAGGCTTTAACACTTCACAATCTACACCTTCATCGAACCATTTGTGAGTATATCTATAAAATTTATTGCCAACTAAATAGCCACCAGGATCTATAGATATTCCATAGGAATTTAATAAAGTAAATAATTCTTCTGATAATTTACTACGGAAAGCTTTCTTGATTGCTTCCTGAATATGAAAAATTTTAAATACTTTATCTTTAACAGATAAAGCATCATCATGACTACAATTCCTGAGATCAAAATTTTCTTCCATCACAGAATTAGTAATAAACTTAGTGAATTTCTTATCAGTAATTATAATTCCTTTTTAAAGCGAATAAGCACACAAGTAAGCAGCGATCGCTAAAAGTGTTACTTCTTTTTACGGTTAGGAATGGCAGGTAAATTAATATTTTTACCATTAAAGAATCCTTGAATTTTCTTGTTCGGATAGGTTTTGTAATTCCATTGCAAATTAGCGATCGCCGCTTCCCATTTCCAACCTGGCTCAAATCCTACACGCACGCCATCCCAGAACAACTCATAGCCAACTTTTTGACCATCTAATACGCCTTCAACTCGTTTATCTGGATATGTTTTGTGATTCAATTGCAAATTAGCGATCGCCGCTTCCCGGTTCCAACCCGGCTCAAATCCTACACGCACCCCATCCCAGAACAACTCATAACCGATTTTCTGACCGTTGAAATAGCCTTCTATTTTCCGTTTAGGATAAGTCTTTTTAGTCAATTCTAAATGAGCGATCGCCTCAGCGCGCGTTGCCTTCTTTATCTTGCCAACAAACACACCATCCAAAAATAACTGATATCCCCGTGAATTAATTTGACTTTTATCAGGTAACGTTGCACGACTAGGGAATCTCAAGGTAATGGGTTGTGTTCGACACGTTCCCGAATTGCAGAGTTTAATCGCCCCTTGTAATTGTATCAGTCTTGAGTTTGAGAGACATCCTTCAACCCGAACACGACCCTTTGGTGTATTGATTGTGCCAAAAACTGGACAAGTTGGTTCGCTTGCACCTCCAATCGAGACTTTTTGACTAGTCAACGACCCAGAGCGAGTGTAGAGATGGTAAGAGCTTACGTCTGCTTCCACACAGATGTTCACATTCATCGCAGAGATGCAATTTAGGAAATCTGATTTGGCTTTTGCAGGCTGTGTCGATGAGAGAGTTACTAAGGGAAAACTGAGACTAAAGAGTATAAGAGCTGACAGCAGGGATTTGCGGCGAGACTGGAAATTTTGTGTAATAAACATATATTAATACTTCGATGTTTTCTGTTGGCTTTTGAGCAAACTGACTACCGACAAAAACTATAGCGGTTTGCAATTGATTCCAATACAGGCCTAACTCTCAAGGGGAACTAGGACTAAAAGCCTCTCTCTTTGCAGGAGAAAGTCAAAGTATATTGCATACAAATGAGAAGCGCTATATATCCCTTTGTGGGTGGAGTTTTTTATTGGAAGTCACTTAATCAAGCCTTCACAGAATTACACGTTGTACTTTTTAGATTTATGCACTTCTTGTTTAAAATTAGGGCTTACGCAAGTGTCATAATCAAACTAACTGTAGGGTGCGTCAGATGTGGAAAATTCCCGAATTTGTACGAAATTATTGGGTCTGACGCACCCTACTATTGTACCAATTGCATAAGTCCTGAAAATCTCAGATGGATGATGCTGTCACTGGTTTTTCTGGCGTAGCGGAAATGATTCCCTGCACTGTCAAAACTGAACAGGGAGCATGATGTAAAACATAATTGCTAACACTACCAAGGAAAAATTCACTCAAGCCATGTAAACCCCGACGACCTAAAACAATTAGGTCGGCGTTCCAACTACGGGCAATTTCACAAATCAAGCGACTAGGATCACCTAGTTCCTGGGTAAAATCAGCCGTTACACCTTGAGCGATCACCTGATTAGTGAACAGTGTCAAAAAGTCTATTCCCTCTTGCTTGAGAGCGTTCCACTTTCCCACGTAATACTCAACACTATGAACTTGAGAGGTTCCATAAGAACTTTGTGTTTCCATCTCTCCAGCAGTCAAGTAATCTTCATCGAAAGGTGAGATAACGTGTAGCAACAATAATTCAGCGTTAGTTGCTGTTGCTAATGATAAACCTCTCTCAAATACTTGCTTACCCATTTCAGTATTTTCGACAGCAACCAAAATTTTGTTAAACATAGATATTCGTCAATTGTCAGTTGTTAGTTGTCAGTTGAGACTGGGTGTAAAACTCTTACACCCCTACACCCCTACACTTCTTTCTCCTCTGCGGCGGCGATTTCTAACAGCGTCTTGAGAACTGAATCGGGGTTGAGGCTGATGGAATCAATTTTTTGTTCGACGAGGAAGCGGGCAAAGTCTGGGTAATCGCTTGGCGCTTGACCACAGATACCAATTTTACGTCCGTATTGTTTGACTGTGGCGATCGCTTTGGCAATCATACGCTTAACGGCTTCGTCCCGTTCATCAAATAAATGGGCGACTAACTCCGAATCTCTGTCTAACCCCAGCGTTAACTGTGTTAGGTCATTGGAACCGATGGAGAAACCATCAAATACTTGACTAAATTCGTCTGCTAGCTGCACGTTACTAGGTAGTTCACACATAACGTAAACTTGTAAGCCGTTTTCACCTTGCACCAACCCATGTTTTACCATTTCGTCCAACACGCGCCGTCCTTCATTAGGAGTGCGGCAGAAAGGAACCATTAAAATAACGTTGGTTAGACCCATTTCATCCCGTACTCGTTTCATCGCCTGACACTCCAAGGCAAAACCTTCACGGTAGCGGGGGTCATAGTAGCGAGAAGCACCACGCCAGCCAATCATCGGGTTTTCTTCTTTGGGTTCAAACTGTTTACCACCTAAAAGATTGGCGTATTCGTTGCTTTTGAAGTCAGAGAGACGGACAATAACGGGTTTGGGATAAAAAGCAGCTGCGATCGTGGCAATTCCTTGAGCTAGTTTATCCACAAAGAATTGGGTTTTATCCTCGTATTGAGCCGTTAACTCAGCAATTTTGTATTTAGCTAGTTCGTCTTCTAACTCATCAAAGTGAATCAATGCTAAGGGGTGCGCTTTGATATGGTTGTTAATAATAAATTCCATCCTTGCCAATCCCACCCCATCATTAGGAATACTAGTTAAGCCAAAAGCTTCTTCGGGATTGCCCACATTCATCATAATTTTGGTGTGTGTGGAAGGTAGTTTCTCTAAAGGAATTTCTTGGACTTCGTAGGGTAATAAACCGGAATAGACTTTACCTGTTTCCCCTTCCGCACAACTAACAGTAATTTCTTGTCCAGTTTTTAAAACAGTAGTTGCATTACCACAACCCACGATCGCAGGTATTCCCATTTCCCTAGCAATAATCGCCGCATGACAAGTTCTACCACCGGAGTTAGTGACAATGGCGCTAGCACGTTTCATAATTGGTTCCCAATCAGGGTCAGTACGATTAGTTACCAGCACTTCCCCCGCTTGAAACTGGCTAATCTGATGCACATCCAAAATCACTCTGGCTTTACCTTGTCCAATCATTTCCCCGACGCTGCGACCGGTAATAAGAGGGATTAGGGGTTGGGGATTGGGTATTGGGGATGGAGATAACCTATAATTCCGTAAGACATTGTTCACCTTTTGCGATTGCACTGTTTCTGGCCGTGCTTGGACGATGAACAATTCATTAGTCAAACCGTCTTTAGCCCATTCAATATCCATTGGTGTGTAAACACCACGTACTTGGGAATAATGTTCTTCAATGATGCAGGCCCAATGTGCTAGTTGTAGAATATCTTCATCGTTAAGGGCAAAGACGCTGCGTTCTGATGGGGTCACAGAGATGTTTTTAGTCAATTTTGAGCCACCTAAGTCATAAATCATCTTAATTTCTTTAGTACCCAGGCGTTTTTCAATAATTGAACGGTATCCCTGTTTCAGGGTTGGTTTAAATACTAAATATTCATCGGGGTTAACTGCACCTTGGACGACGTTTTCCCCCAAACCATAGGCGGCGGTAATCAAAGCTGCATCTTTAAAACCTGTTTCGGTATCAATAGAGAACATGACCCCAGATGTAGCCAAATCAGAACGTACCATTTTCTGCACGCCGACTGATAGGGCAATGTTGAAGTGATCAAAGCCTTTGATTTGGCGATAAGAGATGGCGCGGTCAGTGAAGATTGAGGCAAAACATTTATGGCAAGATTCCAGAACAGCTTGCAAACCGTGGACATTTAAATAAGTTTCTTGTTGACCGGCAAAGCTAGCATCCGGTAAGTCTTCAGCTGTGGCGCTAGAACGGACAGCAACATCAGTATCATCACCATACTCTTGACAGAGGATAGCGTAAGCTTGGGCGATCGCTGTTTGTAATTCCTGTGGAAAAGGAGTTTGCAGCATAAGCAATCTTGCTTGTTTACCACGCTGCCGCAAATTCTGCACATCCTCTACATCTAAATCAGCAAAAATTTCTCTTAATTTTGCTTCCAAACCAGCTGAAGTAATGAAATATCTATAAGCATTAGCAGTTGTTGCAAACCCAGTGGCAACTTTTACACCTTTGCGCCGCAACTGTTGAATCATTTCACCTAAAGAAGCGTTCTTTCCTCCTACTAAAGGGATATCTGCAATTCCAACTTGGTTCAAAGGTAAAACTAGAGCTTGTTCTTTAAAGACTGAATTAGATGTTTGTGGATCTATTATTATTTCTACCATGATTGATTTTCCTATAACTCAAAGAGGTACTTAATAGATGTGTATTCAAGTTATCTGTCTTTAAGCTTCACACTTATGTTTATAGGGAGTTATTTTGAGGAAGTTGTGAGGATTTAAGCTTTAAACACCAACATATAGACCTCATTTACCCAATAGTAATTACTGCAACTTTAATGTAGAAATATTACAACATATTTATAGTTATAATTTTTCTCACAAATTCCTCATGTCTAATAAATATTCTTAAGATAGATACAGAATATTTGGGTATCACTACGGTTGTAAATTAACCATAATGATATGTAATCAACACATTTTTAAAAAAGGATTTGAGATTATGATTAACTGCCCTTGCTGTTCTGGTTTACTTTTGCCTCACATACGCGGTGATTCGGAAATCCACTGGTTTTGTCGCCACTGTTGGCAAGATATGCCAGTATTTTTGTTCATAACCCCTGGTTCCTTTTCGGAAACAATTGTCAAAAGGTTGTCTCGCAGTTTTCCCAACAAAGAACAAGCAAATACCGGTGACTACATCAGCCAACGTCAAACGATTAATGGATGGGTAGAATTACAGGATGTTCCAGCTTAAGGCGATCGCTGGTGAAATTTATATTCCCCATCAATGAGAATATGTTTCTACTGCTTTTTATCTATACTTTCAAACCCTCGATCCTTACGAGGGTTTTCCATAAATATTGGTAATTTTGAGTTCAGTATTTATCAAAGATGATGTTAACTTAGAAAGCCTGTAAAAGGAAGTAATGGCTATGTTACACTGCGCTAACAAAAATCAAAGCAGAATATTATGGCTTTAGTCTTCTTCCCATTCTTCTTGGCTCAACAAGTCAATAATTCTGTCCCTGAGCAAAAATTCATTTTTTTCCAACTCTAGTTCAAAAAATGGCCAGTCGCGGTCTGGAATATATTTACACAAAGTATAAATTGGCTGTTGACGATTCACCAGACCCTTGGCAATGAGGAGACGAGCTTCATCCTTGATCACCTCAATATCATATTTGACAGCAGTATCCATAGCTTTTTCCTTTGCTCTTAATCAAGGAATAGAGAGTCACAGTAATAAATACTTTCGACTCCAACTTAAATTTATCAAAAAAATGTGAGGAAATTTTGAAAATTTATAATATTAAAATACATGGACTTTATTCATTTTTATTCCCTAAGATAGAAGCTTTTAAAAAAGCTATCTTCAAAAATCAGAGTTTAAGATAAAGCTTAAATATAGGTTGGGTAGAAGAGAGGAAAGCAACATTTAAGTAAGTCGATGCAATAAAACCAAACTATGTAAATAAAAGTAAATAAGGCTCAAACTCTTTCTCCCCCTGCTCCCTGCCCCCTGCCCCCTGCCTTATCCCAACAATATTTATTTACGCCGACCTACTTATAGTGGGATGAGTAGAGCGATAGTGCAACCCATCCCGGAAATAATGTCTCTTAGGAAAATTGTTGAGTGTAAAACCTGGCATAACGATTTTCCAGGGCTAACAGTTCTTCGTGAGTGCCTGATTCGACAATTTGTCCTCGTTCTAAAACTAAAATGCGATCGCATCTTCTCACTGTACTTAAGCGGTGAGCAATAATAAATACTGTGCGATTCTGCATTAGTCTTTCCAAGGCTTCCTGTACTAATGCCTCCGACTCAGAATCTAAGGCAGATGTCGCCTCATCTAAAATCAAAATTTGTGGGTTCAGCAGTACAGCACGGGCAATAGCTATTCTTTGGCGTTGTCCACCAGATAAATTCACACCCCTTTCGCCTACCCAAGTATTGTAACTGTCTGGGAGTTGGCTAATAAATTGATGAGCATTGGCAATTTTGGCGGCGGCGGCGACTGCTTCTAAATCAAATACGTCCTGTCCAAAGGCGATATTTTGAGCAACTGTCCCAGAAAACATAATAGTTTCTTGGGGAACAATGCCAATCTGTCGCCGCAAACTTTGTAGTCTGACATCCCGAATATCTACACCGTCAATTAAGATTTGTCCGGCTGAGGGGTCATAAAAACGGGGGAGGAGATTAACAAAAGTAGTTTTACCAGCCCCAGAAGCACCAACAAGGGCGATCGCTTCCCCTGGCATAGCTAATAAATTAATATCCTTTAAGACGGGTTCCCCTGGTTTATAGGCAAAGGTGACACCACTGTATTCTACTTTCCCCTTAACTGGAGGTAAGGTGATGGCGTTAGGCTTTTCTAAAACTGTGGGCTGTATCGCCATTAATTCAAAAATCCGGTCAACAGAGGCTTCCCCTTGCTTAAATTCGTTGTAATTATTCGTCACATGACCGATGGGGTCAATTAACAACCCGGCTGCGGCTAGGTAACTGAAAAATTCTCCCACCGTTAAATTGTTTTGCTGAATTTGCCACGCGCCCACCAAAAGTAAGGATAAAGCACTCAACGCTTCCAAAAATCCCACAATGGGAATTTGCACCGCTTTCAAGCGTTCAGCAGAGTATTTGGCTTGAAAACTGCGTTCAGCTTCGCGGCTAAATCTAGCTACCTCGTAATTCTCTGCGGCAAATGCCCTAATCAGCCGAATTCCACTGAAAACTTCTGTGAGGATTGCCGATAAATCGGACACACGATTTTGGCTCCTTAGGGAGTATTTACGCAAACGTTCCCCAAACCAACCAATTAAAATCCCCATGAATGGGGCAACAATCACCGTTGCTAATGTGAGTTGCCAATTCAGGTAAATCATGTAGATGGGGATGGCTAGCAACTGCAACACACAGGGAATAAAGTCATGAAACAGTTTATTGACAACTTCACCAATGCGGTCAATATCTTCTGTGAGGCGGTAAGATAAATCACCTGCTTTGGCTGTTTCAAAATAGCTTAAATCTAGCTTTTGCAAATGCCCATATACCTGCTTGCGGAGGTAAAAAGCCACTCGCAAAGCAGCCTTAGACATATAGATATCTTGCACAGACTGAAAAAAGCCCCGGACAAGAAACACCAAACCTAAAATAGCGGCTAATTGGGCGATCGCTGCTACATTACCTTGTCCAAAAGGATTAGCTAACTTGCCTGCAAAATTAATTAAGGTTAAGGTAGCCAGCACGTATCCCACAATGCCGACAAGTCCTTTCGTGATATTCTGCCACTGAGGTCTAATATAGGGCAGCAGTTGCCAGTAATTAGAACGGGTTTTCAAGCTCTCACATCCACAAAAATATTGTTCTTTGTTTGACGCTACCAGCTTTTGTGTAGTTTCAGCCTATTAAAAATCCTGATTCCCCTATAGTTAGGCTGGGATTAAACTGACCGCTAACCACTGACAACTGACAACTGACCACTAACAAAACTACTTGACAGAGACCGCATCGACATCAACAGTTTTTTCAGTAGCAGGAGAATCTGTTGCGGTGCTAGAATCGCCCTTGCGCGCTTTCCAACCTTCAAGCACCAGCCCAGATACCTCAGTAACTAAGATTGACAAAACTAAAAAATCATCAATCTGTCCCACAACGGGAAGAAAATCGGGAGCAATATCAATTGGGCTGAGAATATAAACAATTGTTCCTAGAATTACCCACCAACGGTACTTGGGATTTTGTAGTAACCCACGGTACCAGTTATACAGTGATTGGATTGAGAAATTCATTATTTTAACCCTCTATTTACTTTTAATTTTGGCAAACTGACCCAAGAACTTCCGGTAGGAATAACCGCCCTAGTTAGTCTGGAAGCCTCTACTCCCAACTAGGATCAGGCTTGGGTCAAAGGTCAAAATACCTACCGTAAAAATTCTGTCTTAGTTTAGGTAAGTTTCCCAGGTAGAAAGTTTTTTCGTCATACTCCCGCGTTAATACCGTTTCTTGATGTAGCTTGTCTGGCGTAGCCATAGATCCACTTTATTCTGTATTGTAGAGACGTTGCATGCAACGTCTCTACATCATTGATTTGGTGCAACTTCATAGAGAGTTGGTATAAGCTAATTCTCAAGTGTAAAATTCGAGTGTTCAATTCAAGAACCCCAACTTTAAATTCCAGATAGCCTCTAATTAGTCTGGAAATTTATTTTTGTTAGTTCTGAGTTGTGCATTAATCTTTAAAATTAAAATGCGTTGGGATAGTGGCTTGAGTAATGGAGGGAGGAAACTCAAATAGTGGATATTATAGATTTGTTTTACAAGGGTGGGCCGGCAATGTGGCCTTTGCTGGCTCTGTCGATCTTATCCTTAAGTGTAATTTTTGAGCGCCTTTGGTTCTGGTTGCGACTTTTCTCACAAGAAAAAGCGATCGTTGACCGAGTTCTAGATGCAGCTCATGATAACTGGGAAATAGCGGCGGATATTGCTAGACAGGCTACAGACCAACCAATTGGCCGATTTCTCTATGCTCCCTTACATTTACAAAAAACTGACGCGGAAACTTTTCGATTAGCACTGGAGTCCACAGCAGAGGACGAATTAGCCGGAATGCGTCGGGGCGAAAAGTTATTAGAAGCTGTTATTGCCCTCGCTCCCCTACTCGGATTGTTGGGTACAGTTTTAGGTTTAATCCAGTCTTTACGCTCAATTCGCATTGGTGATTTGGGAACTGAATCGGCGGCTGGAGTCACAACGGGTATTGGTGAATCCTTAATTAGTACGGCAGCAGGGCTAATAGTTGCCATTGTTAGTTTGGTATTTTACCGATTATTTCAAAGTTTTGTGGTCAATCAACTCAAAGTTTTCCGTAAAGCCGGGAATGAAATGGAATTGTTATATCGCCAGTCTCCACCTGATTTGAGCAACCCCACACCAGCAATTGTCCGTGATGCTTTACCTAGCAAAACTGGTAGGGGTAAGTTTTCACAACCACCTGAACCACCAAATTTACCTTAGTTAGGATTTGCGCCAGAAGACTCTTCATTTTTTGAGGATGGGACTAGGGGTTTGAATCAACTCAAAATTCAAAAACATGAAACATTTGCTGTGACTGGGTGTAGGGATGAGAAGAAGAACAATATTTATGAGGTATCTTGATTTAGTTATTAGTTCCCTTACACCCTTACACCCTGACACCCCTACCTAAGAGCCAAGAAAGCAAACTCAATATTAGGCATAAGTATGAAGCGATGAAAGTTAATTTACATACCCCAGTTGAAGACGTACAAATCCAAATTATTCCCTTAATTGACGTTGTTTTTTGTATTCTGACCTTCTTTTTATTGGCAGCTTTGCAATTTACTCGACAGCAGGCTATCAATGTTGACTTGCCAAAAGCCAGTACCAGTACAGCCGCCGGGATAAATTCTACAGGAGGTAGCCAAATTGTTAGTGTAGATGCTGTTGGTAATACTTATATAGAAAAAGAACTGGTGAGAAGAGACGAGTTAGCACAAAGATTGAGACAGTATGTGCAAGCAAACCCTAGTGGTGTTTTAGTACTCAATGCTTCACGCACAGCTACTTATAACGATGTCGTTGAGGTCTTAGATTTGTTGCGGCAGGTGGGAGGCGATCGCGTATCCTTAGGAATTATCCCTACTTCTGCCCAAACCCAACCCAATTTTTCCAATTTCCCCATTAATCCTGGTGCAGCACCCATACCCAACACCGCACCAATCCCAGGAATTAATCCCCCACCTAGTGAACTTAGCCCCCAATTACCTACAGACTCTAATCAACCTCCAAGCGGACAAGGTACTGTTCCCCTAAATCCTGACTTTTCTCCAGCCATTCCCCAGGCTCCCGTAGCACCAGGTACTAATCCTGCACCGCAACAATGAGATGTGGTAATTGGTAATTGGTAATGGGGAATACAGTCAAAATTCACCTTTTCGATTGCTCCCCTTCGACTTACCTCGACTTCACTTGGTACAAGTCCCTCAGCGTAAGCCTATTTCCTCATCTCCCCTGAAACCTAAAGATATCTAGAATATTTTTTCATTGGAGAAAATATTTCTGGTAACTTACAAATAATTGGTTAAGCTTCAAATTCAAATACAGCAGTTTGCAATTCAGGGAAGTTATGGAATCCATAACACGCCTTAGATGTTTAGAGTCTTTCACTTCTGACCTCTGACCTCTGGCTTCTGCTGTATTTTTCCATCGATACACTGGGTTATTTATCGCCAAGCACCATACACGTTTCAGGGGTTGAGGCAATGAACGAAATTGTGACGCTGCTAATTGTTTGGGTAGTTACATCTGTCAGCTTATTGATTATTAGTAAGTTGCCTTTAGGTGTTGAAGTTGACTCTCCACAAAAAGCATTTCTTTCTGCTGCTATTCTGGGTATTGTGACGGCAATAATCAGACCCATTTTACGGCTAATATTTGTAGTTCCCGATATCCTCACATTTAACTTGTTATCGGGTTTTTTCACCTTTATGATTGCCGTGGTTTGTTTTAGTATTGCAGCTTGGTTAGTCGAGGGTTTCCGTTTGCGCTTCGGAATCTGGAGTGCTGTGCTAGGCGCTTTCGCCCTGACTATTATTAACAGCTTAATCTACAAATTGTTGGGATTATAAAAATAAATTTGTCAGTTGTCAGTTGTGGGTTTTTACTACTGACAACTGACCGCTAGCTACTGACAATTTACTAATGACTACTCATTTGGCGGAGCTACTGGGGTACTAGCTTGTTGCTGACGCTGTTCGCGTTTTTTGCGGTCTGCTGTCAACATATCAGCCATTACCGCTAGAGCTTGCGTCATTTTGTCCAGATTAGAGCGATATAACTCTAAATCTTTGCTGAGTTTATCGTCAGAGAGATGTAAGCCTGCGGCAATGGTTTTTAGTGCCTCAGTGCGTTGCTTTTCATCCTTGACTAAATCTGGGTTGGACTGTTCGAGCAATGTAAATAAACCGATCGCAAATAAACGACTGTATTTAAAGTTAGGATTACTCGCGATCGCTTGTAGTTGCGCTTGTAAGTCGGCATCTTGCTGTAAATGATTAGCTTGACTAAGCCACGCTACTAAATCATTTACAGGTAAGCTTTGAGCCACAGCTTGTAACCGTTCAGCATCTTGCCTGTAGCGCTGCGGTTCTTGCTCTACAGCCTGACATATAGCACTAAAAATAGATTCCTTATCCCGTTCTGGTTGATAGCCTTGCATGAAGCGGTCAAAGGTAGTGACAACACCCAAGGCATAAATGGGATTGTAGCTAAAATCGACATTTACGGACAGCAGGTGCATTTCCACCATCAACTCTTCTACCACCCGGCGATAAATTGTGTTAATCGGTCGGGTGTGGAGGGCGTAGAAAGTTCGCTTTGTATCAGAGACAGTACGGACGTTATTCACAAAGAAAATGTTAAGGGCGAGTTTACTTTATTTTCTCCCCTAAAGGCTACTTTGCCAAGTTGGGGTTTCCGCCTAGTAATCTTTATTATATTCTGTGAGCATATTTGCTATTGTGCCTCACATTTATGAGCTTTTCGCCCCAATTAGTTAACTTAGGTAATTACTTAGCTGGAGAATTTGACAACAAAGAACAAGCTTTAGGCGAGCCGATTTGGTTTGTTCACTTACGTCTATGGCAAAGACCAGTAGGTTTGTTTTCCGACGATAGCATTACCCTGTTTGCCGAACAAGCCAACATTGTCAATCTAGACCGTCCTTATCGTCAACGGATTCTGCGGTTAATGCCCGCGCCTGACTCGGAAACTGGGCTGTATGTACAATACTATATGCCTAAAAATCCCAGTGCTTTAGTTGGTGCAGGTCGTTATCCTGAATTGCTCAAGACTTTAACTCCCCAACAGCTAGAACTACTTCCTGGTTGTGTTCTCTCAGTTAGCCAGAAAACAGTTGCACCTAATAGCTATCAGTTTACTGCTTCCCCACTGCCAGATACTTGCTGTACTTTCAGTTATTTGGGGAACACTGTACAAGTTTCTTTAGGCTTTGCTGTCACAGAGACAGAACTGCAAACCTATGATAAAGGAATTGACCAAGAGACAGGCAAGGCAACTTGGGGAGCAATTGTCGGCCCCTATCGCTACACTAAGCGAGAACAGTATTGAGTACAGAGTGCTGAGTTAAGAGAAATGACTTGTGTTAAATAGTTTTCAGCTTGAACAGTGGCCTCAATTGTTTCTACACCAATTGATAAAAAGAACGAGACGGATACAAGCTGGGAAACTTAGCTAAAATATGACTTTCTTAATCACGAATTACAAATTCGTATCATTCAGCACTCATAACTTTTCTAGCTAGCCATACTACGAGGTACACCTTCTAACGCTTCCTCCTCAGTCTCAAAGATTTCAAAGACTGTATCCATCATTGTCACTTCAAACACAAGTTTAGCTTCTGGGTGAACATTACAGATACGAAAACTGCCATTTACCTTATCAGCATCACGCATTCCAGCGACTAAGGATGTAAGTCCGGAACTATCTATAAAATTTACCTGACCAAGATTCACCACTACGTGATGACTGAGTTTAGAAATACACTCTTGTAATTTCAAGCGAAATTGCCAAGCTGTGGTGATGTCTAAGCGGCCTGTTGGTTTTAAGACAATAACTGTATTACCGTCTTGGGTTGTATATGAATTTTGTTCTATTTGAATCACTAGGCCTCCCCTTGGCACTGATCTCAAAATTGACTGTAGCTGGGTTAGTCCTGAAATTGATGAGCCAAAGCCTAAATCTTTGGCAACAATTTTTACTGATTCTCAGGCAAAAAGATTTTGAAAAAGCAGTAATTTATTTAACCCACCAATCACAGGACTGTATTTAAGTGCTGAAACTCAATATTAACAAGCTCCAGCTAAATTCATCACCTTTTTTACTAGGTGCTTACATTTAGTAGTTTAACTCACCAAAACTGAGGTGAGTACCCAGCCACAAGTACTGAAATAGAGAAAACAAAATTTTTTCACCCTGTATTAATGAGTTTGTTATCTTTGAGCAAAGCCAATCTGTATCCCGGAAGGGGGGATAGTACTGACTCTGGCAGAGACATCAATGGCCCCACATTTACAGAATTACTGTTTTGCTGTCCAGTTGCTCCAATCTTGGGGCTTGAGGAATGTATCATATAACTCTGCTTCTGGAGAGTTGGGTTCGGGTTGATAACCGTATTCCCAACGAACCAAAGGTGGTAAAGACATCAAAATAGATTCAGTACGTCCGTTGGTTTGCAAGCCAAAAATTGTGCCTCGGTCATAAACCAAGTTAAATTCGACATACCGACCACGACGATAAAGTTGGAAGTTCCGTTGGCGATCGCCATACTCTATCCCATGACGGCGCTCTACAATGGGGACGTAGGCGGGTAAAAAAGCCTTACCAGAACCCTGGACAAAACTAAACAAATCTTCCCAGTCTCGTGGTGCTGGTTCTCCTACTTGATTACTGTAATTAGCTGCTTCGCCTTTGGGGTTGGGGCCGCGATATAAAACACCTTGTCCATCTTGATAATCGAAAAATAGACCACCTACACCCCTAGTTTCATCGCGGTGTTTGAGATAAAAGTATTCATCACACCAGCGTTTAAATACTGGGTAATACTCTGGGTGATGTTCGTCACAAGCTCCCTTCAGGGTCTGATGGAAATGAGCCGCATCTTCTGCAAAGGGGTAATAAGGTGTGAGGTCAGCACCGCCACCAAACCACCAAACTGGGCCAGCTTCAAAATAACGGTAATTTAGGTGAACTGTGGGAACATAGGGGTTACGTGGATGTAAAACCAACGATGTACCTGTGGCATAAAAGCCATGTCCTTCCGCTTCAGGACGCTGGGCTAAAATTGAAGGAGGGAGATGAGAACCCCAAACTTCAGAAAAATTTACCCCAGCTTGTTCAAATATTGCACCATCACGTAGCACACGCGATCGCCCGCCACCCCCCTCAGGACGTTCCCAACTATCTTCATGAAACTGACCCACACCATCAAGTTTTGTTAAGGCTTGTGTAATTTCATCTTGCAACTGTTTCATAAAATTACTGACTCTAGCTTTAGCGTCAGTTGCTGGTAGAGACGGGGATATTTTTGCCTTTACCGTTGGGGTTTGCGAGTTTGTCACCATAGATTCCCGAACCTAAATTACAATTTCCTAAAAAAGCCACAAATCTCTAGTTTAAAAACTTGTGGGTCAAACGAGCCAAAAATTAGGCTCAATTTTTCCCAAGCAACTTTTTTGCTTGTTAAACGTTTACACGATTAATGGACATGACTAGAGTTATTTTCCCTCAAATGCGTATAGGCTTGTATATTGACTAAGTTTTTGTTGTACTTCTTGATGGAAACATTCTGGTGTTAACACCAGACTCTGGTGAACTAGTCTACAAATACCTTGGCCGTGAGGTCACGTTTTCCAGTTCTCAACGAACTGTGTACAGATTCTCTAGTGTACGGATGATGGTGATACCCCACGAGTTTGAGTTTCAACCCAAGAGCAATCTTGTTGTTCTTTATGCCTAATCAAGGTTTATCATGCTGAGGGCAATTGTGAGCAAATATGTTTTAGGGTTGAATCACAGTAGCCAACTATTCCAGAGTTACCAGCAAGTGTCTAGGTAGGAGGATTAGGCAAATGGGAACGTGGTTATCCAAATTCGTCCACCGCAAACGCCGTCGGTTTCGCGTTTCTCTGGCACAGACATATCGAGAAATTAGTTCTGCTTCCGTAGACGAACTGTGGCAGAAAGTAGTTGATTTAACAGATGTTTCTTGGCATCCATTACTTAAAAGCACCAATGTGCCATACGGATTAGTACCCAAACCAGGGTTAATTTACCAAGCAGTGACCCGCTTTTCTCCAATTCCCATTCAGATTTTTGTAGAGCGTGTTAATCCCAGAGAACTACTGTGTATCCGGGTCATGGCTATTCCTGGTGTTGAGGAAAGAGTGACTTACCAAGTGGAGTCCACAGTCTGCGGCACTTGTCTATCTTATTCAGTGACACTACGCGGATGGCTATCGCCCCTAATTTGGTCATTTTCTCGCCCTTATGTAGATCGTGTGGCACGTTCTTTGGTGGAATCTGTAGAAAAAGCCACATTACAGGCAGTATCAGGGAAAGCAAAAAGTCTCAACAATAATTGTTTTGATTTTTAGGTCGGGGGTGTGGGAATCTTACAAGTGTAGGTTTTTACTAAGCAAGTGAGTCATGGCTCTCAGACTAACGAGAGAATAATCATTTCCCTAACCCCTACACCCCTATACCCTTACACCCCAAAACCATTGACTATTAACATCCCTCACCCTGGATGACGCAACTTAAAAGCAGAATCGCTGACAGCATCCCCAGTTATTAGTCCCTAATTTTTAACACCTAAAGAAAGTTAAGATTTTATTAGGTGATAATAAAAAAATTTTAAATTTTATTACGCCGATCCATGAGGAAATACTCAGCAACTTTTGCTGATTGATTTTGCAGCTGGTCAAAAACCAGGTCGCATCTATCTCTAGCTTGCATTTTGAATTTTTAATTTTGAGTTTTGAATTGTATATGTACGATGTTCTCGATTCACAATCTGTCTTAGAAGTGTTGCGACCAGTGCAAGACCCAGAACTGCGTAAGAGTCTGGTAGAACTGAATATGATTCGCAACGTCAAAATTGATGGTGGTCAAGTAAGCTTCACCTTGGTTTTGACTACGCCTGCTTGTCCATTGCGGGAATTTATCGTTGAAGATTGCCAAAGAGCCGTGAAAAAGCTGCCAGGGGTAACAGATGTCAGTGTAGAAGTCACCGCAGAAACACCCCAACAAAAAAGCTTGCCAGACCGTAACGGTGTTCCTGGGGTAAAAAATATTATCGCCATCTCTAGTGGTAAAGGTGGTGTCGGTAAAAGTACTGTGGCAGTAAATGTGGCAGTGGCTTTAGCGCAAACGGGGGCAAAAGTCGGCTTACTAGATGCGGATATCTACGGCCCCAATGATCCTACGATGCTGGGTCTGGGTGATGCCCAAATTGTCGTGCGTTCCACAGAAAAAGGGGAAGTATTGGAACCCGCGTTTAATCATGGTGTCAAATTGGTGTCGATGGGCTTTTTGATTGACCGAGATCAACCTGTAATTTGGCGTGGGCCGATGCTGAATGGGGTAATTCGCCAGTTTCTCTATCAAGTAGAGTGGGGCGAGTTGGACTATTTAATTGTGGATATGCCCCCAGGAACCGGAGATGCTCAGTTAACTTTAACTCAGGCTGTACCAATGTCTGGGGCCGTAATTGTGACTACACCCCAAAACGTAGCCTTGTTAGATTCTCGTAAAGGTCTACGTATGTTCCAGCAAATGAACGTCGCTGTTTTGGGAATAGTAGAAAACATGAGCTACTTCATTCCCCCTGATATGCCAGATAAGCATTACGATATTTTTGGTTCCGGTGGCGGCTCCAAAACAGCAGCAGAATTAGGTGTACCCTTACTAGGCTGCATACCCTTGGAAATTTCCACTAGAATTGGCGGTGATAATGGTGTACCCATCGTTGTTGCTGACCCAGATTCAGCCTCTGCCAAAGCATTAAAAGCGATCGCTTTAACAATTGCTGGTAAAGTATCAGTCGCAGCCCTAACATAATCAAAAGTTATGCAGGCGGTAAATTCCTGTATAGATGCCCCTAGAGTAGTAATAGGGCGTTGATCGTTCTTAGTGGTGAGTGTTGAGTCAATAGTTTTACTCAACACTCCAGGCTTCTATTTTAAATTTTTGTCTAATTTATAGACAAAAGCCCAGGGATACCGAGTTATTAATAGTCAGTAAATCTCATAAGCTAAACCCTCAACTCATACGATGTTATTAAAACGATCGCTTCCCAAAGTGCGTTGGAAATCTTGGTTTAAGCCGTGGCAACAATTAGACTGGCCATTATTTTTCTTACCTTTTGGGGTCAGCATCTTTGGCGGTCTGATGATCTTCAGCACAGAACTCAAGCAGCCAGTAACAGATTGGTGGTGGCACTGGCTAATTGCTAGTATTGGTGCTTTTATTGCCTTATTTCTGGCTCGTTGCCGTTACGAGAATCTTTTGCAATGGCATTGGATCACCTACGCGTTGACTAATATCAGTTTGATTGCTGTGATGGCTGCGGGTACAAGTGCCAAAGGCGCACAACGTTGGCTGACGATTGGTGGTTTTAATGTACAACCTTCAGAGTTTGCCAAAATTGGCGTAATCATCACCCTAGCAGCTTTATTGCATAAACACACAGCCAGCAAGATTGAAGACGTTTTTCGCGCCCTGGCGATTACGGCTGTACCTTGGTTATTAGTATTTGTCCAACCAGATTTAGCTACATCCTTAGTGTTTGGTGCGATCGTTCTGGGAATGCTTTATTGGGCAAACGCCAACCCAGGTTGGTTGTTACTCATGATTTCACCAATCATCGCTGCCATACTGTTTACGATGTCTTGGCCTTTATCGACACCAATAATTTTATTTAAAGAAATTTTTATTACTCCCCTTGGTGTTGCTTGGGCAATCGCTATGGCTGTTTTAGGTTGGCTGACTCTTCCCTGGCGACGCTTCAATATAGGTACTATCGGTGCATTAAGCCTGAATTTACTCGGTGGTGAATTAGGTATTTTTGCTTGGAATCATGTACTAAAAGAGTATCAAAAAAATAGGTTGACCGCATTTATCAATCCCGAACATGACCCCCTTGGTTCTGGATATCACCTCATTCAATCACGTATTGCCATTGGTGCTGGGGAAATGTGGGGTTGGGGTTTGTTCAAGGGGCCGATGACTCAACTAAATTTTGTACCTGAACAACACACCGATTTTATTTTCTCCGCCGTAGGTGAGGAGTTTGGTCTTTTCGGCTGTTTAATTGTTTTGTTTGTTTTCTGCTTGATTTGCTGGCGATTGCTGCACGTAGCGCAAACAGCCAAAGATAATTTTGGTTCTTTGTTAGCGATCGGCGTTTTATCGATGATTGTATTTCAGTTAGTGGTAAATGTGGGTATGAACGTAGGTTTAGCACCTGTAGCCGGTATTCCCTTACCGTGGATGAGTTATGGACGTTCTGCCATGCTGACCAATTTTATTGCTTTAGGAATAGTAGAATCGGTGGCAAACTTTCGACAGCGACAGAAATATTATTTTTGAGTCAATGGTCAGTAGTTAGTGGAAAATAACTGACCGCTAACAACTGGCATCTCACAAGTATTAAGCTTAAAACAGGAAGTAAGCGAGGCAAAAAACCATGATCCTACCTGGAGCAACTGTTAGAGTCAAAAATCCCAACGATACTTATTATCGCTATGAAGGGCTGGTACAACGAGTTACTGACGGTAAAGTAGCCGTTATATTTGAAGGCGGTAACTGGGACAAGATCATTACCTTTCGTTTATCGGAACTGGAACCAGTGGAAATTACCGCCGGGAAGAAAAAAGGAAAATAATTAGATAGTTAGTAGTCAGTTGTCAGTAGCTAGTAGCAAACAACTGACAATTGACAACTAACAACTGACAAATAATAATTATGCGCCTCCCTTTACCACAGTTTGACAAAAGCGATCGCCAACCTAGCCACATTGCTGAGGTGGTGGAAACGGCTACCACTGAATTTTTGGCACAGTGTTTGGAACCAGAAGACTTGACCTTTCCATCAATGCCACCCTTTGGTAGTTGGGTGTGTGCTGTGGATGAAGAATCAGGTAATCAGGTCTATGCGGTGGTATACCATGCTACGACCATGCCTGTAGATTCCGTCCATAGAGCCGTGGCAATGGGGATGTCACTCCAAGACTTACGGGAGGAACAACCCCAGATATTTGCTATGCTGAAGACTGAATTTAAAGCGGCGATCGTGGGATTTGCCCAGTCATCGACGGCAGCCAACGGCAATAGAAGAATGTATCAGTATTTACCGCCACGTCCTCCGCAAATTCATCAGGCTGTACATCGGTGCGATCCAGAAGTTATAGTGAGATTTACCGAAGAACTAGAATTTTTGCGGACTTTGCTATCTATCAACGGCGCACCAGTGGAATCATTAACCGCCGCCGTTATTCGGGACATCTACCAATTACGCAAAGCTGATCGAGACTGGCTCATCAAAGCTGGGCGGAATTTAAGCATATTGCTAAAAGACGACTACGATCGCCTACGGTTCATTCTCAGCCAAATACACCCATAGGTAGTTAGTTTAAACATATTACCTAAGTAGTTTAGATTAAGGCTTTTTTATTTTTTACAGGGTAGCTTTCATAGTTATGTATGATTGATCGGACGATTACCTCAGGGTAATCCCCGCCTTACCGTCGCCCTTTCACATTCCACTTATGGAACCCTCATCACTAGTTCTTGCTCTAGAACAAACTTCTGAAGTTCTTGGCAAAGAACCACTTGTTCCCTTCGCAATTTTACTGGTAATCCTTTTAGTTGTACCCATCCTCTTTGAAAGGCTAAGATTACCGGGAATAGTGGGTTTAGTCCTATCTGGATTAGTATTAGGGCCATCGGGGTGGAACCTATTCCACACAAAATCACCGATGATTAGCCTGCTATCGGATATTGGTTTAGTTTATTTGATGTTTGTCGCAGGTTTAGAGGTAGACCTAGAATTGTGGCGGCGGCGGCAAAGACGTGCTTTAGGGTTTGGCTGCGTTAGTTTTACTGTACCATTGTTGATTGGCACTTTGGTAGGAAGATTTTTTCACTTTGGTTGGAATACTTCCGTATTAATCGGTTCACTTTTAACTTCTTATAGCCTGTTAGCTTATCCTATCGTCAACCGTTTAGGTGTCATCAGTAACCAAGCAGTCACAATTACAATTGGAGCTACACTTTTTACAGATATCAGCGCACTTATAGTATTAGCTATTTGCATTCCAGCTTTTCAAATGGGAATGTCAAATATTTACCAGATCCTCTCAGTCTTAGTCTGGTTAATTGTTTACTCCATAGTGATTTTAGTGGGATTTGATTGGGCTGGGAGAGAATTTTTTCGGCGATCGGGTGATGATGAAGGTAACAAATTTTTATTTGTCTTACTCACCGTATTTCTAGCGGCTGTAGTAGCTCAAATGATTGGGATAGAAAAAATTTTGGGAGCTTTTTTAGCAGGTTTAGCCGTCAATGAGGCTGTTGGTGAGGGACCTGTTAAAGAAAAAATAGTTTTTGTTGGTAGTGTCTTATTTATTCCGATCTTTTTCATCAACCTCGGTTTGCTGATTGACTTACCTGGTTTAGTTAATAGTTTGTTTACTCTCCGGTTAACCTGTTTGATTGTCATCGGCTTGGTTGCTAGCAAATTTGTCGCCGCTTGGTTAGCCAAGGTTTTCTATGGCTACAGTTGGCAAGAAATGTTGACTATGTGGTCACTATCTATGCCCCAGGTTGGTACAACATTAGCTGCTACTTTCGTAGGGTATCACACAGGTTTACTCTCATCGGCAGTTTTAACGAGTGTTGTTATCTTAATGCTAGTGACTGCAACCTTGGGGCCATTGATTACTAGTCGCACAGCCAGAGCTTTAACTACCGTATCCATTACCGAATCAGTGGATGCAAATCTGCCTGAGCCACAGGTAATAGAAACCCAAAATGGTAACTTTACTATCGTTGTACCCATTTATAATCCCCATACTCAACAATATTTGGTGGAAATGGCAGCATTGCTAGCACGTCAAGCTCAAGGGCGAATCATACCATTAACGATCGCCACAGCTGCGGCTCAGATGGATGCACCCCAACTAGAATCAACGTTGCAAAGAAGTGAGAGATTATTGGCTAAAGCCACCAGCCAAAGTCAAGCCTTAGGTGTAGAAGCATCGCCATTACTCCGCATTGACGATGCTTCTGCGCCAGGAATTAGTAGAGCAGCTCGCGAGCAAAAAGCGAACTTAATTGTCATGGGTTGGGGTAAGCGGACTGGTTTAAGAGCGCGGTTATTCGGCAATGTCATTGATAATGTCCTGTGGTCGTCCCATTGTCCAGTGGCGGTAACGCGTCTTGTAGAATCACCCAAGAAAATTCAACGCATCCTCGTACCAGTGGAAAACTTAATCACACCAACATTGCAACCGGTGCAATTTGCCCAGATGTTAGCAGAAGCCAATCAAGCCCAGGTGACAGTGTTGAATGTGTGCGATCGCCGCACAAGTTCTAGTAAAATTGCTTGGAGGCGATCGCAACTTGCTTTATTAGTATCTAAATTAGCTTTGCCCAATTCACCAGAAGTTCAAATTATTGCTCATGAAAATGCTGCTCAAGCCATTTTGCAAGCAGCACGATTATATGACCTAGTAGTCTTACCCTTTATCCGTAACCGCACAAGTCCTGGGGGATTAGCTCTCAGTGATGTCACCACCCAGCTAGCCAGTCAACTCACCTGCTCCATCGTCATGTTAGGAGAACCGCAACGGCTGCAAACAGGTAATATTACGTCTGTAGCTCCTAATACTACGACACCAGTATGAATCAATATTTATTGGGTGCAACTTCATAGACAATAGGTATTATTTGTTAGTCCATAGTTATTCCTCCTGCATCCCTTATATATACCCCTACACCCCCACACCCCTAATTCCTAATAACCTGCTCTAACAAGACTTTATTTTGTTGAAGATTTGATGAATTCTTGAGCAAAAGACACAAATACTTCATGATGTTTGTTATTTTGCTAAGTGAATTAACAAAAATCTAAAAAAAATGTAAACACCCCAAGCAAAAATCTGGAATGAGTCTTGTTCCTGCTGTATTGTCATATTTGGGCTAAATGGTTTAGAACCAATATCAAAACCTACTAACAATAATCTATAAATAACTGGGAAAATATGAGAATTTTGGTGACTGGCGGTGCAGGATTTATTGGTTCTCATCTTATTGATCGGCTGATACCTCAAGGCCATGAAGTTATTTGTTTAGATAACTTCTACACAGGGGACAAACGTAATATCCATAAATGGGCGAACCACCCCAATTTTGAACTCATCCGCCATGATATAACCGAACCAATTAGGTTAGAAGTCGATCAGATTTATCATTTAGCTTGTCCAGCTTCCCCAGTACACTATCAGTACAACCCAGTCAAAACCGTTAAAACTAACGTGATGGGTACACTAAATATGTTAGGGCTAGCCAAACGTGTCAAGGCGAGATTTTTCCTAGCTTCCACTAGCGAAGTATACGGTGATCCTGAAATCCATCCCCAAACCGAAGAGTACCGGGGTAACGTAAATCCTATTGGTATCCGTTCTTGCTACGACGAAGGTAAAAGAATTGCGGAAACCCTAGCATTTGATTATTACAGACAAAATAAAGTTGATATTCGAGTTGTCCGTATATTCAACACCTACGGTCCCAGAATGTTAGAAAACGATGGACGGGTGGTGAGTAATTTTATAGTTCAAGCTTTACGAGGCACACCTTTAACAGTGTATGGTGATGGCTCACAAACCCGTAGTTTTTGCTATGTTTCTGACTTGGTGGAAGGCTTTATCCGCTTAATGAATAGCGATTATGTCGGGCCAGTTAATTTAGGAAATCCTGGTGAATACACCATTCTAGAATTAGCGCAAGCTGTGCAAAATTTGATCAATCCAGATGCACAGATCAAGTTTGAACCATTGCCTGCTGATGATCCACGTCGTCGCCAACCAGATATTACAAAAGCCAGAACCTTACTCAATTGGGAACCAACCATTCCTCTGCAAGAAGGGTTAAAGCTGACGATAGAAGATTTCCGCGATCGCATCAAGAGTGCCGTCTAGGATACAGGCTACTTAGGAGCCTGGGGTACTGTTCTCAAGTGCTGGCTAACTTTATTTGAGCAGGTATTTCAGCAACAGTACAACATGAAAAAGTGTAAATGTCATCTTGACAAATCTTTGTTTTAAAAGTAACCCCCTAGTGAGGAGTTCAACAAAATGCGTGTTTGTGTAATTGGTACTGGTTATGTTGGCTTGGTAACAGGAGCTTGCTTGGCTCACATCGGACATGATGTGATTTGCATAGATAACAACGAAGAAAAAGTCAAGATCATGAAGGCCGGGCAATCACCAATTTTTGAGCCTGGACTTTCAGAAATTATGCAGTCGGCTATCCAATCCGGCAAGATTCAATTTTCCACTGATTTGGCAGCAGGTGTAGCCCACGGAGAAATTTTATTTATTGCGGTTGGTACACCACCACTACCCACCGGTGAAAGCGATACCCGTTATGTAGAAGCTGTAGCCCGTGGTATCGGTGCTAATCTCAACGGTGGTTATAAAGTAATTGTTAACAAATCTACAGTACCCATCGGCTCAGGTGACTGGGTAAGAATGATTGTTTTGGATGGGATTGCAGAACGGCAAAAAACCCTCGTAACCGCAGGTGGCGGTAGTGTTGAGGATAAATTACCAGAATTACCCCAGTTTGATGTAGTTAGTAACCCTGAGTTCTTGCGTGAAGGTTCAGCTGTATACGACACATTTAACCCTGACCGCATTGTTTTGGGAGGTAATAGCCCCAGAGCGATCGCTTTAATGCAGGAATTATACGCCCCCATTGTCGAGCGCAAATTTGCAGAAAACCAATCTTTACCACCAGTACCCATCCTGGCTACAGACCTCAGTTCCGCAGAAATGATCAAATATGCGGCAAACGCTTTCTTAGCCACCAAGATTAGTTTTATTAACGAAGTAGCTAATATTTGTGATCGTGTTGGTGCAGACGTTACCCAAGTCGCCAAAGGTATCGGTTTAGATTCCCGTATCGGTAACAAATTCTTACAAGCTGGTATTGGTTGGGGCGGTTCCTGCTTCCCCAAAGACGTAGCTGCACTCATTCACACCGCCGACGATTACGGTTATGAAGCCCAGCTATTAAAATCTGCTGTCAGCGTCAACGAACGTCAACGCTTAATTGCTTTAGAAAAACTACAACAAGTCCTAAAAATCCTCAAAGGTAAAACTGTTGGTTTACTCGGTCTTACCTTTAAGCCCGACACCGACGACTTACGTGATGCACCAGCATTGAACTTAATCGAGCAACTAAACCGTTTAGGTGCTAAAGTCAAAGCCTACGACCCCATCGTTTCCCAAACTGGTATGCGCCACGGTCTTTCTGGCGTATTAGTAGAAACCGATGCAGAACGTTTGGCTGATGGTTGTGATGCGTTAGTACTTGTAACCGAATGGCAGCAATTTAGCGGTCTTGACTACGCCAAAATGGCCAAACTAATGAATAACCCCGTCGTCATTGACGGTCGTAACTTCCTCGATCCTGAAACTCTAGTACGGGCTGGATTCCAGTACGTAGGTGTTGGCAGATAGGTCAGTGTCTATTTGCAAAAGAAGAGTGATTAAATAACTCTCAATACCGCTTAGTATTTCTAGGCGGTATTTCATTTTTTGACTCACAAAAATCCCCAGCATTAATCTTGTGCAATAGCCCCCATCATCCCATTAACCGCAGATAAATAATCAGATGGGTTCAGCAAAATTAGCATTCCTCGCATCCCCCCAGAAACCGTAATTTTATCAAACAAGGTTGCTGTCTCGTCAACATAAGTGGGATAGCTTTTTTTACTAGCTAAAGCTGTGACACCACCACGGATATAACCTGTTAGCGGCTGTACTTCTTTTAGTGGAACCGTTTCAATTTTGCGATTTCCAGAAATCCGAGCCAGGGCTTTTAAATCTAAATGAGCATTTCCAGGTATAACAGCAAAACAGATACCTGTTTGGTCACCTCTGACTACTAAGGTTTTAAAAACTTGTTCTGGAGGAAGTCCAACTTTGTGGGCTGTACTTTCAGCCGCCAAATCGTCAGGATCTACCTCATAGTTAAGAATTTCATAGGCAATGCCTAGTTTATCCAGTAGTCGAGCCGCATTAGTTTTCATTCTATTAATAGTCGCTATCAGCCACACAAATACCTTTACATTTAATACCGTTCGTAGCAGTGCGCTGACAATGAGGACAGAGAACTTTTTCGTCCTCTGTTTCTTGATTGGTACTTATATTAGTACTTCCCTGTAATTTATCTTTTTCCATCTGAAATTTTACACCTACGCAGAATTTTGATAGATAAAATCCTATCCGCTATATTTAAAGTATATTAATATCCCGTTTTTCCCTTTGGTTTGGTGAACATGGATTTTACAGCCACTCTCAATGAGATTAAATCTCTCAGCATTGAAGAACGCATTCGCTTTGTACAAGCCATTTGGGACAGTATCGCCGCAGAACAGACTTACCTCGATCTCACACCAGAGCAAAAACAAGAACTGGATCGGCGGATTAATGATTATGAAGCTAATCCAGACAACGTGATGACATGGGAAGAAATTAAAGCTTCTATTAAAAGACAATAATGGATTATGTATTGGTGTTTCGTCCAGAAGTTCGTGAAGAACTCGATGAGGCGTATATTTGGTACGAAAATCAGCAAGCAGGGCTTGGCGATGAATTTTTAGATTGTGTAGACGAGATTCTTAATAGAATCTGTCAAATGCCAGAATCTTATGCTGTTGTATATAAAGATGTTCACCGGGCTGTTTTACAACGCTTCCCTTATGCTGTTTACTATCGGATTATATCAAGTCGGATTATTGTCATAGGAATTTTTCACGGGCGAAGAGATCCCAAAATTTGGCAAATAAGAAACTAGCAAATTAGTTGGTTGTGGTGGGGAAGGCGATCGCCTGTTGTGGGTATTTTGTGCGATCGCTCTTAGTAAGACTATCAAATTATGCTAATAGCTGATTGTGGTGGATCAGAGAGCGCATGGAGTAAATAAATATACTGCTCAAACTTCTCAACTATTTTTGTTATATCTATGAACTTGGTAGCTATGTTATCATTCTCTTCGCCAGTATTGCTTTAGTGTCAAATCCTATGAGACTGTCTTCTAGAACCATTAGTGATTTAGCAGAATTAATCTGCGGAGGTAATGGAGCAAGTGGGGGATTTAACTGGACTAACTTTCCATATCGCTCAAGCTCACAATTAACTCAGTTTTTTTCTGCTTGTGATTTATCTTACCAACATGATGGCAGTACTAGGAAAATTTGGGTAGAAAATACACTTAAAGAAATAAATGAGGATTCGGTAATACTTCAGCATCTACCTTCCAATTCGATGATTAGAGTTATCCAAGAGTTAATGGATGCAGTTAACTATCAGAAATTAGGTCTTAACCGCAATGCTGCCTTAACTGATTTAAATTCTGTTTTAGCGAGAGAGGGTATTGAAGCATATCTAGATGCTACGGGGCTTTGTCATATAAAAAATACTCAGACCAGCACTACTTCAGCTACTTCCAAAATCCAAGCACGTCCACTTTCGCCTGCTGAGATTCAACGACGAAACGAAATTACAACTTTTTTAAATACAGCCTCAGAAGATAAATTTATTGAAGAACTCCTTGTTCCACTGTTTCGTCAGTTAGGATTCTTGCGGGTAACAGCGACTGGTCATTATGACAAGGCACTTGAGTATGGCAAAGATTTATGGATGAAATATCAACTTCCCACAGGTCATTTCATTTACTTTAGCGCACAAGTAAAAAAAGAGAAAATAGATGCGGCGGGTCGAAATTTAAATAGTAACATTAGCGGCATATTGGCTCAAGTCCGTATGTCTTTAGATCATCCAATATTCGACCCAGAAACGAATCGTAAACATTTATTAGATCATGTTTATATCATTTCTGCTAGTAATATCACTAAGCAAGCTAGAGCTTTGTTAATCGAACATTTAGATTGCGCAGCCCGTCGCCAAATCATTTTTATGGATAGAGAGGAGTTGTTGGATTTAGGCGCAATTACAGGTGTGATTTTAGCAAAGGATAATAAGCAAAACGATTTTTCACTGAATGAAGATGAAACACTATTTTAGATAATGTATAATTAGGTACCAGTTATCAGTTTCATCATTAACCTGATAACTGATAACTAATTTAAGCCGTCCGAAAACGCGCCAACTCCTCACCAGTCTTCGCATCATGGGCGTGGACAGTACACACCAGACAAGAGTCAAACGATCGCGCGACGTGTCCCACTTCCACAGGATCTCTAGAATCTTCAATAGGAGTCCCGATCAAAGCTTCCTCAATGGGGCCGCGTACCCCTTCACTATCACGGGGGCCGACGTTCCAAGTAGTCGCAGCAATCACCTGGTAATTCTTAATTTTGCCACCTTCGATATCTATCCAGTGACACAAAGAACCCCGTGATGCTTCCGTTGCACCCCAACCGCGACCGTCTTTTTCTTTGGGTTTGATATACCAAGGGTCATTTAAGACGAACTCACGCAGACATCTTTCTGCTTGGCGATATAACTTGACAATTTCGTGAACTCGTGCGATTTGACGCAAGTGAATACTAGCACCACCCATTTTTTGGAAAGCATCGAGGATAAACCCGTCGTAGTGTTGCCAAGATTCACCATGCTGACCACCTGCAACTAACTGACGGGCTAGGGGGCCGACTTCCAAGCGTCCGAAGTCTTGGTGTAATACCGCCGTTGACCAAGAGTAGGCATTTTTGAAGTCTTTAGTATTTTTCTGGGTGGGTTTGGTGGTACGGTCAAAGGGGTGAACGTCTGCGTTACCTTCGTCATACCAGGAGTGGGTGGTATTTTCACGGGTGAAGGTGTGATCCATCAAAGTATGGGTATCGCTGAAGCTATCGTACACACCACTTTTCATAATCATAGCCGCGTTGCGTCCTTCGATGGTCGGCTTTTGGTATTTATCTTCATGGGGTAGGTATCCCCAGGAGACGTATTTACCCACACCAGCGCCATATCTATCTAAACCAATATCTAGACCCATGCGCCAATAGAAACCCAAATCTGACTCACGATGTTTGATGTCTGCTTCTAACCAGTCCATGAAGTCATCATAAGTTTGAATTTCTTCGTAGCGTTCCAAAGAACAACCCAACCATACTGGTTCTAACCAGTTTGTACGGAAGAATTCGAGAATTGCCCAAGCGCGGGTGATATCGGTTAAGGTGGGGGCGCACATCACACCACCAGGCACCATATAACTGCTGTGCGGCCATTGTCCACCAAACAGGGCGTAAATTTCTACGGGTTTGCTGGAAATGGTTACGCCGAGTTCATAGGATTTCCCTGTAAAGGCGGCGAAGCGGCGGACGGCTTCATCGTAGAAGCGGCTACTACGGTATTTTTTGTTTGTTAAGTCAATGGCGAACAATCCATAGAAATAACGGGGGATGCTTTGGATGGTTTCGACGATTTGACCAAGGTTTCTGGCTAAGATGGCGTTGCGGGGAACGGTTGTACCCCAGGCTGTATCTAATGCCCAGGATGCAGATGTCAAGTGAGAAGCACCGCAGATACCGCAGATACGGGGCGTAACAATTAGTCCAGCTTGGGGGTCTTTGCCACGAAGAATGATTTCAAAACCGCGAAATAGTTCGGCGTGTGTCCAGGCGTTAACTACCTGTCCGTCTTCTATTTCCACACGGACATCTAAATCACCCTCGACTCTACCGACGGGTGATATATCTAATGTTTTGATTGTCATATTTGTTAGTTGTCAGTCGTTAGTTGTCAGTTGTCGGTTGTTAGTTGTCGGTTGTCAGTAGCAACTGACCATTGACTACTGACCACTGACTAAACTGTAAAAAAGTCTTCTTCTGCCCATTTGGGGGCTGTGTCTTTAGCAACCATTGTGAGGACAGCATAGTTTTTATTGCTTACCCCTGGTGGTAGTTCTTTGGGTACTCCCATGATGGTTTGGGTTTTAAATACGGTTCCGGGTTTGAGGTCGAAGAAGGGGAACTCTGCTTCTGTGCAACCTAAACAGGGCATTCCGGCGCGGGTTTTGGAGGAGACGCGGTTCCAGAGGATGCGGTTGCAGGAAGAATGAGTCATGGGGCCGCGACAGCCTAAGTCGTAGAATAAGCAGCCTTTGCGTTGTCCAAATTCGGCAGTGGTGGCTTTGTAGGCAAAGTGGACGTTACGGGTGCAGCCGGTTTGGGTGAAGGTGTTAAAGAAGGTTTGGGGGCGATTGAGTTCATCGAGGGCGATGTCTCCGATGCGTCCGGTAGCGATCGCCACTAATATCTGCGTAATCCAATCGGGGTGAGATGGACAACCAGGGATATTGATTACTGGTAGCCCTGATTTGGCACGGAAATCTTTACCTAAAAAGCCGCCTTCCTTGCGTTTGAGGAATTGCAAGCCTTGGGATTCGCTGGGGTTTGGTTCCATTGCGGGGATTCCTCCCCAAGTGGCGCAGTCTCCCACGGCGACGACAAAACTAGCAGCTTGGGCGAGGTCGGTTAGCCAATCTTTCATGGGGCGATCGGCAAAACGATTCCATTCGCCTGTACCGTTGGGGGCATTAACTACAGTACCTTCAAAGACCAAAATGTCTAGAGGTATTTTGCCTAAGATGCAATCCCACAATAAGGTTTGTACGTTGTCGCCTAGTTCCAGTCCTAAGGAAGGATGCCAAAGTACCTTGATACCAAAATCAGCAATTAAATCGCATACTGTCGGTTCTTCGGCATTAAGAAAAGACATGGTGTTGCCTGAACAAGCACCACCTTGCAGCCAGAGTACGTTAGTCATTGGCTATTAGTTCGTATATTGTTTATCGCACTGGGTGTGTCAGTTGTCAGTTGTCAGTTGTTAGTTGTTAGTTGTTTTGCCACTGACTATTGACAAAACTCTATCCTCTTGTGAGTGGAGTTTTATCAGGCGTGACGCAGGTGTTGACGCTTGTAGAGGTTCACCTGTTTATTAAGGTTTACTTTTCAGAATACAGTATTTTTCATCTGATTGTATATCATTAAATAAATTTATTTTTTAGCAATAGTTAAATCAAAATGATATTTGTTTTAATAGTAGTTTTTTAGACAGATTTTAATTGGTGAATTTACAATTTTTATAGCTCAATTTTTAGGCATAAATACTGGGTTGTTAGATGAGATTTTTTTGATTGATGATCACCCTCTAGAATTTATATATATGGTGTTTTATATTTAAAAGTTAATAAGGTTTTTCGATACTGCCAATCCAGAGAGGAGCGTAATAGCTAATGAATGAATTTTTTAGTAACTCTCATCTTCGTGAATTTCTGACCAATATGGTAACAAGTGATGTCACTTTGATTACGGGATTATTTTGGTTGGTTGTAGCCACCTTGATATCGATGATTGGCGGTGCTATTGGCGGAATGGTGTTGGCTGGGAAAGATATTGGCTATGGTTTTTCAGCAACAATTGGGGCATTATTTGCACCTGCGGGGGTAATTCCTGCCATTATTTTGGGTCTGGGTTTACTAAATTTCTTGAGTAATTATTAGGAGGTAATATGTTGGAATTAGGATGGTTGTCGGCGAGGTTGTTTTTGAAAGGTAAGCTACTACGAGACCCCATATATTTTATGAGGCAAACTCTGATAGGTAGTACTATCGGTTTGTTATTGCTAGTATTACTCGCTCAGGCGGAAATTCCTTTTTGTTTACCAGTAACTATCTCTAGTTTAACTACAGGTATAATCATGCCATTTCTTCTCAAAGATTTCAAAATGAAGTGATTTGTTGTTTACTTGTCAAAGTAGGGTTGATTGTCAGATTAGTATTGATTAATCACCAAACTGAAAAATAGAAACTGTTGCCTAGAGATTAGGGGCTGAAAAATATTGATTTTTCATCCCTTTTTGTCTGTAAACAAGCTGTATATTTACCTAGAAAATGGTGATGGTTCCTGAAAAACTACTAGTTTCTCCTACCTCATAATTCACTTTAAATGACACCCAGCATTACAGATTCAACAGTAAAAGCCGCATTGGCAGCCATTGCATCGGAGTCAGCGACAACTGAAGAGAAAATTCAGATGTTGATTGAATTGGCACAAGGTTTGCAGAAAAAACCTAAAACGCCTGGGGATTTATGGAATGCTGTTGAGTTATATCAGCAAGCCATTAAAATGTGCAGTGAGGATTATTCTTTATGGAAAGCCCGTTCTCAGGCGGGAATGGCTGGGGCGTTGAAGTCGATTCCTGATGTGGGGGCGGAATTGCTGCTACAAGCTAAAGCTGGTTATGAGGAGGCGTTACCAGTTCTGCGACAGTTGGCTGGGGCGGTGGAAGTTGCAGAAGCCCAGATGAATTTCGGGTTGGTGTTGCAGTCTTTAGTGCCTTTTAATTTGGCGAGGATAACCGATAGTATCGCTGCTTATCAGGAGGCGATGGGGGTATTTACGAGTCAGGATTATCCTCAAGAATACGCGATTTTGGCGAATAATATTGCGATCGCCTATCTTTCCATGTCGGGGGGTGCAGAACAGCAAAATCTCTATGCAGGTTTGGCTGTACAGACTTTTGAGTCAGCACTCAAGCAAATTAACTTGATTGACCACCCCAGGGAATATGCGATGTTGCAAAATAACTTGGGTAATGCTTTGCAATATTTACCCAGTTCCCATCCTGTGGAAAATAATTTACGGGCGATCGCCGCTTATAATGAAGCATTAAAGGTGCGTACTTGTCAAGGTACACCTGTGGAATATGCCAACACAATTGCCAATAAGGCTAATGCTTTATTCAATTTACCTGATGACCCCGAAAAGCCAGAGTTAGGTAATTCCCAAAATCTTTTACAAGCCCGTGCTTATTATCAAGAGGCTTGGGAGATATTTAGTCAATGTCAGCAAATGGAACAGGCGGAAGCGGTAGCCCAGGCGTTACATGAGGTAGGGGCAGAAATCCGGGTAAGCCACTTGTAGAGACGCGATTAATCGCGTCTTCTTCAGCCAATGATATGTTGATATGTTGCTAACAAATGACAAATTTAGAAGATTTAGTGACAGAAATTAGCCGCTATGAAGCGATTATCTCACAGTGGGATGAAACTCAACGTGGGGTGGTAGTTGGCTTGAAAAGGGCGATTGAGGATTTACATCAGGAAGCTTTGAGGCGGTTAATTAAAAGTGTCAAGCAGGAATGTTTGCCAGCTTTACAAAATGCGGTGCAGGATGAGGTGGTTTATGGGGTTCTACTTTATCATGGGTTGGTGAAACAGCCCCAACCACCGCTTTTACAACGTGTGCAAGCTGCGTTGGCAGAGGTACGTCCAGGGTTGAAAGACCATCATGGGGATGTGGAGTTAGTCGCAATTAAACCACCAGATACGGTAGAGGTGCGGTTTATCGGGACTTGTAGTAACTGTGCGGCTTCTACTTTGACCTTATCTCAAGGGGTGGAACAGGCGATTAAGGCACTGTGTCCAGAAATTATGACGGTGATTGCGGTGAAGTAATACCAATTCAAAATTCAAAAAAGAAATTGAAGCAATTCGCTTTTTCCTTATTGTGACGGGGATTTAAACCCCTAGATTTTGTCAACAAATTACTATAAGACTTTGCAACCAGAATTAGCAAAAAATCCAGCAAATCTCCCCCTTTCATCTCTAGGGGCGGTGGTGATTTTAGGTGATATTCCTAACCCAGAATTACTAGCTGTTCCCCTAGCGCCTACTCCTAGCACCATGTTCGGCCCCCGTGGTGCTTGTTTGGTGGCGGAAACAGGGGCGTTATGGGTGTCAGATACGGGACATCATCGATTGTTGGGTTGGCGACACGTACCTACAACGGATAGTCAACCGGCTGACTGGGTGATTGGACAGCCAGATTTTTATCATGAGGGACAAAATGCTAAGGGTACGCCAGGTAGGGCTACTGTGAGTGTACCGACGGGGATTTGTGTCTGTGGTGGAGGTTTGGCAATTGCTGATGCTTGGAATCACCGGGTTTTGATTTGGCACAAAATACCGGAAGATAGCAATGTGCCGGCGGATTTGGTATTGGGACAAGGGAATTTTTCTGAGAATGAACCAAATCGGGGTAAGCAATCACCAGATGCGAATACTATGCACTGGCCTTATGGGGTTGCATATCATCAGGGAAAATTATTTGTGGCTGACACTGGTAATCGTCGGTTGTTGATTTGGCAGGAGTTACCAACAGAAAATGGGCAACCGGCTGATATAGTTTTGGGACAGCCAGATATGATATCTCGCAATGAGAATGGTGGCCGTTCCCCCACGGCTGGGAGTATGCGCTGGTGTCATGATATTGCTTTTTGGGATGATAATTTAGTTGTTACCGATGCGGGTAATAATCGGGTGATGATTTGGCAGGGGATACCTACCGAAAATAATGTCCCCTGTGCGGTGGTGTTGGGGCAGAAAAGTTTTGATTTGGTGGAGATGAACCAAGGGGTTTATTTTCCTAGTGCTGGTAGTTTGAGTATGCCCTATGGGGTGGCGGCGACTGCGGATTGGTTGCTGGTGGCGGATACGGCTAATTCTCGGTTGCTAGGATGGAGAAAGCCAGAGTCAATATTATTATTGCAGGGGGCGATCGCTGATGGCATCATCGGCCAAAATTCTTTTCAAAGTAAAAGTGAAAATCGGCATTTTGGGTTGCCTACAAGGGATAGTTTGAATTGGTGTTATGGGGTGAAGGTTTGCGGTAGTACGGCGGTGATTTCTGATTCTGGGAATAATCGGGTTTTGTTGTGGCGCTTTTTTAACGCCGAGGGACGCTGAGGTAGGCGCAGAGGGGGGAGGAGAGTTTTATGGCGACTGAGGAAATTCGAGTGCGAGGAACTGTCCAGGGGGTGGGTTTTCGTCCTACGGTGTACCGTCTGGCTAAGGCTTGTGGGTTGCGGGGGGATGTTTGTAATGATGGGGAAGGGGTGTTAATTCGGGTATGTGGTGACGAAGGGGCTGTGACGGACTTTGTTGTTAGATTGCAGGAAGAATGTCCACCACTGGCGAAAATTAATGAACTCATCAGGACACCATATCAAGGTGAGTTGAACTTCCATGATTTTGTCATTTCTCATAGTGTTAGTGGCGTGGTGAGAACGGAAATTACTCCTGATGCGGCTACTTGTGTTGAATGTCAGCGAGAAATTTTTGACCCCTTTAGCCGTTTTTACCGTTATCCCTTTACTAACTGTACTCATTGCGGCCCTCGGTTGAGTATTATTCGCGCCATTCCCTATGACAGATGTAATACCAGTATGTCTGCGTTTGTCATGTGTTCTGAATGTGAAAAAGAATATCATGATATTGAAAATCGCCGCTTCCACGCCCAACCTGTAGCCTGTCACACCTGCGGCCCTAAAGCTTGGCTAGAACGGGCTGATGGTAAACCTGTGACGGCTTCTATGTTTTCTATGTTGGATGATGTGGATGCTGTTTGTACTTTGTTACAGAAGGGTGAAATTGTCGCTATTAAGGGAATTGGTGGTTTTCATTTAGCTTGTGATGCAACCCAAGAAGCGGCTGTGGAGAAATTGCGTCAGCGTAAGCGAAGATATGATAAGCCTTTTGCTTTGATGGCACGGGATATTACTGTTATTGAAAAATATTGCATTGTTAATGATGAGGAACGGGAGTTATTAGTTAGTCCTGCTGCACCGATTGTTTTGTTAGGAAAAAAGACACAAGAAACAATTTCTTTCCCTATTGCTTCCACTGTCGCACCGGGACAAAATAGTCTTGGTTTCATGCTACCTTATACGCCGTTGCATCATTTGATTCTCAAGCGGATGAATCGCCCAATTGTTTTGACAAGTGGCAATATTGCTGATGAACCGCAATGTATTGATAATGATGAAGCGAAAGCAAAATTAAGTCACATAGCTGATTATTTTCTTTTACATAATCGGGAGATTGTGAATCGAGTTGATGATTCAGTTGTGCGGGTAACTGATCATAAAATCCAAATCATGCGTCGTGCTAGGGGTTATGCGCCAGCACCAATAAAATTACCACCAGGATTTGATCATGTACCGCCGATTTTAGCGATGGGTAGTGAGTTAAAAAATACCTTTTGTTTACTGAGAGATAATGAAGCAATTCCATCTCAACATTTAGGAGATTTAGAAAATGCTTTGGCGTTTAATTGTTATCAAGATACATTGAATTTATACTTAAATTTATTGCAGCACAAACCAGAGGCGATCGCCTTTGATTCACACCCTGAATATCTCTCAACAAAACTTGGTAAAGAATTAGCGGCAGCCAACCAGATTCAACTGCAATTTATTCAACATCATCACGCCCACATTGCTGCTTGTATGGCAGAAAATCTTATTCCTTTAGATTCGTCACCAGTCTTAGGTATTGCTTGTGACGGACTAGGTTACGGTGCAGATGGTAAACTTTGGGGGGGAGAGTTTCTTTTAGCTGATTATACTCAATTTCAACGTCTGGCTACATTTAAACCAGTGGCAATGATTGGTGGTGAGCAAGCAATTTATCAGCCTTGGCGTAATACCTATGCTCATTTATTAAGTGCCAATCTTTGGGATGATTGTCAATTAAATTACTATGAATTAGAAATTATTAAATTTTTGCAAAAACAGCCGATAAATCTCATCAATCAACTTATAGAACAAAGTATTAATACTCCTTTAGCTTCTTCTGTAGGACGACTCTTTGATGCTGTAGCTGGGGCTATTGGCATTTGTCCAGAAAAATGTAGCTACGAAGGACAAGCAGCGATCGCCCTAGAAGCTATAGCTGATATCCACACCTTAAATAATCCTAAAGAAACAGCAGTTTATCCCTTTCAGTTTACCTTTTCCGATAATATTTATTGTATAGACTCATGTTCCATGTGGCAATTATTGCTTGATGACTTACAGCAGCAAACTCCTCAACAAGTTATTGCTGCCAAATTTCATTTAAGTTTGGCTAATGTCATTGTGGAAACAGTCAAACATCTTCGTCAACAAAACTTATTTAAGCAAGTCGCCCTAACAGGAGGAGTGTTTCAAAACAGTATCTTATTGCAACTAGTAACTCAGCAGCTACAAAACTTAGGAATCAACATACTTACTCATAGCTTAGTTCCTACAAACGACGGCGGGTTATCACTAGGTCAAGCAATCATCACAGCCGCCAGATTAATGAAAAAATATTAATATTAAACATCCTTAAATACTCATAAAAACTCTCTGCGCCTCTGCGTGAAAAAATCTTGCTTCACTCTCCACCAAAGAACCAAAAAAATGTGTTTAGGAATCCCCGGACAAATCACTGAAATCACCGACATCAACCACAAACTAGCCATCGTCGATGTTGGTGGAGTAAAACGCCAAGTCAATATCGCCTGTATAGTAGACGAACAACATCCACCCGAAGCTTGTTTAGGAGATTGGGTATTAGTTCATGTAGGCTTTGCTATGAATAGAATCAACGAACAAGAAGCAGCCGAAACTTTAAAGTTATTACAAGAAATCGCCACATTTCAGGCAGAAGTTAGTAATTAATTTTTTGGCGTTGTTGATTTAGTGGGATGGTTTTTGTATCACGCATACCGCTAACGCGGAATCCGCAGGGTAGGCGCAAAGATTTAAAAACCAACCCATTGTAGCTGTCTTTAAATTTTAAATTTTAAATTTTGAATTTTGAATTTTGAATTGATTCATCTCCCAGTCCCCTATCCCCAGTCCCCATATATGAAATACGTCGATGAATTTCGGGAACCAGACAAAGCTGAAGCCTTACGCCGTGAGATAGAAAAACTTAGCCAGCAATTAGATAAACATATCAAGATTATGGAAGTATGCGGCGGGCATACTCACTCTATTTTTAAATATGGTATTGAAGAAATCTTACCAGCCAACATAGAACTGATTCACGGGCCTGGCTGTCCAGTCTGTGTTATGCCTAAAGGGAGATTAGATGATGCGATCGCTATTGCTCAAAATCCTAACGTCATTTTAGCAACCTTTGGCGACACCATGCGCGTCCCCGGTTCCAAAACCAGCCTCCTGCAAGCCAAAGCCACGGGCGCAGATATCCGCATGGTTTACTCTCCCCTAGATAGCCTGCAAATTGCGAGAAATCACCCTGATAAAGAAGTTGTATTCTTCGCTTTAGGCTTTGAAACCACAGCCCCCAGCACCGCTTTTACCATCCTCCAAGCTGCTTCAGAAAATATTACTAACTTTAGTATGTTTTCTAATCACGTCCTCGTCATTCCCGCCCTGCAAGCTTTATTAAATAACCCTGATTTGCAGCTAGATGGCTTTATTGGCCCTGGTCATGTGAGTATGGTAATTGGTACTGAACCTTATGAATTTATTGCCCAGAAATATCATAAACCAATTGTTGTTTCCGGCTTTGAACCATTAGATATTCTCCAATCAATTTGGATGTTGTTACAGCAACTAAGAGAAAATCGCTGTGCAGTAGAAAATCAATATAATAGATTAGTCCAAAAAGACGGAAATCAAATAGCACTAGAAGCCATGCACAAAGTGTTTGCAGTTCGGGAAACATTTGCATGGCGTGGCTTAGACGAAATCCCGGATTCTGGGTTAAAAATTCGCCCAGAATATGCCCAATTTGATGCTGAATTAAAGTTTACTATTCCTAACCTAAAAGTTGCCGACCATAAAGCCTGTCAGTGTGGCGAAATTCTTCAAGGAGTCCTCAAACCTTGGCAGTGTAAGGTATTTGGTACAGCCTGCACACCAGAATCACCAATAGGTACCTGCATGGTGTCCTCAGAAGGAGCTTGTGCCGCATACTATAAATATGGCAGATTTTCGACAACGTTACAAAAACAAGCAGCCGAAAAGCCAAAAGTGACTATCTCGTCATAACCTCCAAAAAAGCAGCGACACACTCCACACAACAACACTGCGAGGACATTAGTATGCCATTTGTCACCGTTAAAATTGCTAGAGGACACTCCATCGAAAAAAAACGGCATTTAGTAGAAGCCATTACTAATGCTTTAGTAACTGCTTTAGATACTAAACCGGAATGGATAACCGTTCACATTGATGAATTTGAACGCGAAAATTGGGCTGTGAATGGTATCTTGCATTGTGATAGGCATCGTGGAAGACACGATGAAACAGGTAGATAAAAACTCCACCCACAAGGGGATAGAGTTTTGTCAGTGGTCAGTGGTCAGTAGTCAGTGGCAAAGATATGGGAATCCGATTTGATTATTGAAAATATCTAAGTATCTGTAGGGTGGGCAATGCCCACCCTACGTATGTTTCAAAAATCAAATACTAGTCCTATATGTAAAAACCACGCCACAAGGGGTTGGAGTATTAGACCATATCCTTTCAACAACTGACAACTGACAACTGACACAGAAATCTTAATAAATACTCTCTTAATTACAAACTACGAATGATAAAAAATGGACTTTTCAAACACTAACTCAGTATCAAATCCCCTGTTTCAAAAAATCGAACAAGTCCGCCGTCGCCCAGCTAAAGTAAAAGATACTCACATTAATTTGGCACATGGTAGCGGGGGTAAAGCCATGCGCGACCTAATTGATGATATCTTTGTTAGTAATTTTGATAATCCTCTCCTCTCACAATTAGAAGACCAAGCCAGCTTGGATTTATCTAGTCTTTTACAACAGGGAGATAGGCTAGCTTTTACCACAGATTCCTATGTTGTAGACCCCTTATTTTTTCCTGGTAGTGATATAGGAGAATTAGCCATAAACGGCACAGTTAATGACTTAGCCATGAGTGGTGCTAAACCCTTATATCTTACCTGTAGCGTAATTTTAGAAGAGGGATTACCAACAGAAACCCTCCGCCGTGTCGCTACCAGCATGAAAATAGCCGCCCAAAAAGCTGGAGTGCAAATTGTCACAGGTGACACTAAAGTTGTTCATCGTGGTTGTGCGGATAAACTCTTTATCAACACTGCTGGTATTGGTATTATTCCCAGTGGCATTAATATTTCTGCACACAACATTCAACCAGGGGATGCCATAATTGTTAATGGTGAGTTAGGCAATCATGGGGCAGCAATTTTAATCGCTCGTGGGGAATTAGCTTTAGAAACAAATATAGAAAGTGACTGTCAACCGTTGCATGATTTAGTAGCAACTATTCTCCATGTTTGTCCCCAAGTTCACGCCATGCGGGATGCTACACGAGGAGGTTTAGCGACAGTCCTAAATGAATTTGCCCTAACTTCTAATGTGGGAATACGCATTAATGAAGCATCCATACCCGTGCGTGAAGAAGTCAAAGGAATTTGTGAAATTTTGGGTTTAGACCCTTTATATTTAGCTAATGAAGGCAAATTAGTAGTAGTGGTTAGGGGTGAACAAGCGCACACAGTTTTATCTGCAATGAAGTCTCACCCGGCGGGTAAAGATGCGTGTATTATTGGTGAGGTTATTGCTTCTCCTCCAGGAGTAGTGTTTCTAAAAACTACTTTTGGTACGGAACGGATTATTGATATGCTAGTAGGCGATCAACTACCACGGATTTGTTGATAACAAGTAGAGCGTTTCATGCACGAACTAGGAATTACGCAAAATATCGTAGCCATTGTTAATGAATATGCTCATGGTGCAAAAGTGCGCCGAGTTTTGCTAGAAATTGGCAAACTTTCAGCTATTATGCCAGATGCGATAAAATTCTGTTTTGATATTTGTAGCCAAGGTACAGTCTTGGAAGGTGCAGTATTAGAGATTTTGGAGATTCCTGGTTTAGCTAAATGTCGCCAATGTGGTGCAGAAATTGCTTTAGAGAAACCATTTGGAATATGTAATTGTGGTAGTGTGCATTTAGATTTAATTACCGGCGAAGAACTGAAAATTAAAGAGATAGAAATTGAGGAAGTATGTGTGTAACCTGCGGTTGTTCTGATGATGCTGAAGGCACAATCACTAATTTACAAACAGGTGAGATGGAACATAATCACCATCACCATACCCATAATTTGCCAGATGGGACTGTGATTACTCACTCCCATCATCATGACAATGAACCATCGCAAATTCATGCAAAAATTCACGGCACAACTATATCTTTAGAACAAGAGATTTTAGGAAAAAATAACCTATTAGCCGCCCAAAATCGGGGATGGTTTAAAGGTCGAAATATTCTCGCCCTCAATCTAATGAGTTCCCCTGGTGCAGGAAAAACAACTCTTTTAACTCGCACCATTAATGATTTAAAACATAAATTACCTATAACCGTCATTGAGGGCGACCAAGAAACAATTAATGATGCCCAAAAAATCAAGGAAACAGGATGTAAAGTTGTTCAAATTAATACTGGTACAGGCTGTCATTTAGATGCTTCTATGATTGAACGAGGTTTACAACAATTAAACCCACCCATTAACTCAGTTTTAATGATTGAAAATGTCGGTAATTTAGTTTGTCCAGCATTGTTTGATTTAGGCGAACAGGCAAAAGTTGTCATTCTCTCGGTGACGGAAGGCGAAGATAAACCAATTAAATATCCCCATATGTTCCGTGCTAGTGAGATTATGATTCTCACCAAAACTGATTTGTTACCTTATGTGCAGTTTGATGTGCAGCGTTGTCTAGAATATGTACAGCAAGTAAATCCCAATATGCAGGTTTTCCAAGTTTCTGCAACTACAGGTGTAGGATTAGATATTTGGTATCAATGGCTAACGCAGAAAGTAGCCAATTCTCTACAACCAGTGGTGATGTAAGCAGTAACTTTGCGTCAACCCATAGATGTTTTTTCAAACTGATGAGATTTTCTGCTGGAAAAGCTTATCCCCTATGGGTTTGAAGTGGTTTTGACTCGCTATGAGGTTGACGCAATCACCAAATCTCTTACGGTCACTGATTTCCACATATTTTTTAGGTACTACCTCTTGACAAAGCGATCGCTCAACAGCTACCTTAGTCACAAGTTCACGCAACCGCACCTTGAAAACCAAATACATCAAGCTCTCCACGCCTGAGCCATTGCAATTAACTAAAATCCCTATTAGGGATTGAAACTAACCATATTGTGTGCTTTTTTGTGGTGAGACATGATTGCAATTAACTAAAATCCCTATTAGGGATTGAAACTTTGTTCCCAAACACCGCTCTTTTTTGACATCCCACATTGCAATTAACTAAAATCCCTATTAGGGATTGAAACTTTTTCTGGGAGCCATTATTACATTTTGCTTACTTTGATTGCAATTAACTAAAATCCCTATTAGGGATTGAAACGCCTAATGATCACCATCGATTCCCCTTATTTCCCCATTGCAATTAACTAAAATCCCTATTAGGGATTGAAACTTTACTGGCTTTATCTTCTCTGGTGTGGCTACCATATTGCAATTAACTAAAATCCCTATTAGGGATTGAAACGCCGTCAGGCTGGGCAGAGGGCAGAAGGGAAAATTATTGCAATTAACTAAAATCCCTATTAGGGATTGAAACAACTACTCTAAGGCAGACTAAATTGATTAGAATACAGATTGCAATTAACTAAAATCCCTATTAGGGATTGAAACTGCCAGTAGCCCTCGCTCGTATGGCAGAATCTAAGATTGCAATTAACTAAAATCCCTATTAGGGATTGAAACTGGGTCCATCCTCCCCACCAACTAAAGACACTACAATTGCAATTAACTAAAATCCCTATTAGGGATTGAAACAGGCTACTTCCACTGGATTACAGAAGAGTGCTGGATTGCAATTAACTAAAATCCCTATTAGGGATTGAAACTATATGGGAGCTTGTACATTCTCTCTATAGTTTCTATTGCAATTAACTAAAATCCCTATTAGGGATTGAAACTCAAAAACAACTAACTGATGAAGCTAAAAAAGAAATTGCAATTAACTAAAATCCCTATTAGGGATTGAAACAGAAGAGGAGACTTTGTATTGAAGACATGTCCAAAATTGCAATTAACTAAAATCCCTATTAGGGATTGAAACAAAATACTCTCTGAATCTGGATTGAAATCATTAAATTGCAATTAACTAAAATCCCTATTAGGGATTGAAACACCCCAAGGAAAACTCTCGTACACAACATTCATCCATTGCAATTAACTAAAATCCCTATTAGGGATTGAAACTGGCATTCCTATTTCAGATGTAAAAAAAGCGGTTACAATTGCAATTAACTAAAATCCCTATTAGGGATTGAAACTTGCTGGTTGTGGGTCGTTGTGGAATAAGTAATCATTGCAATTAACTAAAATCCCTATTAGGGATTGAAATTTAAAACTCTTAATCCTCTCTGCGCCTCTGCGTGACAGAAATCATCCCGGATTTATGCAACGCCAAAATAGGCTCGTTACACTCAACACATTGAGTTCCAATTAATACAACACGACTCCCCAACCCCTAGCCTTCCTTATGTAAGTTGAGCGTCACCAAACCGAGAAATATTGCAACTCTTCATCAAAAAGCAATAACAAAGCAACAAAACTGTCATAAATGCTATCTAAAGTAATAATAAACATAGTTTCCTCGCTCAAGGCCATGCAAAACCAAGTACACGATGAATCTCAACCGTTAAATCCTAAAAACCAGAATCACGCACCTTGGAAAAAAGCGGCTGCATCTCTATCACTAGTACTGCTGGGATCTGGTATGACTTTAGCTGGTGGATATTTAGCAGGAAACCAGCAACAATTGGCACAAAAAGCATCTGACTTGGCGGTGAGCCGAGTAGATGCAGCACCGCCATTAGGAAATAACACAGACCCCAACTTTGTGACTCAAGTGGTGCAGAAAGTAGGGCCGGCTGTGGTGCGTATTGAAGCGTCTCGGACTGTCACATCTCGATTACCAGCCGAATTTAACGACCCATTTTTCCGTCGCTTCTTCGGTTCCCAACTACCTCAACAACAAGAGAGAGTACAACGGGGTACTGGTTCCGGATTTCTTATTAGTGCTGATGGTAGTATTCTTACCAATGCTCACGTTGTTGATGGTGCAGATACGGTGCGAGTCATCCTCAAAGATGGGCGCAGTTTTCAAGGTAAAGTATTAGGTACAGATAATTTAACAGATGTAGCTGTTGTCAAAATTCAGGCAAATAACTTGCCGACCTTAGCAGTGGGTAATTCTGACCAATTACAACCTGGACAATGGGCGATCGCTATTGGTAATCCTTTAGGTTTAGATAACACCGTCACCACAGGTATAATTAGTGCAACTGGACGTACCAGCAATCAAATTGGCGCACCAGATAAGCGTGTAGAATATATTCAAACTGACGCAGCAATTAATCCAGGTAACTCTGGTGGCCCCTTGCTGAACTATCGTGGTGAAGTTATTGGGATGAATACCGCCATTATTCAAGGCGCGCAGGGTCTAGGTTTTGCCATCCCTATCAAAACAGCACAACGTATTTCTAATCAACTTATAGCCACAGGTAAAGTACAGCATCCTTACCTGGGTATTCAAATGGTAGGATTAACACCCCAAGTCAGACAAAACATTAACTCTGACCCCAATAGTGGTTTGAGTGTTGATACAGACAAGGGTGTTTTAGTGGTCAGAGTCATGCCAAATTCGCCAGCCGCAAGAGCAGGGTTACGCGCTGGCGATGTTATTCAAAAGCTGAACGGCCAAGCTGTTACGGATGCTAGCAATGTACAAAGAGCCGTGGAAAACGCTCAAGTCGGTGGACAATTGCAGCTAGAATTATGGCGCAATGGTCGAAATGTAAACTTAGCCGTACAAGCAGGCGCTTTCCCGACTCAACAGGTGGAATAGGGGGATAGGTGTTTAGGGGTTTAGGGGTTCAAAGCTGTTAAACTCCTACACCCTTACACCCTTACACCCTCACACCCCTAATCCTTCAACTAACGGACTAATAAATATCGGAAACCAATGGCTAGCAAAAAGATGCCGTATAGTTTTTTCATGGTTTCGCTGGTAATAAATGGCTGATTGGCAAACATCGCGCCAAATAAGTTGCCAACTAACAAGCCAATTGCAATAACTACAGCGTACTTAAAATTAATATTGCCACTACGATGGTAAACTGCTGCGCCTAAAAGTCCAATGGGTAAGATTTGGGCTGCAATAGACGTACCAGTGGCAAATTTTTGATCAAGTCCCATTAATAGAACCATTGCTGGTACCATAATTGCACCGCCACCAATGCCAAACATTCCTCCAGCAACACCAGCAGCCAGTCCAATTAGCAACAGTTGTACAAGTAAATTAGACATACAAACGTGTGATTTCTCTGTGAATTACAAATAATTTTAGGTGACAAGATTGGTTTAGAGGCTGTTTTCACTGTTGACAAAAAATACGCAGGTTCGTCTTAGGGTAGTCGGGATCTTAGATGTGCGATCGCTAACAATTCCTTTTATCTACAAAATTCGGACATGAATCTAAGATAAAACCCTGACAATAAGAGGCTTTCAAGTCTGTCAACAGTCAACAACATAAATATCGTGCCAAATCGGCTAAAAGCGCGTACTCTAGATGTATTCTGTATCAACTCTAACATCTATTGTTATTGCTATGCCCCAAGATTTTTCCCACCAAAATCTTAGAGGTCGCTCTTTTAAAGGTCAAAATCTTGTAGGAGTCAATTTTAGTTACGCAGATATTCAAGGCGTAGATTTTAGTGGAGCCAATCTGCGAGGGGCAAATTTTAGCTGTACCAAAACGGGACTGCAAAACAATTGGAGAACTTGTTTAGCCGTTATATGTTTATCGCTAGCACTAATATCAGGGGTGATTTGTGCATTTGCAGGCGGTTATCTGGGGTTTTTACTGGTGAATCCGAATTGGTTAAATAGAGCAACTGGTGTATTCTTGATTACCGGATTTGCTATCTTTTTTACGGTTGGTATTAGCAAAAGTTTGACAGATGCTTTTTATGTTTTAGGGCTTTTAGTAATTTTGGCGTTTATAGGCGGTGTATTAACATCCGGGTCTGGAACTGGCAGTGGTGCGGGGTATTTTGCCTTTTCCATGATTGGTATGCTCACTGGTGTCATACTCGGAGCTATAGCTATTGCGGAAGCCTGGGATTTGTTTGGGACTTTCAGCGTACTTGGTGTTTTGGTGTCTACAATCCTCGGCGCTTTTATTTATTCAACGATGGGAAGAGGTGCGGTAGTTGAGGCGCGATTTCTAGCGTTGGTATTTGCATCGGTATTTATCGGATTTTCCACTTATATTGGTCACCGGATCTTAAAAAATCATGAAATAGATAAGTGGATGCGTACTATTGTGATTTTTCTAGCAACCATAGGAGGAACGAACTTTCGCAATGCTAATTTGACTGATGCTAATTTTACGGGATCTGTACTTTTAAGTACAGATTTTAGAAAAGCAAACCTGACACGTACTAGTTTCCACAAAGTTAATCAACTTGACCGTATACTTCCTGGTTTCACTTACCTGCAAAACACGAAAATACACCAACTATTAATCACTGGGCAAGGACGAGAGCAGCAGCTTGAGCGTCAAGATTTGCGCGGAGTTAACTTACAAGGTGCAAATTTAGCAGATGCCAGTTTTATCGGTGCAGACTTGAGCCAAGCCAACCTACAAGACGCAGATTTATCTAGAGCAAAGTTGGTACAAACCCAACTGGATGGTACAGATTTCACCGGTGCAATACTCACCGGAGCCTACATTGAAGACTGGGGGATTACTACCGATACCAAATTTGATGGCGTGCGGTGTGAATATGTTTATATGCGATTGCCTACTCAAGATAATCCAGACCCCCATCGTAAACCTGATAACCGCCAAGAAGTCTTTGCAGATGGAGAGTTTGGTGATTTTATTCAACCAATTTTTGACACACTTGATTTATACCATAATCAGGGTGTTGATCCTCGTGCGATCGCCATTTCTTTTAAGGAACTAGCTGAGAATCATCCTGAGGCTGAACTAGAAATAGTCGCAATGGAGAAACGCGGACAAGACAAAATTCTGTTGCGAGCCAAAACCGCAACTCACGCTGATAAATCTGAACTCAGTGCCGAATATTTCACTACATATAATCAACTGCACACTCTAGCACAGCAAGAATTACAAGCGCTCATAGCCGAAAAAGATAGCAGAATTTCTGATTTACAAACTATGGTGATGACAGCTTTACAGCGTCCTAGCTTTTATGCCCAAACCTATCAAAACCAGGGAGATACCGTCATGTCCGAAAGCGCAAAACAAGTTTTCCATAACAACCAATTCGGTGGTGGTCTGGTAAATGCTGATACTGTAACCGGGCAGCAAATCGCCACTGGAAACATTAATAATAACAGTCCACAGCAAAGGCAGAATTTGGCAGCAGCAGCCGCAGAAATTCAACAGCTACTCAATCAACTGAGTCAAACAAACCCCACAACAACCACATCGGAAAAGATGACAGTTGTGGCTAAGGTTGTAGATGAAATTGAAAGCAATCCCACTTTAAAAGCGCGAGTAGTTGGCGCATTGAAGGCTGGAGGAATAGAAGCTTTTAAAGAGATGATAGACCATCCTCTAGTAAATATTCTCTTGGCTTCAATAGATGGGTGGCAAGAGGCGGAATAAAATGCTTTACGCTCACGGCTTCCTCAAACAATTTTTTCGGTAGTAAACCATGCACACCTTTATTGGGACTGTTCACAACTTGAGTGATACGAAAATTCACCGCTAAACTACACAAAACATAAGCATCTTCTGGAGATAAATTGACGAAACGTTCCAGAAAATCAATCATATTTTTCAGGGCTTGTTCTAATGCTGCATCTAAAGTTGGTGCAAACCCCATTGTGATGATATCAGTGGGCGTTTCTGCAATGGGTGTAGTGAAGTGCAAATCTTTGCGTAGTGTTAACTGGATACGGCCATTCATGGAAGTTTCAATCGCCGTCACATTAACTTCGCCATCCCCCTGGGCTGAATGTCCGTCACCAAGGGAAAATAAGCCGCCAGGGACAAATATCGGCAAAAATATGCGAGAGCCTGCTTGGAGTTCACGGTTGTCTATGTTACCGCCATAATAGCCAGGGGGAACGGATGAGCGAGAATCTTCTGGGGTAGCGACACCAAGGATACCAAAAAAAGGCTTGAGGGGAATTTTAATCCCGCTATTGAGAGGGAATTCAGCAGTGTTATTAGCTAAATCTAAGGGAATAAATCTTAAAGCTGGTTGAGTAAACTGATTGGGTAAGGCTCCCCAACCTGAACGAATTGCATTAAACCCAACAGGTAAACTAGGTGCGATCGCCTCTAATTGTACTTCTAAAACATCCCCTGGTTCAGCATCCTTGATATAAATTGGCCCGGTCAGTAGATGCGGCCCGGCGGCAATTTTGCGTTCCGGTGACAAATTTTGGCAGATATCCAAAAATTCCGGTGTGAGAAACTCTGGTGGTGCTTTATCGTAAATGTAATAACCTGTGTAAGTTTCTACATCAATGGTGTCGCCAGACTCAACTTTTATTGCTGGTTCTAATAAATTGGAGAAACCGCCTAAATGTACTGTTGATGTGGTGGCTTTAAAGATGTGGTGAGTCATCGCCGCTATGCTATTTATTCAGTATTATTGCTTATACCAACTCTATATGAAGTTGCGTCAAATAAATGATGTAGAGACGTTGCGTGCAACGTTTCTACAGTATGGAATAAAGTGTATCTTCATTAAGAAACGGTATTAGAATAGCGAGCTTATGATTTTTTATCCAATCATAAACAAAAAAGACTCATATTTCACAAGTATTTGTGGCTGTTAAAAGATGATTTATAAATTAAACCTTAATCTCTAAAACAGTTATACAAGCAAATTGACAATTTAGATACATTATTGAATCAAAATTATTGCCTCTTGCACCTTATTAGAAAGAGCTTTTTGTAGTCCTTGCTCAACTTTACTAATTAGTTCGTTAAAAGCATCTTGATTGGCTGTCAATTGTTCTTGAATAACCTTGTCTAACTCAGGCTTAACTTGTTTGCACATATCTTCAATTTTCCGGTCATTCAAAAAACTAGAACGAATCCAACTAGGAACATTGACATTTGTTTTAATTGCCTCTTTCACCGTCTCTCGATTTAGCTCCATACCTGCTGCTATTACCGAAGCCCCGTAAACTAATGCAATAGGCCAGGTCAAATGTCCAGTCAGTATGAGAGTGATGATACTGGCGAGAGTACCACCACCAATTAAGACATTAACGATGAATGCTACGGTTTCGCCTAAGATAGCGTCTCCAATACGCAACTCTGGGTTAACTAAAGCAGGCTCAATACTATCTTCAAATCTCAAACTGCTTCTGGGTATATGGAACTTGCGACATATCGGGTCAGTTTCTGCGGCTAAATCTGGTTGAATTTTCTGATTAAACCAACTGATACATTGGTTGTTAACTATCTTTTGAGCTATATCACTTTGCAGCCACTTTTCTGCTCGCTGCTTCATCGAGGTTTCCAAATCAGCTAAAGTACGGATTTGGTTTTTTTGCCAATCTTTTACTCCTGGTCTAACTGCGTTCTCAATTAACCCCTCGGCTAATGGCTTGGTCAAGGATTCTATTAACTCTGGAATATGTTTACCAATCAATTCTTTGAGTTGGTTGGATTCCAACAGTTTATTGACTTCTTGTTTAAAAGCATTAGCTCGTAAGTCCCAGCGTCCCACCCGCGCTAAACCCAAGGCAATACATCTTTCTGGCTCTGGGTCTGGACGCAGCAGGGTTTGTGGTTCAGGGAAAAATTCCTGACAAAGTTGATGGGTAAATTTCATTCGAGATGCACCACCAGTCATTAACACTAGTTTCGGTGTGATACCTTGCTGGTCTAACTTTTGTTTTGCTTCCTTTAATGCTGAGTGAAATGATTGCAACCAACTTTTTTCCCCTAGTTCGGGTAAAGGTTGGTTCAATATTTCTGCCATCATTAATTTGTTGACTTGGGGGATAAAATAAATCTGTTCGTTGATAGATTCAAAGCCACGTGCAAAGGATTGAGAATCGCTATAAAGCTGTTCGTTAGAAAAGTAATCTTCCTTAGCTTTGCGACAGGCTAATTCACAACGCGCTTGATGATGGGGATATTCCTGAAATACTTTTTCTAGTAATGACTTTTGTTCGTGTTTGGCGAGGGTTTTATTAAAAATAGCTTTATCAATTAAAGATGCTCCTAAAGCATTATTACCAAAATCTAAAGGTATTTCTTGTAAGCTTTTAACTAAGGTAAAGTCTGTAGTTGAAGAACCAATATCAACAATTAATACTGACGAAATAAGTTTTTCATATTCTAGTTTTCCGGCTTCCTTGGCCTGCATAAAAGCTGCCCTTGATTCGGGAACAACATTTAGCAGAGCAATGCCGGCTTGTTGTAGTAGTTGTCGATATTCTGAACGTTCTTTCACTGACCATCCTGAAGGACAACCAACGTAAAAGTAAGTATTGTCTTGAGTTTCAATTTGCCTACTTTCTTTTAGTAGGTGGTAGTAGGTGGCAATAAAAGTACTAATGGTTTTGCGATATTTGGCATCGTTATTGGGTTTTTCCTTGAAAGTAATTGCTAGTTGCGTCACACCAGCTTGAATTAAGGCTTGTTCACCGACTAGATAACCTAATTGAGGATGCCAACCCAGTGCTGTGATTTGGTTTTTTTTGTTATTAATCTCCAACATTTGGGGCGGTTCGATACTCTCCACAATTGCCTTAGCAACTGCTGTTTCACCGTGTCCCAAATCAAAACCGACTATTTCTAAAATTTCCATACTACATATTGTCTATGATTCTCTGGCTTGCGAGTATGCTGGCTCAATTACCCTACCCCGTCTTAGCAAGCGATCGCCTCTCAACAAAGCTGGCGTAATCGTGACATAATCTTGGTTATCAGGGTCGATACTTGGCTCAAAGTCAAAATAAGTGCGATCGCTATCAGGTTCTTTTGCTTGGTAAATTTGAGCGCGAATCCCTTGAGACATCAAAACTTGTGGCAAAAGTTTCGTTAGTTCCATCACCATCTGGGGTTTATTCAAAGACGATGCACCCATAAGTCTTTGCAAGAAATTCAAGAGTTCCGGCAATTCTTCCATATTCCGTTCATCTTTGGCTTTGTCAGAGTCAGCAAATCTAGCAACTACTAAATCGATAGTGTTGAGTGCATCACTCAGTTGAGCTAACAGAATTGTGCTATCTACTTTGAGGATAGGTTTAGTTAGTTCCCTGACCTCCGGTAAGCTTGAACCATTTTTATCAAGTTGCAGCACCACCTCCAATCCTAGCAGCACAGAAGCCAGTAAAATCCCCATCCATGCGCCTGGAGTGGTATTTGTTAGATAAAATAACCAACATAAAATACCTGCATAAAGTAGTACTTTTAGCACTTTCAAAATTAATCTATTGGGGGAAGACGTAAACGCCAGATTAGTAATTTGTTGATGTTCTGCTGCCTCAATCTGAGCAATTTCAACTGCCGCAAGAGTGGGGATTGACTGACGCAACACATCTAAGAAAAATGCAGCCAAACGCACTTGAGTTATATTGAGTTCGCTAATATAAATTCTTTCTAGATTGTCAAGTTCATTTTGAACGAGTTTAACTACATCTTCAATATTACTTAAGTTATTAATCTCTGTCTGAAGTTGATTACTTTCTTCGCTAAAAAGTGAAGTTATCGTTTTCATTACGATGCTTAAAAATTAGATTTTTACCGGATCATTTTATGCTTGTGTGCAGTATATCTATTTTAGAGCGATTATTGGAAATGCTTGACAAAAGTAAAGGATGAGCGCCTAGCCCATCCCTAAGATAAAAACAATGTGATGTATTGTTTAAGAACCTGATGCTTTAGCCGTTTTTTCCTTATCCATCTTCAAAATCAAAACTCCCAGAGGTGGTAAACATAAATCCAGTGAATAGGGGCGACTGTGCATCGACCAATCATCAGTCCACTTACCACCTAAGTTACCCATGTTGCTACCGCCATACTGACGAGCATCACTATTGAATAACTCGGTGTAAAAACCTTTTTCTGGGACACCAATACGGTAATGAGAATGAGGCTGGGGTGTGAAGTTACAAACCACCACAACGAAATTCTCAGTATCTTTTTCACGGCGAATAAACGAGACTACACTGTGGCGATTATCGCTACAATCAATCCAATCAAACCCTTCCCTAGCAAAATCTAAAGTGTATAAAGCAGGTTCAGAACGGTAAAGTTTATTCAGTTCCGTGAAGAATTTTTTCAACTGTTGGTGTGGTTCAAACTGTAATAAAGGCCACTCCAAGTCAGCCCAAACATTCCACTCACTCCATTGCCCAAATTCCATGCTCATAAACATGGTTTTCTTACCTGGGTGAGCAAACATATAGGCAAACAGACAACGCACATTTGCCAACTTCTGCCACTTATCACCAGGCATTTTACCGATGATATTGCTCTTTCCATGTACGACTTCATCATGGGATAGAGCCAGCATGAAGTTCTCACTGTGGTTATACCACATACTAAAGGTGACGTTGTTTTGGTGAAATTGCCTAAACCAAGGGTCCATGCTGAAATAATCCAACATATCGTGCATCCAGCCCATGTTCCACTTGAGGTTAAATCCCAAACCACCTGTGTAGGTAGGCCAAGACACCATCGGCCAATCTGTGGATTCTTCCGCAATGGAAAGCACACCAGGAAAATAGCTAAAAAGCAAGTGATTTACCTGACGCAGAAAATCTGCTGCTTCTAGATTTTCTCTACCACCGTACTGGTTAGGTAACCATTCGCCCTCTTTGCGACAGTAGTCGAGATAAAGCATGGAAGCCACCGCATCAACACGAATACCATCTATGTGGTATTTGTCAAACCAGAACAGGGCATTTGCTACCAAAAAGTTGCGGACTTCGTTCCGGCTATAATTGAAAACCAGAGTCCCCCACTCTTTATGTTCACCTTTACGGGAGTCGGCGTGTTCATATAGGTGAGTACCATCAAAGAAGGCTAAACCATGCCCATCCTTGGGGAAGTGACCAGGAACCCAATCGACAATTACACCAATGTTGTTTTGGTGACACTGATCAACAAAATACATAAAGTCTTCAGGAGTCCCAAAACGCGAAGTAGGGGCGTAGTATCCTGTTACCTGATAACCCCAAGACCCATCAAAAGGATGTTCGGCGATTGGTAATAATTCTATGTGGGTATATCCCAGTTCTTTAACATAGGGAATGAGTCTGCTGGCTAGTTCCCGATATGTTAAAAAACGTGCGCCTGGATTGAGTTCTGAAGCAATGACTACAGGCTCAGTTTCACCATTAGGTAGTTTAGCTGGTTCTGCACTAGCAGCGTGTAACCAAGAACCCAGGTGTACTTCATAAACTGAAATCGGCTGGGTTAAAGGATCTGTATGACGACGTTGTTCTAACCAGTTTTCGTCACTCCAGTTGTATGAATTTAAATTGCTAACAATTGAGGCTGTTTTGGGGCGGGCTTCTTGTTGAAAACCGAAGGGGTCTGATTTTTCGTAAATATGCCCTTCAAAATTTTTGATTTCATATTTGTAATGCTCTCCTACCCCTATTTCGGGAATGAATAATTCCCAAACGCCGGTAGCGCCTTTACGCATCTGATGTTTACGTCCGTCCCAGAGGTTGAAATCTCCCAATACAGAGACATTTCGAGCATTGGGGGCCCAAACTGCAAAGTAAACACCTGTAACGCCATCTACTTCTGTGAAATGCGCTCCCAGTTTTTCGTAAATGCGATGGTGATTACCTTCAGCAAACAAATGTAAGTCGAAGTCTGTTAAACGAGGGGAACGAAAAGCGTAAGGATCGTAGGAAACACGCTCATGTTCTCCTTCTTTAGTTTTTAACTGGTAGTTTGATAGTTCGGAAGTTTCAATAATACATTCAAAAAAATGTGGATCATGCACCGTCTGCATGGCGTATTCTTGCCGTTGTTCTGGAAGAACGACCCATGCTGCACTGGCATTTGGTAGGTAGGCTCTCACAACCCAAACGTTTTTGCCGTTTTGTTCTATGGGATGAGAACCGAGGATTTCAAAAGGATCATGATGCTGGTTCCAGACGATGCGGTTAACCTGTTCAGGAGCGATCGTGGTCATGGGCATTAAGCTACCTACGTAGAATAAACTGGTTGACTAAATTGAATTTTGTATATATATATTCTTTACATTTATTTGCAATTTTGTCGCCACCGTTATCGTATCGCACAATGTGTCATTGGGATGGAGTTTTTGCCAGTGGTCAGTGGTCAGTAGTCAGTAGCATTCGCGCAGCTTGTACCCTTGGGAAAAGATACGTAAAAACCATAGGACTTAGGCACCCAGATTTTCTGCTGAGACCGGGTGTAGGGGTGTAAGGGTTTCAAACATTTATGGGTAAGTTATGAGCCACCCAAAAGGGATAAGATATTAAACCATTCCAAAAACAACTGACAACTGACAACTGACAACTGACCAATTCTCACAAATTTAAGAAGGGGAAAAACTGAAGCAGAAATTTACGCATACGGGTCAGGAAAATAGTTTGTCGTATGTTGGTGCTAAGTTTCGGGGGAGGGCTGATTTGTAGTTGTTCTTGTAATTGTGCATACTCAGCCGCAGTGAGAGGCTGGCCATCTATGGGCGATCGCGCATCTATAATAATTTCTGTTCGTAATATTTCTTCTGGGATATCCTTGACTGGAGATAGCGCCAAGACTGAATTTCCCCAATGACCACTCAACCAAACCAAAATACTACTGCTGAGAGCGACAATAGATAGTCTTATCCACTTCATGGGATGTCTTGTGAAGTTCTGCATTAATGACCTCAGATACATCTGTGTCGTATTTATGTTGTTCTTCAATTGCCAAGGAACTAAAACACTTAACTACGACCCAAATATAGTTGACCTTATTTTATAGATATAGTCGGACTTTGGTATTCTTTCAGGAACGGAGGTGATTTTTAATTATGAATTTAAATAATGACTAATTCTTATGACATAAATAAATTACTCAAAAGCTTCGGCACCAAAATGGACAACAGTAGTATTCCTGTAATATATTTAATTTTTTTATATGTAACGTCACATTATACTGGCAGATTAATTTTTCAGTTTTGTATAATATTTAACAGTTAGCCAAGTAATAAGCTTTGATTAAGAGTGTCTTAAACTACAATATTACTTAAAACTTGTGTTTGAATAAGCTCCAAGTAAATTTGGATAGAAGAAAGACAGAGAGGAGAAGGCTTGAGAAAATAAGTTTGCTCTTTGCCAAGAGGTTTTTAACTTCCACCGCTTGTTGCTGCTTTTCTCTCCTTTTGCCTTCTGCCTTTCCAATAGACAACTTTTTGCTACTTGATGAGGCTAGTACTTTTGTTCAAACTCATGACCTCCACCAATGAAAGAAAGACTTACTAGAAATCTTTCTTGGAAAGGTTATCAATTATCTAGGGGGTAGTAGTAGGACTAGCAGCAGGGGTAGTTGCCGCAGGGGTAGTTGCCGCAGGGGTAGCCGCGCCAGTGTCAGTTGGCTCACCTGTAGCAGGGGTTGTTTGATCACCGCCACCGCCTTCGCAAGCTCCGAGAAATGCAGCCAGACTTAACATTAGAGCAAAACCAAAGATTTTAGTTCTCATATAACTCCTCTTTCACCAATTGTGGCAATAAAATTTTTCGCCTGTTGAATACGATAACCTATTTATTGCAAGTTTTTAAAACCGCACATATTACATATTTATTTGATTTAGTTATTATGTACAAGACTGATTAGTATGCCCTGGATTGACAAAGACGCTGGAGATTAGGGGCTAGGGACTGGGAAGTGCTTAGTCTAAGTATAGAAAAGCGATTCTTTTCATTTCCCTTTTCCTTGACCTTTGCCTTTTTGATAAGCTGTCAGGCATTGAACTTGCACATCTTTTCGTGCTGGCTGTTGACATTTAACTGTCAGCAGTCAGCAAACCATACAAGTGACTATGTAATTTAAAAGCGTCATAGCTTATTTTGCTCAAGTACTTATCTAACATTAAGTGTACTTATCACAAAAAAGGCGAGTTCAACCTTAGCAAAATCAGATAAACGGTCTAGAATACATTATTTTATATCTGTAAAAATTATGGCTGCTGTTCGCAAATCGGATGTTTCTGTAACTGGTGGTTGGTTTCGGCGAGGTTCTACCTCATCTTTAAGAAAGCGGCGGACTAGTCCGGGGTCAATAATGAGCAATGATTCTAAACTTGCCACCGAACCCGCATTAATTCCCCCAGCAAGACAGCGACGTTCCTCGAACAATGTATCTTTCTCTGGGAAAACAAGGGTACAGAGTCCGGCAACACAACAAACTTCTAATCTCACAGCCAAGTCCAATCGCAGACAAAGAGGTCTTCAATCACATTCACAGCACCTGCCTGTTGTACCTACTGCCAAAGCATTACCTTTATGGTTACTGCGACTACACAGCATACATCGTTACTCTTCGATCGCCGCATTTTTATTAGTAGCAGGAACTTTAACAGTTTATGGATTGACAGTATATACCCAGGAATTGTGGAGTCAAGGTTACAGCCGACTACAAAAGCTACAACGCGATGAGCGACAAATTACCACAACTAACGCGACACTAACTCACAAAATGGCTGAGGAAGCAGAAACACCATCTGCGGGATTAATATCACCAACTCCAGCTAGGACTATTTTCTTATCTCCACTACCTCAGAAACCAGAGGTAGTATCTCCTAGTTCCACAGCGAATCAACAAGCGCAACCATTAAATTCTCCACGACTGGGATATTAATAACATGGGGAGCGGGAAAAACCACTTTTATGCCTGGCGATGAACAAAGTTCATGGAGGTGGACTTTCCATGTAAACAGCTATCGAGTATGTGGTATTGTGGTTCACACCTGTGATGAGACTAATAGCTAAAAACTGAATAACTCACAACTGACTAACTGAGCAGAGTAATGCAAAAGTCACCAAGTAGATTGAAGTTTAGAAAGTTTCAAAAGCCGGAGTTCACCAGGCGCAAAAGGGTACCGCAAAAGGTGGCAATGAAGACAATCGCCCCCAATGCCCAAGAGCCATTAACAAGTGCCAAAACCAGACTTTTGATTGTCTGGGGCATATTAATGACTGCTGGACTGGGGTTGGCAATTAATGTGTATAACTTGCAAATTTTGCAGGGAGCAAAACTGACAGAAAGAGCGCGAAACCAACAAATGGTAAGCTTGCGCCCCTATATGCCTCGCCGCTTGGTGGTGGATCGCAATGATAATGTGTTGGCTGTTGACCGCCCTGTCTATACTTTATATGCCCACCCTAAGCTATTTAAAAAGACGAACGAAGAAATAAGCGATCGCCTAGCTCCTATTATTGATAGAAACCCTGCTGATTTAGTCAAGATTTTTCAAGGTCGAAAAAGTGGTATTACTTTGACCTCCTCTTTACCAGAGGAACTGGCCGAGCGCGTCAGGAAATTAAGCTTAGATGGCTTGGAAATGATTCCCAAATATTCCCGCTATTATCCCCAGGATGATTTAGTGGCGGATGTAGTGGGATATGTAGACGTTGACCGTCGTGGTCAGGCGGGTGTGGAACGTAGCCAAGAGAAATGGCTAGAACGTTCTGTGAAAACAGTACGTTTAAGTAGGGCGGGTAATGGGGCTTTGATGCCTGATTATGCTCCTGAAGGTTTTTTAAATTCTGACGATTTGCGGATGCAATTGACTATTGACAGTCGTTTGCAGAGGGCTACCAGGAATGCGCTGAAAGAACAGCTAGAAAAGTTTGGCGGGAAACGAGGAGCCGTGATTGTGATGGATGCGATGGATGGCTCTATCCTCGCTTTGGCATCTCAACCTACTTATAACCCGAATGAATACTCGAAAGCGGATATTTCGCTGTTCAAAAACTGGACGGTGGCTGATCTCTATGAGCCTGGTTCGACATTTAAACCATTGAATGTGGCGATCGCTCTGGAAAATGGTGTAATCAAAGCAGATGATGTGTTTAATGATTCCGGTGCAATTCGCGTCGGTTCTCATACGATTAGAAACGCTCAACGCAACGGTTACGGACGCATCAATATTGCTCAAATTCTCCAAAACTCCAGCAATATTGGCATGGTGCAAATGATCCAACGCCTAAAACCTTCGATTTACTACAATTGGCTGGAACGTTTAGGACTGGGACAACCAGTAGATACAGATTTACCTTTTGCGGTCAGTGGCACACTCAAAAGTCAAGAAAAATTTATTCACTCCCCCATTGAACCGGCAACAACTTCTTTTGGACAGGGCTTTTCCTTAACACCCTTACAATTAGTGCAGATGCACGGTGCCTTAGCTAACGGTGGTAAATTGGTGACACCTCATGTTGTCCGGGGACTAATTGATACTAAAGGACAAATCCACTACACACCCAATCACCCAGCACCAAGGCAAATTTTCTCAGCCGCAACGACCCAAAAAGTTGTGGAAATGATGGAAACGGTAGTTACCGAAGGTACTGGCAAGGTTGCTCAAATCCCTGGCTATCGCATCGCCGGCAAAACAGGTACAGCCCAAAAAGCCAGTCCTAACGGCGGCTACATCGTTGGCGCTCGGATTACTAGCTTTGTTGCTATTTTACCTGTTGAATCGCCCCGCTACGTAATTTTGGCCTTAGTTGATGAGCCAAAAGGAGCCAACGCCTACGGTTCAACTGTCGCAGCCCCAATTGTTAAATCTGTTATGGAAGCACTAATTCCCATTGAACGCCTTGCACCCAGCCAGCCAATTGAGGAAAAACCTTAAATGGGGAAGGTGGAATTCCTTTTGGGGAGCAGGGGAAGCAGAGGGGAAGAACTAATGACAACTGACAACTGACTAACAACCAATGACTTTTTTCTTTATTACCGGAGAAAGAGGTAGACAATGTTACTCGTGTGGAATCTTAGATATTAAGGGTGAAATTAATTTCACGCCTGTGCCAAGTCTCTGAAGATTCCATGCAAAGCAATTTAGTTATGTTCCCAATTGTCGAGGTTGTAAGGCCAGGTACGCAAGTCAAAGAAACAGATTCTACTGATTACGAAGGTGCCGAGCAGCAATTTTTATTACTTTTGGCAACTGAGGACTTAGACGATAACTTAGATAGACAAGCTGCAATTGTCAGTGATTTTGAACAGGCGGTTTCCAGGGCAATTCATGGGGCTTATAAACATGAGTGCCAAGATGAGTTAGCACATAAGTTTTTGCAACGGATTCTCTATCGGATTAATCGGCTTAATCTGTTTTGGTTTGATGATTTGCGACAGTATACTAATGAGCGATCGCTCTATTTATCTTCATGTCGTAACCAAATTGAGGCTGCTTGGCAAAAGTGGGAACTTGCACAAGTAGATGTCGCTGCAATACAAAAATTAGATGTCAGACAAGCATTAATAGACCGTGCTGATGCTGATTTAGACCCGCCACTATCAGCCGCTAGTCGCTATATTCGTGAAGAGATGAGCGAAGCTGGCTACCGTCAATTGTTGGCGATCGGTTCTTTCGATGGTTTGGTTGAAGGTAGTCGTCTTTCCCGAATTTTAGGCGGCGCAGCTAATGAGGTGCAGTGTACCCTCGTGCGGGTGCTACTGGAAGAGTATGGCAACGGGCGTTTATCTCGTAAGCATTCGACCTTTTTTGCTCAGATGTTGGCTGAGTTTGGTATGAACACCACACCAGAAGCATACTTTGATTTAGTCCCTTGGGAAGTTTTAGCTTGTGCCAATCACAATTTCTTGATGACTGAACGCAGACGTTATTACCTGCGTTACAGTGGCGGATTGACCTATTTTGAAGTAGCTGGGCCTGCGGCTTATCGCAATTATCTCGCAGCCGCACAAAGATTGGGATTATCAAATGCAGCGATGGGTTATTGGGAATTGCACATCAGGGAAGATGAACGCCACGGACGCTGGATGCTGGACGATGTGGCTTTGCCTTTAGCACAACGTTATCCCGATGATGCTTGGGAGTTAGTACTGGGATATGACCAGGAAAAATTAATGGGCGATCGCGCGGCTGAAGCTGTTGTCAGGTCTACTCGCCAAGCTGAATCAATTAATTAAGAGCTTAGGAATTTTCCGCTAATAGCATCATTTCTTTAGTGAAAAATCTATCGCTAAAGAAGTAATCTCGTGTCTAAATTTTTGTTGAATTTTGATGACATTAAAGTTAAGGCGAAATCTCATGAAAGATGTTTTCTTTTGTCCTGAAGAGTCTAATTTCTACTCAAACTGCCTAGAAAATTTTATTCTCAGGAATAGTGATCAATCTGATGCCATTATTGAATTTGGTTCTGGTGATGGTAGCCCTGTAATCAACTCATTATTAAGAAACCAGTTCAATGGTGTTATATATGGTTTTGAGTTAAATACCTCTGCATGGAAAGCCGCAAATTTAACGATTGATGAATATAATCTTACTGATAAATATGTAGTTAACAACTCCAGCTTATTTGAAGCTAGTACACCTGAAGCTAACTATCTAATCGCCAATCCGCCATATTTACCAGCACCAGATGCCGATATTTATATGCCCTTATTATTTGGTGGTGAAGATGGGGCGACAGTTACTAATGATCTTTTATGTTTAGGTTATGAAAATGCTTTACTTTTAGTCTCTAGCTTTTCTAATCCTATCAGTACAATTAAGCAGGCACAAAATAATGGATATAACGTTAGTAACTTTATAATTCTCCCATTAAAATTTGGTTACTATAGCTCAGAAACAAAAGTTAAAAATCATATAGAAAAACTACGAAAAAATAATATGGCGTTTTATTCTAAAGAATATTATTTTTTGGCTGGTGTTTTATTCCAAAAAAAAGCATCTGTGATGGATTTATCTCAAGAGTTAACCCAAGTGATGACGAGTTTGTAATTGATGGGATTTATTCCTGATATCTGAAATATCCTTAGTGTTGGTGATTAATGCCGCTTAATCATCATAGGGTAGGTAATGCCCACCCTAACAGCACTCATAGACTTTTGAGAATCAAATTGGATTCCCCTACGTCTGATAGGTACACTTTAATGTTTCTTCTATTGAACCTAAATTTTTAAATAATTCTATTAGTGTATGAGATTTTGTTCTCCTTTTTGTCAACATTACTTTTAATGGTGCTAATAGAGCAATATCTGGATCATCTCTCAGGGCAACCTCAGCAGCTTGCAAAATTTTTGCAGCATTCGTAAAAATATCTTCATCATCAAAGCCCAATTTTGCAGACAGTTTATGTAATTCCGCATCAGGTACAGTAGCCCTACCTGGCAGAGATTCATCTATAACTAAACCTTTTAATAGCGCCAGCAATGCTGCATAAATAGAGAAGTCATCACAACTATCAAAAGCTTTAAATTCTATACGACCTACTTCCGCAGGTAGGCGAGCAATTTTGGTTAATGCTGGCACACTATTAATTAGTTGCTCTTTTCCTTGAACAAATATTAAAGTTGCTGGTCTTTTGCCTGTTCTAATAAAAGTCCTGACTGATAATCCTTCCCATAAAGTGCCATTATAAAAAGGTGAACTGTAACTAAAAGGCACAATATAAGGACTGTAATATGTTAACTTTTTGCCGATATCAATTACACGTTCATGGGGTAAATCGGCAACAGAAATATTTAAATCTGGCCCGTATGTAACCATATAAATGTTAGCAGTTTGATCATCAGGATCGGTTTGTAACTGCTTAAGTTCATATTCATTTAATGGTGGATTGGGTGCAAAAGATGTTTTATAAGGATGAAAGCTAGTTAATATTGGTGAAAAGCCAAATTCAGCCGCAACTTCACATAATAAATTAAAACTATCTGATAGTTCTGTGATGGCATTTTGAATATTAGAATGAATGGTTGTTCTAATTTCTATGCCCTTTGACAGACAATCAATTACCTCATCTGAATCAGCAAATCTTTCAAACCCCTCAATATACCATCGCTTCTTTCTAATGCCTGCATCACCCACGCGTAATTGCAAATGATCATTAGGGTATATGGGTAATCTGTCTACGACTTGATTGAACTCTGCAAATGTTGTAGAGTCAAAATCTGCCAACTTTCCTTCTCTGTTGAGAAAAGCGACTTCATGTTCGATGCCGAATGAAAATACCATAGGATCTAATAGAAAAAATTCTCAATAATCTAACAAAACTATCTTACCCCAAATAGTACTGTTGCGGTTTAGCAAATGTATCTGTTTTAATTGCACAGACTAGGCAGTTATCTGCGATGGCTTAACGCAAGAGCCTAGCTGATCACTCTCCACACAAGAGTACTATTAATGAAATATATAAAATCAAAGTTAATTCTCAAAATATTGATTTTGGGATCATTGTTACTCATATCTCAACAGGTTTTAGCACAAAGTTGGCGACCTGTTCGCGGTAGTATTCTTTTTGGTATCAGTGGTATGGCACTGATTAGCCAACAAAACTCGTCTCTAGATTTTCTCGTTGTCCACGACAATAAACAAGCCCATCAAGAACGTTTAGGAATCATTACAATTAAAGGTAAAAATCAACCCGAATATTTGAGTGTAAGTTGGCAAAGTAATACTCAATTACCTATTGATTTAGAAGCTTTAACTTCTATTCCCAACACAAAAGATAGTTTTATTGCTTTAAGCAGTAGTGGCAAAGCTTACAAATTTAAATTAAATTCTGATAAAAAAACTATATCTGTATCGAAGGAGTTTGAATTACCAGCAATACCTCCGGGTAGTAATTTTGAAGGATTTGCCCTGCAAAATATAGAAGGTAAATTAGTTGCTATGTGGGCGCACAGAGGAGAAGGAGAACAAGCATCTACTGTTTATTGGGGAGTCTTAGATTTAAATAAATATCAAATTACATCGACAAATTCTGCCAACCTCAAAGTACCGTTTCCCTCTGGAAACGTGCGGCACATTTCCGATATAAAAATAGATTCAGGTGGAATTGTCTATATTTCTGCCGCCAGTGATGCAGGAGATAATGGCCCATTTAAATCAGCTATTTATGTTGCTGGTTACTTAACTTTAAGCAATAGTTCTGGGCAAATTAGCTGGCGGCAGAGTCCCCAATTAGTCCCTCTCTACCGCTTTAATCACCATAAAATTGAAGGGATAGAACTTATTCCCGGTGCGGATGGTGGCTTAATAGTAGGTACAGATGATGAAAACTTTGGTGCTTATGTTTATAGTTTGGGTGATAACGTTTTGTAGAGACGCGACGAATCGCGTCTTGATAATTAGACGTTAAATCGGAATAACATCACATCACCTTCCTGCACAATATATTCTTTACCTTCGCTACGAACTAACCCTTTTTCTTTTGCAGCGCTCAGAGAACCATTTGCAACTAAATCATTGTATGCAACGGTTTCCGCACGAATAAATCCTCGCTCAAAATCAGAGTGAATTACACCTGCGGCTTGGGGTGCTGACATTCCTGCATTGATTGTCCAAGCACGGGTTTCTTTTTGTCCACTGGTGAAATAAGTCCGTAATCCCAATAGAGCATAAGTAGCACGAATCAAAGATTTTAATCCGCCTTCTTTTACCCCTAAAGATTCTAAAAAATCCGCCTTGTCTTCTTCCGGTAATTCTACAAGTTCTGCTTCTACTTGAGCAGAAACAACCACAACTTGAGCATTTTCCTGGGCTGCAACTTGGCGCACTCTTTCCACAAATTCATTACCAGTTGCTAATTCTTCTTCAGAAACATTAGCCGCGTAAATAATCGGCTTATTTGTCAACAGTCCCAGTCCTTTAATAATTTCCGCTTCTTCTTCAGTTAAGCTTATTTGCCGCACTGATTTACCTTCATTTAAGGCAGCAGCTAACTTTTCTAAAACTGTGATCTCAAATTGTGCATCTTTGCTGGTACGCGCTTGCTTACGTGTGCGTTCAATCCGGCGTTCAATTTGAGCTAAATCTGATAAACCCAATTCGATGCTAATGATTTCAATATCTCTTGCAGGGTCAACTGAACCGGCAACGTGGATGATATCATCATTCTCAAAACAACGTACTACATGAACGATCGCATCAACTTCTCGGATATGAGATAAAAATTGATTACCTAATCCTTCACCTTGGCTTGCGCCTTTCACTAAGCCGGCAATATCCACAAACTCAACTCGTGCGGGAATAATTTGTGCCGAACCGGAAATTTGTGAAAGCACATTTAGCCGCTCATCTGGGACTGCAACTACGCCGACATTCGGTTCAATTGTGCAGAATGGAAAGTTAGCCGCTTCTGCTTTGGCATTAGCGACTACAGCATTAAATAAAGTAGATTTTCCAACGTTGGGAAGTCCGACAATTCCGGCTCTTAGCATTTTAGATGTGGGATTTTGAGTTTATACAGGCCCCGGTATGGTTTGGGGAATAGGTTCTGGTACAGTTTGGGGAATAGTCCCTGGAACTGTTTGGGGAATAGGAGCAGGTACAGGCTCCGGTATCGGTTGGGGAGTCATTGGTTCTGGTGTAGGTTCAGAACCAGGTAGCGGGTTTGGTTCAGGGTTGGGAATTTGTGGCTCAGGAATCGAAATAGCTGTGGGATAAATCATCCTAAATCTAAATCATGGGACTTTCCCAAGCTAGATGACAACTTGAATTGTTGCCATCCCCCTAAATGACTATACCTAAACCCTTTGATAATTCACAACTATGTAGGAGTCCTCATTTAATCCTGCTCAGTATACTAAGAAGTAAATCTTGTTAGAGCAAGTTTCTAGCGAAAGGAGTTAGGTAGATAATATGCCAACAAATTATCCGACGAAAATTGCCATTTTGTGGATAGTGTTCCTTTTAGGAACTTTATTTCATACTCAACTGGGTTTAATGCCGCTTTTTCACGGTTTGAGTGTAATTGAATCGCAAAAAGCCACAAATATCAATGAGATATCAGGAATTATGTGGTTAATGTTGGGCTTTTTTGTGCTACCGATGTTGGCAATCATTGGTAATATATTCATTGAAAACAAACGCTATAGATTAGTACATTTTGGATTGACCATAATTTATAGCGTTTTAAATTTCATCCATTTAGTATTAGATTTGCTACTGCCACAAATCATTTGGTATCAAATCACATTAATGGTGCTGTTATTCCTCATTGGATTACTATTGAATCTTGTGGCTTTCCAATGGATGAAATCGCCGCCCAAAAATAATCATTCTCCAGAGCGTTTAACATCTACTTATTAAATTTATCAAAGTTTATTTGTCAGTTGTCGGTTGCCAACTAACCATTTATTTGTATGTGTAAATTTTAACTATCCGATAGACGATAAACATAATATAAAGGAGTTTCGGCAATGATTTGAGATTTTTCTTGATATTTTGTCAATTCTTGGGGAAAATTTTCATTTTTTTTAAGCTTATAATTTCCTAATGATTCATATTTTGTATGAATAATGTAAAAGCCTGCTTGACATTCAGCTATAAAATTCAAACTTCGTTTAGTAATATAACGGTCAATGTACTCATCATTTCTCAGATTGCGATAATTGCCATTAGGTTGACAAAGAGTAGATTTCTCAGGCAAATTTCTCAGGCTATCTGCTATATCACGGGTACTCAGAACCCTGGGAATACCTGATCTACTGCTTATATAATTAAGATGTAAGTTTAAATTAATTATCAAGGAAATAGTAATACAGGCGATGATAAATACTGATAGAAAACTATTAAAATTTTTGGAAAAATTTAGATAAGCTAAACTACAAACCGTGAAAAAGATAGGAGCCAGATAAATTAACAATTTATAAAATGTAGGATTATAAGTCTTTTCCATATCTGTGGAAGAATAGGCTGCTAAGAATACCAGCCAGATTAAGAATAATAAATTTAACAGTATCCGATTGCCTCGAAATTTTATAATCCCCAATCCTAATATCAAAGCAAGAAAGATTAGGGAAATTAATCCACTTTTCCAAGATTCGCCAGCAAAATAGACTTCTTGACCTAATCCAAAATAACCGTTGAATATAGCTTTGAATCTTGATAACAGTGAAATGCCATATTCTTTACTGCTACTAGATTTTGTAGCCACAGCGATAATTCTAGCGGTGTTTATCCAGTTTCTGCCAATTTCACCGACCCAATACGGTGTCATTGCAATGATGGCAGATAAAATAGCTACACCAGATAACATCCATCTTCTCTTTTGTCGGAAATTTATAGAAACATAAAAAATAATCGTAATGATAAAAACTACTGGCATTACATAGAGAGTAGAAAAGTGTAAATTTGATATTATTGCTAGTACAAAACCATAAGTTATCCAAGACAATAACTCTAGCTTTGAAGATGATTTACCTTCCAGTTGATAAGTGTATAGTAATACAAAACAAAGTAGAAAGAATGTAATTGATACGGGATTTCCAGCAATACTATTACCTGTACTCATGACAATATTTTCAAATAGACAGATATACCAAAATCCTGCCAATGCTGATAGAAATAACCTTTTATCATGTTCAACATTTTCCAGCAGTTTATAAGTTGTTAAAATAAGTAAAGGAATGGAAAAGAAGGTAAGGAGAGCATTTGGCATTGCTTGAGCAGATAAATCAGCAGTCAAGGCAGTGAAAGGAAATACTAAATAGTAATATAAAGGTGGGAGATAAAATTCGCCGACCAGACCTGACCAAGCAGTAGGGCCTGAACCTAATGTGGGCCATTTTCCATCCCACGTTGCCATAATTCTGTAGGCATCATTGATTTGATCGCCACTATAATCACTGAAATTTATGACAACAAAACTTAAAATATAAATTCCCCATATCAAAGATAAAAAAATCATGATATAGCTCAATTTTTTAAGACTTATATGCTGTAGCATGGTTCTTTAATTAACCTGACTTTTCGGAAAATTATCAATGTCATAGTAATATAAAGAATGGTTGTATTAAGAACGTCAGATACAAGCTATACAGATTCTTTATAAATCAATTGCCATAATAAAGTTCTCAAAAACTTAAGACCGATTTAGTCCAGATAATTCCTGTGAAGACTTAGGCAAATACCTCACCAGAATTTTATATATTTTCTAGTGAAAAAATATACGTTTTTGTATTAAAGACGGAAATCATTGAATATTTAAATGCCCAAGGTTTTAACCACCAACTGGTGCAAAACTCTGGACATCAACACCGGAAAAATTAGATCACACGCAACGTGAAAAGTTAAGAGGATAATAAGTTAGCTGAATTAATATCCAAAAATAAAGTTGCTTGTGGTTGTTGGCGTAACACAGAAGCTGGGCAAGTTTTACTAATTGACCCTTGTAGCATTTGTTTGACAATCTGTGCTTTACGTTGTTCTGGTGCTAGACAGAATATTTTTTTAGCTGAACAGATTAATGGCAAGGTGACAGTAAAAGCGTACTGAGGAACACTCTCAATGTGAGGAAATTGTCCTGTATTAACCTGCTGTTGACGGTTTACCGGATCTAGTTTCACCAGCTTGACGCTGTAAGGGTCTTGGAAATTAGCTACAGATGGATCATTAAAAGCTAAGTGTCCGTTTTCACCAACACCAAGACAACACAAGTCTATTGGTTGTGCTTGCAGTAATTTAGTATAGCGATCGCATTCTGCCAAGGGTTCTAATGTATCACCCTCAATATAGTGAAATTGTTGGGGAAAAACTCGCTTTTCTACGCGTTCCTGCATATAGCGGCGAAAACTTGCCGGATGATCAGCCGTAATTCCTAAATATTCATCCAAATGAAATAAGGTAATTCTTGACCAATCTACACCACCCAAGGCTATCAACGCATCCAAAAATTTTAGTTGAGAATTTCCTGTTGCTAGCAACACAGCAGCAGTCTTTTTTTCTTCTAGTAAAGATTGTAGATACTTGCGTACTATCGCTGCCACATCCTGAGCCATGTCGGCTTCAGATTTGTAAATTTGGACTGACAGATGATCAACACGAAAAAAGTTTGTAGCGGCTACCATATCGAGAACTGAGGACTGGGTAATACCTTTAATCTAACCTCTAACTTCTATGGGAGTCGGAGATGACTGAGGAACACAAAACAATGTAAACTATCTAAATTAAGTTAATAATTATTTACATTACATCCAAAAATCATGCTAACTGCGATTCTCTTTGATTTGGACGGTACTATTGTCAATACTGATCCTATACATTACCAAGCTTGGCAACAAATGTTGTGGAAATACAACATAGAAATTGATGAAAAATTTTATAAATCTCGAATTAGTGGTCGTTTAAACCCGGAAATTGTTAAGGACATTCTGCCAGAATTATCATCAGCCGCAGGTAGAGAATTTGCCGATGAAAAAGAAGCCTTGTTTCGGGAACTAGCCTCCCATCTTCAACCATTAAACGGATTTGCTGAACTCATAGCTTGGACAGAAGTACATCAACTCAAACGTGCTTTAGTAACTAATGCTCCGAGATTAAATGCAGAGTTTATGTTAGAGGTATTGGGGATAACAGAAAGTTTTCATCAAATTGTCTTGGCTGATGATTGCGTAGCAGGTAAACCAGATCCCGCACCTTATCAAGTTGCTTTGAGCAAATTGGGCATTTCAGCAGAACAGGCGATCGCGTTGGAAGATTCTCCCTCTGGGATTCGCGCAGCAGTTGGTGCAGGTATTCGTACTATTGGGATTGCTTCTACTCAAGACCCTGATGTTTTGCAGGAGGTTGGCTCATTTATGGCGATTCCTGATTTTACAGATTTACATTTGTGGACATTACTCAACTCATTAATTGAGCCAGATTTAATTCGTAGTAAGTGATGGTTATAGCAATCAAATATTCCTGCATAGCCTATGGCTATACCACTTCTCTATGAAGTTGCGCCGAATAAATAATGTAGAGACGTTGCATGCAACGTCTCTACAGTACTGTTAGTTTAGAGACTTCCAGATAAAAAATATCCAAAATGTAGAGTGCGTCAGTGTGAATAATTTCTGAGTATAGTTAGGTTCTATCGCACTAACGCACCCTACCAAACCATGAATTTCGGATAATGTATTTTTTGGTGTTCCTTTAGTCCTTCGTAAAGAAGGAGAGACTAACGCCAACATAAGTTTTGATTACGAAACATCTTTGATAGTACTAACTATCTGCATAATTTTTTCAAACTGGAAATTATGGGCTAAATCTACGAAATACTCTTTCAAAGCAGTATTTTCGCAAGATATTTCTTCGGTTAACTTTAAAATGAGATCATCGCTACATTGGGCGGCAGCATTATATAAATTTATTACCCAATCTCTTGGTAATGTAGATAACAAAGGCAACAAATTATCATGTGTAAATATTGTTGTCCTAGCTTTTAGTGTTTGAGAACTGTCTTCTTGATAAAGGTATTTTATTCCTAAGTATTTATTGAGCTTTTCTAGAATTTCTTTTTCGGAGAACGGCTTGTTAATTAAATCATCACAGCCCACTTGCAGCATTGCCTGGCGTTGTTCTTCAAAAGCGTGAGCAGTCAAAGCAATGATAATCGTGTGGGGGTTGGGTATGGTGGTGTGATTCTCTGTTTCAGCAGAACGAATGAAGTGGGTGGCTTCGTAACCATCCATTATTGGCATCCGCATATCCATCAAGATTAACTGTGGATGCCACTGTTGCCATATAGCCAGAGCTTCTTGACCGTTGGCGGCTTCTTGCACCACAAAACCAACAGATGACAGGAGTTTCACCAACAATAATCGACTGTCTGCTACATCATCCACTACCAAGATGCGACATTCTTGTTGTTGTGGTGCTAAACCGATGACTGAGCGTGCAGTAGGCTGACAGGGAATTTCATGGGCAGAAACTAAACCCACTTGTATCCGAAAACTAAATGTACTCCCCACCCCCACAGTACTACTAATGCTAATATCACCCCCCATCAGTTGTACGTATTTACGGCTAATAGCTAAACCTAATCCTGTACCTTGTTGAGATTTTCTACCGGCTTCTGTTTGTCCAAATGCTTCAAACAATACACCCACTTCATCATCACAGATGCCGATGCCAGTATCTTGTATTTCAAATATCAGGAACCGGGGATTAGTGATGGGGAATTGGGTGTTAGGTATGGAGAGATGAGTTTTTGTCTTACCCTCAATTTCCACGTCCGTTCGGACTTCCCTATGAGACGATAAGCATTCCCCATCACCCATTTTCACCCGTAAGATGATACTGCCAGTTTCGGTAAACTTGATGGCATTACCTAAGATGTTGAGTAAGACTTGACGTAGTTTACTTTCGTCAGCTTGGATATGTTGGGCTATGTTAGGGGCGTATTCAAATTTGAGGTGTAAACCCTTTGCCTTGGCTCGGCCTTGCATCATTTCTTGCAAGTTATCCAAGAGGTGAATTAAATCAAAGTTATTAATGTTTAAGGTGGTTCTACCTGCTTCTATTTTTGACATTTCTAGAACGTCGTTGATCAAGTCTAGTAAATGTTCTCCTGCACGGTTAATAATCGTTAGGTTCTGTTGGTTGTCTTTTGACAGTGTTTTGTCATGGCTCATAATTTGAGTGAAGCCTAAAATTGCGTTGAGTGGTGTCCGCAATTCGTGGCTCATATTGGCGAGGAATTCGCTTTTGGCTCGGTTTGCTCCGTCTGCGGCGATCGCAGCTGCTTCTAGGGCTTGTGATTGTCTTTGGGTTTGTGTCAGCAGTTGTGCTTGCTGCAAAGCAACTTCTAACTGATTACCGATTTGAATGACAATGTTAATTTCGCCAGTTTTCCATTGACGAGGGCCGGAGTTTTGGTAAGTTGCTAATAATCCCCAAACTTGATCACCAGATAAAATGGGGACAATAATATACGCTTTTGCTTGCAAGCGCTCTAAAAATTCAATGTAGCAAGAACCAAATCCAGCTTGATAAATGTCGGAAACGCAGAGAAAATTTTTGTCTGGGGTAGATTGTGGTGTGTATTCTAACAACTTGGCCAGACAACTTTGGTCTTGCACTGTATTTTCTGTCAGATGGGGTGCATTTTTATGTGTTTCCATGAGGGAAATCCAATCTTTTCCCCAAGATTCAGCGACAAATTCACCACTCCCCTGGGAATCGAAACGATAAACTACGGCGCGATCGCAGTTGAGGACTTGTCTGAGTTCTTCGGTGGTAGCAGTAAATATGGTATCTAAATCTAGGGTTTGGCGCATTCGTTGAATGACTTGGGCGATCGCTCTTTCCCTCTCGACGCTTTCTTTGAGAGCTTCTTCTGCTCGTTGGCGATCGCTAATTTCTACTATCACTTTACCCACACCAGAAAGCTGATTACCCTCCCCAGGAATGGGAAAATAAGAAACTAAAAAGTGACGTAGGCTATCTGGTTGGTTGACTGCGGGCAGACTCAATTCTACATTCAGAATTGGTTGACCATTGAAGAGTACTTGTTGGCAGAATGGTGTGACTAGAGGGGCGATTTGGGGTGCTATCTCTTCCAGAGTCCTGCCAATATGTTCTTGAGCAGATTTACCGTGAATATCTGCTATCAACTCATTAATTTGCACAAACCGTAGTTGATCATCGAAAATGCTCATACCCACAGGAGCGCCACTGAAAAAGGCATTGAGACGAGCTTCTCGCAATTCTAGTTCTTTTTCTAAAATTTTTCGCTCTGTAATGTCTTTGGTCGTACCTGTCATCCGTAAAGGCTGACCTTGTTCGTCGCGTTCCACAATTTGGCCACGAGACTGTACCCATTTCCAACCCCCGGCGGCGCAACGCATCCGAAATTCCATTTCATAAACGGAAGTAACACCTTGCAAATGATCAGCGATGGCTGATGTGACTCCGGCTAAATCTTCAGGATGTAACAATTGCTGAATGACTCGTTCGTCATCTTCTATATCCTCTTGTGCGTAACCTAACATCTTTTGCCATTGCCAGTCCCGATAAATTTTACCTGTGGCAATATTCCAATCCCATAACCCTAAATCGCTGGCTTCTAAGGCTAGTTGTAAACGTTCTTCGCTCTTTCTGTGAGCAGATTCTATTAACTTGCGCTCAATCAAGCTACCTAATTGGGTAGCGACTGCACCTAGTAGCATCAGTAAACGCTTATCTATGGAGATAGAACTGCGCTTGAAAAATATCAAAACTGCCAATACTTCTTTTCCAGCAATAATCGGAATACCAAAACCTGCTTTTAAACCTACTTTGGCTGCTTGTGGCGATCGCAAAAATTGTCCTTGCTTGACTTGAGAAACATCTTCAATCCATTCAGATTGTTTGGTTTGCCAAACTCGTCCTGGTAGTCCGTCACCCGGTGCAATTCTTAGATTTTGACTTTGGTGACAAAATTCCTCTAAACTTGCTTCCTCGCAGTAACAAACCAAACTATGTTCTAAAACATGAGATTCACGATTGGGTGTCCATGCTTCCCCAAAATCCCAGCCAATGGTTTGGCAAATTACCCGCAATACCAAGGTTAAGGCGCTTTTCACATCAACTGCACGGGCGATCGCTTGGGTTGTTAATAGTAATAAACGGCTTTCCGCTTCGGCTTGCTTGCGTTCTGTAATATCTTTTGCTGTACCCAGGATGTACTTTTGTCCATCAATTTCAATCATTTCCGCACTAAACAGCGTCGTTTTAATTTCTCCACTGCTAGTGCGAAAATCAACTTCATGGTTGCGAATGGCTTTGGCTTTTTCAAGAATTCGGGACAGAAAATTGCACTCTTCTAGATTTACCCAAATATTTAATTCTTTATCGGTGTTACCAATGACTTGAGAACGAGAATAACCAAATAAGCGACAAAAACTGTCGTTAACTTCGATATAACGTGTTTCTGGATAAGTACAAAGAGTAATGGGGTCAGGAGATGCTCTGAAGGCTGATGCTAGTTTTTGTTCGGAAATCCGATGTGCTGCTTCTGCACGCTGGCGTTCCCGTGCTTCCAAGGCTAAGGACACTAAGTTAGTTAAAGAACGAGCAAAATTTTGGTCTTCGGGTGTCCAATGATGAGGTGATTTTACTGCTTCCAAACATAAAACCCCGACGGTTTCACCTGCTAGACGAATGGGTGTATCTAGCATGGCTGTGATATTCAAAGGGGTGAGGTAAGATTGAGCAAATTCTTTTGTTCTCGGATCTGTATAAGCATCATCTGCGGCGATCGCTTCATCTTGATGCAAGGCTTGAAAATAAGTGGGATAATCTTTTGCTGATAAAGACATTCCTGCACTGTGTTGATTGCGACTATATTCAAATAGATCGGCACATTGAATTTTAGTAAGTGTTTCGTCATATAACCAAATACTTGCTCGCTCTATGCCTAAATTATGAGCAGCAACATTTGTAATTTCTGCAAGGGCTGTTTTTAAATTCCCTTGATATAGGATTGGATTTTTTGCCAGTTTCGTTAATACTAAATTATGTTTGCACAGCTTGACAGTATTAATCTGGTATTCCTGCGTATTGTTTTTTGAGCTTGTAATCTTGCTGTTACTACTTACTAGCGAATGAGAGTTTAATGATTGATTAATACTTTCTTCGTTATTTAACTCTGATAGTTGCCAACAACATTCTTTTTTATTACTTATGACATTTTGATTCAGTGCGTTATTCAACGATATTAAACCATCCACAACTGGAAACGACTGATGAGGTTCTTCTAATTGATTTTTCTGTTTGCTTTGAATTTTTAATTGATTTCTCATCCGTAACAAAAATTCTTCTTGGCGTAATGGCTTACTAATAAAGTCAGATACACCTATTTGAAAATAACTACTATATTCAGAAAGCTGTTCAATATAAGTGAGCAAGAGAATAGATATGTCTTGGAGGGACTTCTCCGCCTTTAAATTTTGGCAAAAAGAAAGTCCGTCTATTTTATCAATAGAACTATCTATTAAAATTAGATCAGGCATTAATTCACTAACACTGCTGATTGATATTTTAGCAGTGCTAACCCTTTGTAATGAGTACTTTGTTTCTGCTAAAAAACCTGACAAACAGTGCCAATTTTCCAAAGAATTATCAATTAATAAAATTTTTGTTCGTTGATAATCTATGAGCATACTATCAAATTAGGCAGCAAATTTTAAAAGAGATAAACGAACTAAAAAATTTAAACGTGATCAAAATCATGAAAAGTCAGCAATTTGGCGAAAATATCGCCAAAAAAACTCAATTAGTAATAATTGTCACCACAATTATTCACAACTATAACGCACATTTGTTACATAAATGACAAAAGACTGGTGAGTATGGAGAGAGGAGAAAGAACGAGAACTTTTAACGGCTGCTTCGTCTGAACAGCCTCACAAGTTCCTCATGTTATGGCTATAAATTTTTGCTAATGACTCTTAGGCGATCGCCATTACGGTGATAGAACAAATATGAGTGCTATGCAATCCCCCAAAAATTTTAGTTGTTCCTCTGTGTATGGGCCTGTCAAATCTTGGCGATTTGGAAATTCTCTTGGTATCGATCCCATTGGGGTTGTATCTACCTGCTCGTTTAACTGCGTCTACTGTCAGTTAGGGCAAATTCAAGCACATACCAGTCAGCGTCAGATTTTCGTCCCTACAAGCCAATTATGGGAGGATTTGCAAGCACTTGCGCCTTACGACCAGGTAGATGTCGTTACCCTTAGTGGCAGTGGCGAACCTACTTTAGCACTAAACTTAGAGGAAATTTTGGCGATCGCAAAACAGGTAACACAAAGGCCAACAGTAGTCTTAACCAACAGTACCTTGCTGAGTGACACTAAAGTCCGTCATGCTTTGCAATCAGCAGATATTGTGGCTGTTAAACTCGATGCTATTTCGTCAAATCAATTGCAGCGCATCAATCAACCTGTAGCGACAATTAATCTACCGCACATTCTTGCAGGTATTGAGCAATTTCGAGAAGAATATCAAGGGAATCTCGCTATTCAAACGATGGTGTTGTCTCCCTGGACAACGGAAATGATAGAGATTTACATCCAACAGATAGAACGTCTAAATCCTCAGGAAATTCAACTTAACGTTCCTGCTCGCCCCCGTGTTTTAGTTCGACAATTAGATGCTAGGGGAAATGATGCAATTGAATCCTTCTCAGATAGTATACGTCAACTTAAATGTCTCAGTGCGAATATCCTCAAGCCACTGGCTGACACAATCCACTATGCCACAAAAATTCCCGTACGTTGCGCCCCGGTAAATTAGAGGTATGGGGTAAATCTGTCTCACTCATATACCACCACACCCACCGCCAACAATATTTCCTCGTCGTTCAACTAGTTAACAAGTAACGCTTCCAAGGAGAAACAGATGGAAACTCAGTCAACCAACCCACCAATTACACTTCCAGAAATTCCCCCTGACTATCTCAACATTATGGGTTACATCGATGAGTCAGAGGTAAATGGCCCCGGCTGTCGTGCAGTAGTTTGGGTACAAGGTTGTCCCCGTGAATGTCCAGGATGTTTTAATCCTGATTCGTGGACGTTTGAAATCAACCAACTAGTTTCTGTAGATTCTCTGGTTGAGCAAATTTTGAGCAAACCGCAAAATCAAGGTGTGACATTTTCCGGTGGAGAACCTTTTTATCAAGCAACAGCATTGGCGGAATTAGCTCGTAAGCTGAAAGCTGCGGGTTTAAGTGTCATGTCTTTTACAGGCTTCACCCTGAAACAACTACAATCTGAATCAGCACCCCCTGGTTCTCAAGCATTATTAGAACAACTTGATATTTTAATTGATGGGCCATTTGTGGAGTCTTTAGCAATTAATTCTCCAGATTCTCCAGTTTCCTCCAAAAATCAAAAAGTTCATGTTTTTAACCCCGCCTTTGTAGATAAAGTTACCTGGGCTAGTGATCAAATAGAAGTTCACATTCTCAAAGATGGAAACCGTATTGTTACTGGTTATCAAGGTTGGTTGGAATTGACTTGATAATGGTTGATTGTTGACTGTTGGCTGTTGAATATAGAACTGATGAACTCAAATGCTCCAATCCCTCCCGCATTTCTCACCAACAGTAGGGGCGGGTTGAGCAAAATACTCGTGAATGATTCGAGCATATTTGTGAACCCGTCCCTACTCTGGACTAAGGTTACAAGAGTTGGTGAGAAATCTAGGCAATGATCTTTTAACGGGGAATCAAAATTTCCAACTTTATTGCCTAATACCAATTCTCTATGAAGTTACACCCACTAAACGATGTAGAGACGTTGCATGCAACGTCTCTACAGTCAAGAATAAAGCACATCTTCATTAGGAAACGGTATAGGTTCTAAACTAATGACTAATAACCATTGACTAATGACTAAATAATGTTGACTTTGACGCAACTTGTAACACCCAATCCTAATTTAGCAGTCACTTTAACCTTGCCTCTCACAGCAGAAGAACGCTGTCGCTCTCGTCATCGCTTTGAAACAGAAGATGGTCAGGTTGTGTTTTTGCGTTTACCTAGAGGTACAGTTTTGCAGGATGGGGATATTCTCCAAGATGAAACCAACGGCAATTTAATCAGAATTGTGGCTAAACCAGAACCAGTATTAACGGCGGTTGCTCAAACTCAACTTTTATTAATGCGAGCAGCGTATCATTTAGGTAATCGTCACGTACCTGTAGAAATTACCCCGACTTATCTACGCTTATCGCCTGATACCGTTTTGCGGACAATGTTGGAACACATGGGGTTAGAAATTACCGCAGAAATTCTCCCCTTTCAACCAGAATTGGGAGCTTATGGACACCATCACCCTCACTGATCACCATTTTTTACACATCTTACAACTAGCTAGTTCTGCTTTACCTGTGGGAGCTTATAGCTACTCGGAAGGATTAGAAACACTCGTAGAAAGTGGGACAATTACTAGTCAATTAACTCTGCAACAATGGTTAGAGGCTGAACTAAGTTATGGGGCGATTCGTCTAGAAGCTGCGGTGATGGTGAGAGCATATCAAGCTGCCATAATTGGTGATCTGGAAACCTTATGCTATTGGAATATTTGGTTATCTGCGGCGAGGGAAACTCAAGAATTACGTAATTCTAGCTGGCAAATGGGGCGATCGCTCATGCAGTTACTTGGTAAGATACAACCAGAAATTCTATCTTTAGCCAATGCTGTAGGTAATCCTTGTAATTATGCGATCGCTTTTGGAATTGCGTCTGCACATTGGCAAATTAATATTCAAGCCGCCTTATTAGCATATCTGCATAGTTGGGCAACTAATTTAATTACGGCTGGTGTCAAACTCATCCCCCTTGGACAAACAGCAGGACAAGAATTATTACTCCAGTTGCAACCGTTAATTAGTCATGCAACAGCAGAAATTATGTCGTTAAATGATGACGAACTTAGTTGTTGTAGTTGGGGTTTATCTTTAGCCAGTATGCAGCACGAAACCCAATATACAAGGTTGTTTAGGAGTTAAAATCTATTTTCTTAAGATTTTTGTATAGTGATAATATGACAGCATATATGCTATCATAATCACATGGCTGTTAAAATTGTAGTTGATACTAGCGTTTTTATTAGTGCCATTATTGGATCTAAAGGTGCAAGTAGAGAACTTATTCGACGTTGTTTGCAAGGCGAATATCATCCTCTAATGGGGAACGCTTTATTCTTGGAGTACGAATCAGTGATTCAGAAAGAAGAAGTTACCGCCAAGTGTTCGTTAAGCAGTGAGGAAATTTCTGCTTTACTCGCATCTTTTATAAGTATAAGCCAATGGATTTCTATTTACTACTTATGGCGACCTAATTTAAAAGATGAAGCTGATAATCATTTAATTGAATTAGCTGTTGCTGGTAATGCTCAAATAATTGCTACTAACAATCTCAAAGATTTTCAAAATACTGAACTATTATTTCCTAATTTATTAATCGCAAAACCTGAAGAAATCATTAGGAGTTAAATTAACATGGGTACTTTAACTATTCGCCTACCAGAAGAAAAACATACCAGATTAAAAGAACTTGCTCAAGCTAGAGGTATAAGTGTTAATAAGCTAATTGAAGAATTGTCTACCATAGCTTTAGTAGAATTTGATACCTACACCAGATTTAAAGCAATGGCTGCTGCTGGTAGTGTAGAAGAAGGTTTAAGAATACTAGCTAAACTTGATAGTCTTACAGAATAAGGAATCTAATGGTACAAATTGCAAGCACCAGTCAGATATAATTGACCATTAACTTATGAATGCTTTTCGTGTTGGGGTAGCAGGCCCGGTGGGTTCGGGGAAGACGGCTTTAGTTGATGCTTTGTGTAAAGCATTGCGCGATCGCTATAAGCTGGCAGTGGTGACAAATGATATATATACTCAAGAAGATGCCCAGTTTTTAGTCCGTTCTCAAGCTTTAACAAGCGATCGCATTTTAGGCGTAGAGACAGGCGGTTGTCCACATACAGCGATTCGGGAAGATGCTTCCATGAATTTGGCAGCAATTGAACAGCTAGAACAGCGTTTCACCGATTTAGATTTAGTCTTTTTAGAAAGTGGTGGAGATAATTTAGCCGCTACCTTTAGTCCTGAATTAGTAGATTTAACAATTTACGTAATTGATGTAGCAGCCGGTGACAAAATCCCCCGTAAAGGCGGCCCAGGAATTACCAAATCTGACTTATTAGTAATTAATAAAACTGACCTAGCCCCCTACGTCGGCGCAGATTTAAGCGTCATGGAAAGAGACGCAAAAAAAATGCGGGGCGATAAACCCTTTATTTTTACTAATTTAAAAACTCAACAAGGACTCAACGATGTAATTGAATTTGTTTGTCATCATATCTGTCCTGTGTAGAAGAAAATGGGTCTTGGGTACTAATACCGTTTCTTAATGAAGATGTGCTTTACTCTGGACTGTAGAGACATTGCACGCAACGTCTCTACATCATTTATTTGGTGCAACTTCATAGAGAATTGGTATAAACATTAAAAATCATTGTACCCATTCCCTATTCCCCATTTCCTAAAGATTAGCTTCAATCAACTGGCGATACTCACTTTTTTGCTTGACACCTTTAACTTCTTTCACCAGTTCTTTATCCTTAAAGAACTGAACAGTTGGTGTGCCGGTTACCCCAGCATTTTCGGCAATATCCCGGTCTTGATCAATGTCGATTTCCACAAAGTGGATTTTGCCGTCAAATTCATCGACAACTTTATTTAAGATTGGCTTGAGGGTATGACAAGGGCCACAGCCAGGGGAGACGTATTTGACAATGAGTAGGCGATCGCTTTCATGGAATAATTTCCGTAAAGCATAGCCACCACTATGGCGAGTTGCGCTCAATTCAAATCCTGCTTCTTGTTCCGCTTCGGTTTTTGGCGCTACTGGCTGAGTTTCTAACTCATTATTAATTGTTGGTTCTTGATGGAACTCTTGAATCAACGCATTCGATGACAACCAACGTTCCGCTAACAGCGCCGCCGCACAACCACTACCAGCCGCCGTAATTGCTTGACGATACTCATGGTCTTGTACGTCACCTGCCGCAAAGACACCCTCTACACTCGTTTCTGGTGAACCATGTTTAGTGACAACATAACCAATTTCATCCAGTTCTAGTTGTCCCTGAAATAAAGAAGTGTTCGGCTTGTGACCAATAGCGTAGAACAAACCCTTGGCCTGTACTGTGGTTTCTTCCCCAGTCTTATTATTGCGGACTTTCACCCCTTCCATGTGACCATTACCAAACACATCCACAACTTCTGTGTTCCAATGCACTTGGATTTTGGGGTTACTCAAAACGCGGTCTTGCATCGCTTTAGAAGCCCGCATCTTTTCAGAACGCACCAACAAATTAACCTTCGAGCCGTACTTGGTGAGATATATGGACTCTTCCGCCGCCGAGTCGCCAGCACCAATCACAGCTAACTCTGCACCGTGGAAAATTGGGGTTGCACCATCACAAATTGCACAAGCCGAAATCCCCCGACTCCAGAATTGATGCTCGCTAGGTAAACCTAAACGTTTTGCCGTCGCACCAGTGGCAATAATAATACTGTGTGCTTTAAATTCTCTTTCCTCTGAGCGCACAGTAAATGGACGTTGGCTCAAATCAACTGATATAACATCTTCAGTATATAACTCAGCCCCCCAGCGTTCTGCTTGAGCCTTCATCCTATCCATTAATTCCGGCCCGGTAATTCCTTGGGGAAACCCTGGAAAGTTCTCTACTTCAGTCGTTGTCATGAGTTGCCCACCAGGCAAACCTCCAGCTTGAAAACCTTCAAATACAACGGGTTTTAGGTTAGCTCTCGCCGCATAGATAGCAGCTGTATACCCTGCTGGCCCAGAACCAATAATGACTAAGTTTTCTACAGTTGGGTTAGACATACTATTTATAACGAACTCATAACGACTACGTTTAATATAACATAACATATCTTATTAGCAAGGGGAGTGACAAGAAAACATCTACTAGCTTGAGCCACTTCAAGATAGCTACTGGCTTTTCGCCCGTCTCCTGCGGAATCAGTGGCAACTGTTCGTGTAAGATAAATTAGCTTTGGTAGATAGCAGAGATAGAACGCTTTTATGAATCAATTGACGGCTAAAGATTGGATACTCATCAAGCGGCGGATGACTCCCTATCTGTTTTTGCTACCTGCTTTGATTTTGTTGAGCTTAACTGTCTTTTGGCCAGCGTTGCAAGCCTTTTACCTGAGTTTTACTAGCTACGAAGACCTGAGTCAACCACCGCAGTGGATAGGTGTTAAAAACTTTCTCCGGTTGTGGAAAGATGCTGTTTTCTGGAAAACTTTAGAAAATACATTTCTTTATCTTGTCGCTGTAGTGCCGATTTTGGTGATTGCGCCTTTAGGGTTGGCAATCTTAGTGAATCAAAAACTACGCGGAATTAATTGGTTTAGAGCCGCGTACTACACACCAGTAGTAATTTCTATGGTGGTTGCAGGTATCGCTTGGAAGTGGCTATACGCCGAAAATGGCTTACTTAATCAGTTGCTCAAAACAATTGGTCTTTTCCCAGAAGGTATTCCCTGGCTCACTACTTCCGCTAAAATTTTCGGTATTGTGCCAATTTCCTTAGCCAGTGTTATGGCTGTGACGATATGGAAAGGACTAGGCTATTACATGGTGATTTATCTAGCTGGGTTGCAATCAATTCCCGCAGATGTGTATGAAGCCGCCGCCATTGATGGCTCAGATGGTATTAGTAAACATTGGGATATTACCATCCCTTTAATGAAACCCTATTTAGCACTAGTAGCAGTAATTTCCGCGATTTCTGCTACTAAGGTATTTGAGGAAGTTTACATCATGACTCAAGGAGGGCCGCTCAATAGCTCGAAAACCATTGTTTATTATCTCTATGAGCAAGCCTTTAGTAATTTAGAAATTAGCTACGCCTGCACCATTGGACTAGTACTATTTTTGATCATTTTGGCTTTATCAGTTTTGCGCTTGGTTATTAGTCAACCAGGGGGAGACGGTCTAGTTTAATACTGAGACTACCGCCTTGAATTTTACTATGCTACATTAAGTTACAAGATAGTAATATATTTGCCGAGCTATGGTTTGGGTTCTGTATACCCAACTGGTGCGCCAACCTCTGGATTGAGCGTATACCGCAAAGTAATAGGTTACTGTTTTGCACCGTTTGATAAGGTCAGTGGCAGAGCCGATAAAGCTTATGCTACATCAAACAAAGCGAAAGTTAGCTCACTGGTAGAGCGATCGACTGTTAATCGATTTTTTGTAGGTTCGATTCCTATACTTTCTCCCCACCCTGTCCGGGTCAAAAGACAACTACCTTCCAAGTAGCCAATTTAACTTGAGAAAAACTCTGTGATGTAGGTTTACTATTGGTCATCACCTGGTGATGTTCAGTAGTAGCAGTGAAGGAGCTAGAGCGGATGTTCTCTCCCTAACTTGAGTATGTTCCTTCGGTTTCCTATTTAGGCAAACTGAACGACATATTTGATGCTGTTGTCCATTTCTAGATGACCCTTGGGTACTCTAGACGCAAGTAGCAGCAATCTTAATCCAGTTTTGGAGACACATTCGCCCGTAACTGAACTGTAAACACCTACATTTGCAGAGTTTTAAAATATAATGTAGTATATGTAATACAGGCGAGTTTTATAGGATATCAACTTCTTTATTTATAAGTTACTGCTATGCCCAACTTTGATAATCAATTACAAACATTCCAGGCCAGCGATCGCCAAGAATGGCGGGAATGGTTGACACAAAACTACCAAACATCAATTGGGGTATGGCTAATTTACTACAAAGTCAAAAGTGGTAAACCAAGTATTAAATATAATGAGGCAGTCAAAGAAGCCTTATGTTTTGGTTGGATTGATAGTAAAGTTAAATCCTTGGACGAAGAACGTTATATGCAGATATTTACCCCTCGAAAACAGAAAAGTGTATGGTCAAAATTAAATAAACAATATATCCAAGAACTGAGCGAACAAGGTTTGATGACTGAGGCTGGTTTAGCGAAAATTAATGCTGCAAAACAAGATGGCTCATGGATTGCATTAGATGACATAGAAGCATTAATTATTCCCGATGACTTACAACAAGCCTTAGCAGCAAATGAAACAGCTAATACATATTTTTCGGGATTAAGTAACTCATCTAAGAAAAATATTCTTTTACGGCTTGCCAGTGCTAAACGTCCAGAAACAAGGCTGAAGCGAATTGAGGAAACTATCAACTTAGCATTACAAAACAAAATTACTAAGTTATAAATGTATTGAGTTTGAGTGAAATTATCTAAGTTTTTTATGCAAATTAATATGTGGAAAAATTTTTATATCAAACCTAACGAAATCGGTATTTTATATAATCGCAGTGATTTCAAAAAAATCTTACAGCCGGGAACTTACATTTATTTTGGTGGGCATTGGCAAGTTAAAACTTATGACCTCAATCAGCCTGAAGCTAAGATTGAGAACTTGGAATTATTGCTAAGAAATTATGGTGCAGAATTACAGGAGTATTTGCTAGTAGTTAGGACAGGATTTAATCAGGCTGCTTTAGTCAGGTGTGGTCAAATTTGGCTGAGTGTTTTACCTAATCAATTGCGGGTATTTTGGCGTGGTTTCATAGAGGTACAAGCTCATTTTTTCAATTTGGAAACCAATTTGGAATTACCGGCTGAGTTCGTGCAGCAATTACGGGGAATTACTTTGAGTGGAATCAAGAAATTCCAGATTTCTGAGTATGAGCTTGGTTTGCTGTATGTGCAGAATAACTTTGTGCGATCGCTCTCCACAGGAGAGTACGCTTTTTGGTCGCTTGATCGGGATGTTTCGGTGCGGACTATCAGTCGTCTTATCCCTAATCCAGACTTTCCCTTAGAAGAAATATTGATTGAGCGACACCCTGATTTTGTGGCTACTTATTGCGAAACGGTACAGTTACAGAGTCAACAAGTAGCGATCGCTCGTTATCAGGGTAAAGTCATTGCCATCCTACCACCAACCAGCCGCAAGCTATTCTGGCAAGGCGTGGAAGTAGAAGTAATTGACATCAGCAGCGATGCTAAATTGCCAACCTCCCTTATTGCTGAGTTAGTGTCTGGATTACCGGAGGTTCTAGCTTTGAGCCGCAATTACTTACACTTTTGCGAAGTACCACCACAACACATTGGCTTGCTATACATTAATCAAGAGTTCCAAGCACAACTACCCTCAGGGAAGCACGCATGGTGGTTATTTGGACGTTCTTGGCAAACGGAAGTTTTTGACCTACGTCAACAAACTTTGGAAGTATCCGGGCAAGATATCCTCTCTAAAGATAAAGTACCCTTACGCTTGAACTTAACTGCTGGCTACCGCATTCTCGACCCCTTGAGAGCCAAAAACGGCTTATCTGATATCATCAATTACTTATATAAGGAATTGCAGTTTGCTTTACGTGGTGCTGTAGGTGAGAAAAGCTTGGATGCTTTGTTGGAGGATAAAGGCGCAATTGATAGCAGCATCTTTGAATACATTCGTCAGAAAACTGCCGATTATGGAATCGAAGTAGATTCAGTCGGGGTGAAAGATATTATTCTTCCCGGTGAAATTAAGACAATCTTAAGCAAAGTTGTGGAAGCAGAGAAAGCTGCCCAAGCCAACGTAATTCGCCGTCGTGAAGAAACAGCAGCCACTCGCAGTATGTTGAATACCGCCAAGGTCATGGAAGATAACCCCGTAGCCTTGCGTTTAAAGGAATTGGAGGTGTTAGAGCGAATTGCCGAGAAGATTGAGAAAATCCAAGTAAATGGCAGTTTAGACAGCATTTTGACGGAATTAATTCGGATTAATCGCAATTAAAAGCTATATTTTCGATAATTTACAATCCTACGTAACTAATTATCTAAGATAGATGCAGAGAATTGGCTTCTATGTCATCCTAGAAAAGGAGAGTTAATTCGGTGAGTATCTTTGTTTTTAGTATTGACGGGCTTTTCCCTTTTAGTATTTACAGGCTTTTCTCCGAAATTTACATCTCTAGACAGTAACAATTTTGGAGACCATCGATGTCAATTTATGTAGGCAACCTCTCTTACGAAGTTACCCAAGACACCTTAAGTGCCGTTTTTGCAGAATACGGTACTGTAAAGCGTGTTCAACTACCTACTGACCGCGAAACAGGACAACCACGGGGTTTTGGTTTTGTGGAAATGGGAAGTGAAGCTGAAGAAGCAGCCGCTATCGAAGCTCTTGATGGTGCTGAATGGATGGGACGTGACCTAAAAGTTAACAAAGCCAAGCCCAGAGAAGACCGAGGTCCTTCTGGTGGTAATCGGGGAGGATACGGTGGAGGCGGTGGACGCAACCGCTACTAAGCTTTTAAAGCTGAAATTTTTGTAGCCGATTTTCAGATTAGACAAAGAGTACGCCTTTTTTTTAAACTTGAGTCAACTGAACGGCTTACCATTATGAGCCATTAATTAAGCTAATTTAGCAGGAGAGATAATGACCCAAATAGTAGTGGGTGAGAATGAACACATTGAGTCAGCCTTACGCCGATTCAAGCGAGAAGTTTCCAAAGCGGGAATTTTCCAAGACATGAGGAAGCACCGTCACTTTGAAACGCCCATTGAAAAAAGCAAGCGCAAAAAACTCGCCTTGCACAAGCAGAGCAAAAGACGTTTCCGCACCTAAAGGATGACATAGAGACAAAAGAAAACCCTCATAGTGCTTATGAGGGTTTTCTTTTAGCGATTTAGCTCAGGAAAGAAAAAAGGTAGAAAAATCAGGAATGACACGTAACTAATGATTAATAATGGTTGTGACGTGTTGTAGCTTTGTTTGATACACCTTGACTAATCTATCAATTCCTTTAAAACGATAATCTCCCATTTTTTGAAAATCATAACGTTGTGAAAGTAATTCATAAGTGGCTTCACTAATGACGCACTCGCTAGGTGGACACACTGCTTCCATACGCGCAGCTAAATTAATTGTTCCGCCTAAGGCTGTGTACTCTACCCGTTGAGAGCTACCAACATCCCCAACAACGGCCTTCCCACTGTTAATGGCTATACGCAACTGTAGCGGTTCTTGCCAGAAACCATTGGCGTTGAGATGTTCCATCCGAATAAGCATACCTTTAGCCGCAGCAGTGGCGCGATCAGCGTGGTCTGCTTGGGGTTCGGGCGCGCCAAAAAATGCCATGATACAATCACCGATATATTTATCTAAAGTGCCGCCACAGGCAAACACTTCTTGTAACATCTCTTCAAATAAGTTATTTAATAATTGAGCGATCGCTGTTGGTGTTAATCTTTCGGAAATAGCTGTAAATCCCACTAAATCAGCAAACAAAATACTGATTTCGCTTTCTGCGGGGGGTAAGCGACCATCGGGTAAACCACCAATAGAAATCAATTGTTGGACGACGGCCGGAGAATGATAGCGTTCTAGGCGATGGCGAATAACTTCTTCTGTTTTCAGTTTCTCTGCCAATAACCAACGTTGGACGCTAGAAGCCACAAGATTTGCCAAAGCGGAAAAAAAGCTGAGTTCTTCTTCGCCATCTCTCTCCCAGTGATAAGAAGACAAATGAGCATCAGCATAAAGCACGCCTACAACTTTATTTTCATCCCATAACGGTACAGCCATCGCGCTACGAATGCCTTTGAGTAAAATGCTGTGTTCACTAGAAAACCGCTCATCTTTGTGAGTGTCAGCAGTTTGGATGACGATTTTTTCTTCAAATACCTTTTGACAGATACTACGACTAATCCAACTAGCATCAGCTAATAAATATTGCTGTTGAGTTTTACTTCGAGTACCAGCATTGACTAGCTCTAGATGACCGCAACCATTGACATCAATTAATAATGCTAAACGGTCAATACTACCGAGGTAACGAAACACAACCTGTTGTACCTGAAAAAAGATTTCCTCGATGGATGCAGCTGCACACAGATTTTTGGCAATGTCTACTAAGTCCTTAAGCCGGGCAATTGTTTTATTCTTATTGCTGATGTCACCATCATCACTATTGGCTTCTATCCATTGTTGTTGTAGTTGCTTGGCACTGCGAAAAATGGTTCTTTGTTCGCCAACATCAGAAACTGGTACTGGCTCAATCGAGACTACTGTTACAGGTTTTTGAAACATCACGACTAAATTCACATTCCCCAACCAAATGACATCACCATGCTGCAACTGTCGTGGATGGCTAACAATGCTTTGATTAACTTGTGTTCCGTTTTTACTACCCAGATCCTCAATTATCCATTTACCATCAGCTTTTTTTACCAATTGAGCGTGCTTACGAGAAACACCAGCGAACGGTAAGTATAAATTACATTCCGGCAACCGACCAATTGTGAACACATCTCGATTCACGGTAACAGTTGTTTCCGTATCTCCTTGTTGTAGGCGTAAAGTCAGTTCAGTCATGGGTGTAATATATGTATCCTGACAGATGGGAACACAAAGTTGTCTAAGGCAAAGAATAGAAGGATAGTCTTTACCTTTTCTTTATGGCACTCTTAATGAAGATCGACAACTATATGTAGTAAATATTACGCATCTATTATATTGAAAAGTTTTTAAAGCTCTATGAGAGGCGACTCAGAGAAATTACTTAATTTCCTCTGAATATGACCTGTATATATAGGAAATAATCTCATTTTGTCTTGGGTTATACAATGTTTATCACTAACCAAAATAAAAGCCACATTTTAAGTATAAGCAAGTATCTTTATTTTTAATTTATAATATCTTCATATAAAAAATACATTTATTTGATCAGAATTTTATTTGAGCAAATAATATTATAAGAGCGTCAGAATTATCTCAATCTATATACTGAGTATTCATCAGTAATTATTAACAATTATTCCTTATGGTGAGAAGCCAACAAAATCCGCAAAAATATAATTGGATATTTTTCCTTATTAGCGTTTTTATTGTATTAATAGCTACTCTTTACCCATTTAATTTTTCAAAAATAGTAAAATTTTCAATTACTGAAATTATCGCCAGCTTTAATAATTCAAGCTCCTTCCAAGACCAGGTGAATAATATTTTATTGTTTCTACCCGTGGGTTGGACTTTCGGTAACTTATGCCAAAATTCGATCAAAAAAATTACATTACAAATTTTCTTCGTAATTTTGGTTAGCTTTGGCTTGTCATTAACAGTTGAATTTCTCCAGATATTCTTACCCTCTAGAAGTCCTACGCCTGCTGATTTATTGAATAATAGTTTAGGAGGCTTATTTGGGTTTATTGGTTTTTCTATATGGAATGCAAAAAGCTTTAGTAGTACAGTAGAAAAACTAGAGTCAAGTCGAGTGAGTAAATCATCTAAACTAATTATTTGTTTTTTCTGTGGTTATTTAGTTTTGACATTGTTTATCTCACTATTCTGGCAAGGTACAACTAATTTAAGTAATTGGGATAGTAATTATTACTTGAGTGTTGGTAATGAAATTACAGGTAATAAAGCATGGGCAGGATATGTATCGGAAATCTCTATTGTTGATAGAGCTATATCCAGAAATGAGGCATCACAAACTCTAGCTGATGCCAATTACTTGCATAAGCTCGGTAATTCTTTAGTAGCTCACTATAAACTGAATGGTGAATGTTGCTATCAAGACCAAACAGGTAATCAGCCAGAGCTATTATGGCAAGGAAGGTCTGCCAGTACATCAAAAAGCCAAGGTGCATTTTTAGATGCTCATCATTGGTTGAAAACATCGACTCCTGTCAGCCATCTTAGCCAAAGAATGAGTCAGACATCGGAGTTTACTATTAGTACAGCGATCGCCACTACCAATGTAAACCAGAAAGGCCCAGCACGAATTATCTCTGTTTCTGGTAGTTCTCAACGCCGCAATTGGACGCTAGGACAGCAGGGAAATAGCCTAGACTTCCGCTTACGTACACCGCTTACGGGAGAAAATGGGACGGAATTGAAACTAAATATACCTAATATTTTTACAGACACTTACCTTCATCATCTTGTTATCACCTATTCCAGAGGTAATATCCAAATATATGTAGATAAGCTAGAAAATTTTCATTCTTTTAGCTTGCTGGATTTAATTCCCAAAGAGCAGCGAATTTTTTATTATGCACTCACTTTCATGCCTTTAGGAATAGGTTTAGGAATAATCACTTTCCTAGCTAGAAAAAAATTAATATTTTATAGAATTTTATTTTATAGTGGAATTCTGATACCTTCTTTGATGTTAGAAGGTATTTTAGTTAGTGAAAGTGGCAAAGATTTCAGTATCAAACACCTACTGCTTGGTATCTCTTTTACAGCAGTGACCATGATATTTTTGAGAATCCGGGCAGCTAGACTAAAAACGATCAGTTAGTGGTCAACCCATTCGGGAATTCAAAATTCAAAAAAGGTCAGCAGTATTTTAATTCCTGCGATTTACATTGGTGGTAACTCTAAAGGTAAAGTTCCCAATAAGCCTTTGCGATAGTCAGTTAATAATTGCCTTGCCGTTCTTTCCACATCCCCCTTGTGGCGATATTCTGCTAAAGCGTGTAAATACCCTTCTCCTGTGTGGGGTGTAGGGTCGAGTTCGTACCGTGCGTATAGGGGTGATCTTGGTAATAACTCACCGGCTTGTTCTTGGAGTGCATTGACTAGATCAATCAAGGCCGCAGCTACTAGCTGATTGTCGTAAGACGCTTGACCAATATCGTCACAAATTGCTAGTTTCACTGCTGCTTCTTGATTACCCAATTTAACGGGGATGACTCCGGGAGCATCTAACAGTTCCAACTGGTCAGAAATTCGCACCCAGCGTAGTTGACGTGTTACACCAGGACGAGCAGCACTTTCTACAACGCGTTTTCCTAATAAACGGTTGATTAAGGCTGATTTACCAACGTTAGGAAAGCCGATAACCACTGCACGCACTGCGCGAGGTAGCATTCCTCTATCGCGTCTTCTTTGATTCAGTTCTACCCCTGCGGCTTGGGCTGCTTTTGCCACACCAGCCACACCTTGACCGTGTTGGGCATTGGTACAATAAGGGACTTCGCCGCGATTTTGGAAATAATCTATCCACAGCGATCGCACCTGTGGAGGTATCATATCTAATCGATTCAATACCAAAATTCGCGCCTTATTTCCCACCCACTCATCTATTTGTGGATGATGGGTAGCCAAAGGAATCCGCGCATCTCTAACCTCAAATACCACATCTACCCGCGATAGCTGTTCTTTAAGATTCTTTTCCGCCTTGGCAATATGCCCCGGATACCATTGAATTAAATTTAATTTGTAGTTATCAGTTAAGCCCATAATTTGAGGGAGTTGGGAGTATGAATCAATTCAAAATTCAAAATTAAAGACAGCCACGCACAAGGAACGCGGTTTTGAATCTCACTTCTAATTATTACCTGTGATGCCTTGATGTAAAATCAGACGGTTGCCATCTGGGTCGTAGGCGTAAATTTCTCTACCGTGGGAGGCGATCGCAATTTCTCCTGGTGGGGGATAACCTAAATCGCTGATATGTGCGATCGCTGCTTCTAAATTACTGACTTCTAAACACAAACTCACTTTACTTTTAGTTGAATTGTGAAATTCGGACTCGTGAGTCTGTTTAGGTTGAAAAATACCTAATCGCATTCCAGCAACAAGAAACTCGGCATACACATTGGGTATGGAAGTTATTGGTTGTTGTTCTAAGAAGTTAGTGTAAAAGGTCACCAATTGATTAATATTGAGTGTGGCGAGAGTGATTAGTGCATCTGTATAGTGGAAACCCATAATTATTGATGAATATAGCGTCTGCCATTGAGTCGCTAGATTAGAAGTCACAGGAGTATCAATTATGATCAATACCCCTGTTGATTTTCGCACTTTGATTAGCTTATTAATGCAGTTTATGCAGTTACAACTGCTGGTTGTGGCCAGCGTCCTACAGCTTTACCAATAACTGCTAATTCCTGCATTAAGCGATCGAAATGTTCTGGTGTGAGGGATTGCGGCCCGTCGGATAGGGCTTTTTTAGGATTGGGGTGTACTTCAATCATCAGAGAATCAGTACCAGCTGCGATCGCCGCCATTGCCATTGATGGTACATACTCAGCCCAACCCGTACCATGACTGGGATCAATCATAATTGGTAGGTGAGTTAATTTCCTCAATACTGGGACTACCGACAAATCTAAAGTGTTACGTGTATATTGACGGTCAAAAGTACGAATACCTCGTTCACATAAAATTACATTAGGGTTACCTGCTGCTAGAACGTACTCGGCTGCCATCAACCAATCTTCGATAGTAGCTGCCATTCCTCGCTTCAGTAATACTGGTTTTGGTTGCGCCCCTACTTTTTTCAGTAGAGAGAAATTCTGCATATTTCTTGCACCTACCTGAATAACATCAGCCACTCCTGCAATAATATCCAGTTCCGACGCGTCCATCACTTCGGTGATGATACCCAAGCCGCTAACGTCCCGCGCCTTTGCCAACAATTCTAAAGCACTTTCGCCATGACCTTGAAAAGCGTAAGGTGAAGTACGGGGCTTATATGCACCACCGCGTAAAAACTTAGCGCCGGCTGCCTTGACGCGCTGCGCCGTCTCAATAATCATTTCCTCATTTTCGACGGAACAGGGACCAGCAACCACCACTAAAGCTTGGTTTTCACCAAATACGACTGGACCATCTGGAGTATTAACAACTACTTCCGAGGCTTCACCGTGACGATATTGGCGGCTAGCGCGTTTATAGGGCAGTTCTACCCGTAATACTTGCTCAATCCAAGGGCTAACTTCTTGAATTTGTAAGGGGTCTAAATCGGCGGTTTCACCTACTAAGCCAATTACTACTTTGTGTTTGCCGATAATTTTTTCTGGTGTCAGCCCCCAACTGGTTAATTCATCATTAATCCGGTTGATTTCCACTTCTGGGGAACCGACTTTCATGACTACTATCATATAAAAATCCCTATTTATATAGTGATCAGTTCTCAGTCACCTTAGTTCTTATATATTAATTGGTGACTTCCTCAACGATTTAAATATAGGTTTAATAAATATAAAAAACACAAGCGCTCAGTGCTTTTGTGACTGCCTATTGGGTTGAGTTGATGATTATTAATTTTTCCTTAGTAATGTTGAAGTTATTCAAGTGTAAACTTCAACATCGACTCCAAAACTTACCCAACAAGACAGTTATCTGAACACTTGAGCGCCGTTTTTCACACCTTTTTTTGCCGCGTTTCGCGCCAACCTTCTACCATTCGTCCCCAGTTGGTGCCAAATTCACCTAAACCCAAGAGACTACCAGTTCTTTCTTCATCCCAAGAGGCAGATAGGACACCATAAGTGATCCCCAACACCCCCAAACCAAAAAATCCCATATTCACCAATAAAACAGCGATGGGAGCTAGTTGGATATCAGAATAAATGGTCAGCAGGTAACTAGAAACTAAAGTAGTGATACCCAAAGCTGTTGGTATACCGCAGAATGCCGCTACACGGCGGATCATCCTTTGGCTTACCACTTGGGGAATTGCCATCTCTTCTTTAGTATAAGGTAGCTGCTTTTTGTCCTGCTTGTCGGCTTCTTTTAGCTGTACTGGTGGCTTACTGGGAGCTTTTGCAGGTTTTTGGCGCTTTTTTTTTGGTTCAAAAGGCAAACGACTGCGTTCAGATTCTTCAGCAGGCATAAACGGTAGTCCCTATCCACGAATACCAAGACGACTAATCAAAGCCTGATATTTTTCCCGACTTTCTTGTTGCAAGTAAGCCAAAAGGCGCTTGCGATGACCAATCAGTTTTAACAATCCCCGGCGAGAAGAATGGTCTTTTTTATTGGCTTGTAGATGCTCGCTGAGGCGGTTAATCCGTTCAGTCAGCATAGCGATTTGGACATCGGTAGAACCGGTGTCAGTTCCGTGAACTTGGTAGTTATTAATTATTTCTTGTTTGCGCTGTTGCGTCAGAGCCATGATTGATTCAATTTATATTCATTCTAAATGTATGCAGCAGTCTCCCATCATATCACAGCCCTTAATTTGTGTGGTGTTTTGCAGAAATATAGGGGCTAGTAGTTCACCAACCTTAAATAGGGGGGTGTAGGGGAAGTGGGGAAGCAGGGGAAGAAAGATATTTTTTCGGTGCTATTAAGCTGGGATGGTTTCCCCTCACAAGTTCCTCAAATTATTCTTCTATAAACAGTAGATATAAGGTCAAAACTTTAGTTATGAGTGGGGAGTAAAAAATGACTCCCCACACCTCAGAGGTAGATATGTTAAAAAAAATTTTAGTTGCATTGGATCGCTCCGACATAGGGCAGCAAGTTTTTGAACAAGCGCTGGTTTTAGCAAAAGCAACACAAGCCAAATTATTATTGCTGCACGTCCTATCTCCGGAAGAAGAAGGCAGTCCGCATATACCGATGGTTTCTGGTTATGACTACTATCCTGGTTTAAACGGTCAAAGTTTTGAGATATACCAAAAACAATGGGACACCTTTAAAAATGAGGGTGTACGGATGTTGCAAACGCTGTGTGCCAAAGCAAATACCCAAGGAGTTTCCACTGAATTTTCCCAAACCCTTGGCAACCCTGGCCGCACCATCTGTAAATTAGCTACTAATTGGAATGCTGATTTAATTGTGATGGGACATCGGGGCTTATCCGGAGTCAAAGAATTATTCCTTGGTAGTGTCAGTAATTACGTCCTGCACCATACCCCTTGTTCAGTGCATATAGTACATGATTTAGGCAGAGTTAAAGATACAGAACCAGTGCAGGATCCAACTCAAGAACCGCAGCCATTGCCTGCATAGTTAGAAATAGGGATGTAGGGGTATAGGGGTTTAGGGATAAATCTTTCTTTTCCTCATACCCTCATACCCTCACACCTAGTAAAGACCTCAAATTACCCATGACTACCACAACGCCACCTCATCCCCATCCCAGTGGTGATAAACGCTTGAAGATGCTGGATGCAGCTATCAAGCGTCACCAGTATCAGCAAGACGCATTAATTGAAATTCTTCACAAAGCCCAAGAACTGTTTGGCTATTTAGAAAACGACTTATTACTTTATATTGCCCATAGCTTGAAGCTACCGCCTAGCCGAGTGTATGGAGTAGCAACTTTCTATCATTTGTTTTCCCTAGCGCCCCAGGGAGTCCATAGTTGTGTGGTGTGTACGGGTACGGCTTGTTATGTGAAAGGCGCACAAGCAATTTTGACTGATTTGGAAAAGTCTACTCGCATTCATGCTGGGGAAACTACTGCGGATGGTCAATTATCACTGCTAACGGCACGGTGTTTGGGTGCTTGTGGGATTGCTCCGGCTGTGGTTTTTGATGGCAAAGTATTAGGTAATCAAACCCCAGAATCAGTGAGTGAGCGCGTGCAAGGATGGCTATAAACAATTCAAAATTCAAAATTCAAAATTCAAAATTCAAAATTCAAAATTAAGAAAGTCAGATTTGATTTTGGTTTTCAGGTTGATATCTGTAGGACTTATAGTCCATAGCCAATAGTCAAAATTAAGGTTTTTGGACTGTGGACTATTGACTATTGACCACCCTCAGAAGTTTTTTTGGTTCAGTGCGTAAATCCTAATGTGTTGCCTTGTTTTGGGGAGTTGAGAGAAAACATGGAACTGAATGAATTACTAGATATTGGCAGACAGGAACGCTCTCAACAGAAACCAGTGCAGATTCGCTGCTGTACGGCGGCTGGTTGTTTGTCTGCAAATTCGCAAGCGGTTAAACAACGATTAGAAGAGGCAGTGAAAGCTGAAGGTTTGGAGGATGGGGTACAAGTCGCTGGTGTTGGTTGTATGCGCTTGTGTTGTCAGGGGCCTTTGGTGGAGGTAGAGGGGAGTGGGGAAGAAGAGACGACACAAAAGCTTTACGGGAAGGTTAGGTCTGAAGATGCGTCAGTGATTGTTGGTACTTTGAGGGGGAAAGCGGCACAATTGTCAGTTATTGACTTAAAACAGCCATTTTTTACTTATCAAGCGCCAATTGTTTTAGAGAACAGTGGCAAAATTGACCCGGAAAGGATTCAAGCTTATATTGCGGCTCAAGGTTATCAGGCGCTTTACCAAGTGTTGCGGGAAATGACACCGGCGGGAGTTGTAGACAGTGTTAACCGTAGTGGTTTGCGGGGGCGTGGTGGCGCTGGCTATCCCACGGGTTTGAAATGGGCAACGGTGGCTAAGGCGAAGGGAGAGCGCAAATTTGTCATCTGTAATGCGGATGAGGGAGACCCAGGGGCTTTCATGGATAGGAGTGTGTTGGAAAGTGACCCGCATCGGGTGTTGGAGGGAATGGCGATCGCTGCCTATGCTGTGGGTGCTAGTCAAGGTTATATTTATGTTAGGGCAGAATATCCCATTGCTATCAAACGCCTACAAACTGCTATTCATCAAGCCCAAAGGCTCGGTTTGTTAGGTAGTAATATATTTGAGTCTCCCTTTGATTTTAAAATCGATATCCGCATTGGTGCGGGGGCTTATGTCTGCGGCGAAGAAACAGCCTTGATGGCTTCCATTGAGGGTAAACGCGGTGTCCCTCATCCCCGTCCTCCTTACCCGGCTGAGTCTGGTTTATGGGGTTATCCTACTTTAATTAATAACGTCGAAACATTCGCCAATATTGCCCCCATCATTCGTAAAGGTGCGGACTGGTTTGCTAGTATCGGTACGGCTAAAAGTAAGGGGACGAAGGTTTTTGCTCTGGCTGGTAAGATTCGCAATACAGGTTTAATAGAAGTGCCGATGGGTACATCCTTACGGCAAATAGTCGAACAGATGGGTGGTGGTATTCCCGATGGTGGCGTTGCTAAAGCTGTACAAACAGGTGGCCCTTCTGGGGGATGTATTCCCGCTTCGGCTTTTGACACTCCTGTAGACTACGAATCTTTAACTAACTTGGGTTCTATGATGGGTTCTGGCGGGATGATTGTTATGGATGACACCACCAACATGGTAGATGTTGCCCGATTTTTCATGGAATTTTGTATGGATGAATCCTGTGGTAAATGTATTCCCTGCCGGGTGGGCACTGTGCAGCTACATGGATTATTGAGCAAGATTCGGGAAGGTAAGGCTTCAGTTGCTGACTTAGAACTGTTAGAAGAACTGTGTGACATGGTAAAGAATACCAGCTTGTGTGGTCTTGGTCAGTCTGCGCCTAATCCGGTATTTAGTACATTGCGTTACTTCCGTGATGAATATTTGGCGTTGATAGCCGAGTGAAAGGATGAATTTGTCGGACTAAGAGTTTTAAAATTAAAATTTTATGATTGCATCCCGCATTTATGCAATGCCGTAAATTCTTACCCCAGCAAACGTTTGAGTTGTTTGTATACTTCATCATCGTTACGTTTACCAACTAAAATCACTTCAACTAAATCTGCATCTGGATCAAAGCGGTAAACAATACGATATTCTCCCGAATCTACGCGATAGTATCCAGGATAACCAGTTAATTCTTTATAGTCTGCGGGTAGGGGGTCAATATTGAGCGACATGACTTTTTTGGCGATTTGAGCAGCTATTTTAGCCTGTAAACCTCTGAGAAATTCGAGAACTGTTTCTAAACCGTCTAATTTTGCCATACTGTAAATTAGTCATCAAGCGCTGCTAAACGTTCGAGTTCTGCGGTAAAAATTTCTGAGCCTATCATGTTAGATTTAGCCACAGCAATTTGTGCTTGTTGACCTAAAATTAAATCTTCTAATTGGGTAATTCGATTCATTAATTGCTCGTAATTTTCTACTGACATAATTACGTAACTAGATTGTGATTCACTTGTCAGGATGATGGGTTCGGTTGTAGCTTGTTGTAGGGCATCACTGTGGAGATTTTGGATTTCTTGAAGGGGAAATTGGCGCATTTTCAAGTTTTCCTTAATGCTTTTTTAGTTATTTTAACAAGTGGGTTATTGATATTTCTGTTAAGTCTGATTATCCTAATATCTTGCGAAAAAATAAACGCGAACTGAGTAGTCAGCGCTTCGAGATCGCATATCTCATCAAACCCAAAAAAAGCGATAACTTCGTTAAGCTGCACTAACGCACTTCTCAAAACTACCGAAAGAAAATGTTTGGATTAAGCGAGTTAAAGCAAACACTATTCTATCAACAAGCCTTTGAGGAAGGAGAACAGAAAGGAAGACAGGAAGGAAAGTTACTTGCTGTACCACCAATGTTAGCTGCTGGGTTGACGATCGCGCAGATAGCGGAGGCTTTGGAGTTAAGTATTGATGATGTGAAAACATCTGCACAACAGTCTGAGTAAAGAAGGGGATATAAGCGATCCCTTTCTTAAGTCCGGTAATCGCATATCTCAAAACCAAAAGGCGTAGCCGTAAGGCTTGTCGTTAGACATCGCACTTTCCTAACATCACACAGGCGATCGCATGTGGCATTTAGCTTGCTACCTTGTTCAAAAAACTGTTGAAGCGATCGCTATCCATCAAGCCATTTTCCGATAGTATGCGGCGCACTGCAACTAAATGCAATGTTCTGACATCCGCTTGTTGCTCGTAATCAGGCAGGACTATTAGTGTACCAGATGATGGATGCTGGTAAATCTTTTGAGAGCCAAAGGTCTGCATGGTTACAAACCCCGTCTCTAAAAGCAATTTCTCTAATTCTGTGAATTTAATTTCTCTAACCATGATGACGAATCACTCCTTGTAACTGGCTGAGAACATTATTTTTATATTAAACTTCACACATCGCACTTCTCCAACATCACCAAAGCGATCGCCATCCCATCAAACGCGATCGCACACTCCAAAAACCCAATCAAAGCGATCGCACTCTCTCCAACATCACAAAAGCGATCGCACTTTCCCAAAATCACCAAAGCGATCGCACACCTCAAAAACCAAAGGCGATCGCACTTTACCAGCATGAGATGAAAAATGTTATGAAGGCAGTAATTTATTGGTAGTATCATGCTTATTCAGCAATTAGATTTTTGGCATTGCTGGCTTATGGGATAATTTAGCTTAATTCTGAACGAAATACTAGTAGTTTCAGCCTTTAGTTCATCCCGCATTTATGCAACGGCAGATTTTTAATATAAATCTTACCTTAACCCATTTTGAATTTTTCTAATTGCGTTTTGAGCATTTTCGTAATCTCTAATCTTACCTTCTTGCTGATAGAGGTTTGCGGCTATTTGAAAATCTGCTATTGCCATTTTATATTCTTTAAAGTAAGTGTTAATCACACCTCTATAGTAATAAACATCAGCATTCTTGGGATTCAAACTTAGTACTTTATTTAAATCTGCCATCACAACCCTAAGAACATCCAAATCTATACTTGTTGATAGAGAGGCCTGCGTCCACGATCCCTTGAGTTCATCGAATAGGCGAACAATAGCTCGATGGTAATAAGCATCAGCATTACTAGGGTTAAACTCTAGTGCTTTATTTAAATAATTTATTGCAAATTCATAATTTCCCAATGCATAGTAAGCCACTCCTATATTGACTAGAATCCTTGATTCTAAATCTTTATAACCAATCGACCGCGCAATTACCAAGCTATTTTGATAATAATTTAGTGCCTTTTGTTTATCACCTAACTGGCTATAAACTTCACCTATTTTACTAATAATTTCTCCTTCTTCGCCACGATTGCCGACTGCTTTGCTCAGGGAAAGAGCTTGATTATAATAATTTAATGCTTGAGCATACTCATTTTTTTTCTCATATATTCTTCCGATGTTGTTGAGAGTTCTTGATTCTGCATTTCTGTCTTTAATTTCTCTGAAAATAGCTAAAGCTTGTAGTGAATATTCTAAGGATTTATCATTATTATTTGATTTACGATAAACTACTGCTATATTGCTTAATACCACTCCTTCATCTCTGCGATTTTTTACTTCTCTGCTGATAGCTAAGGATTTATTATATAATTCTAATACTTTTTTATATTCACCTAAGTTCACATAAACCGTGGCAATATTATTGAGAACAGTTGCTTCTTCGATATTATTATTTTTTGATCTTCGATAAATAGATAAAGCTTGTTCATAAAATTTTAATGATTCCAAATATTTTTTTTCTTGTAAATAGATATTTCCAAGGTTAGTTAAAATCTGTGCAGATTCATTATTATATCCACGATATTCTAAAATCAACTTTAATATTTTATTATGAGAATCATTTATTTTTCCTATTTTTGGCTTGAGATTATCTGGGATATCAGAGTCATTTAAACTAAGTATTCCTCCGAATTCTACAGCTATCACTTCAAGTTTTTGTAATAAATTATCAATCATCAATTTAATTTGATTACTTTCCTGTTCCCTCTCATTTAGTAAACTCTTAACTTGATTATACTGATATTCTTTGTCATAATTTTTTTTATTGAATTCAGCAATTTTATTCTTCATTACTCTTTCTGTTTTTTGTAATTGATTCTGGACTTGTGAAAGTTCTGTTTTTCTATCTATTAGTTCTTGAAATATTGATGCTTTCTCATTTTGCATTTTTTGTATATTTTCTTGCAATTCTTGGTTTCTCTTTCTTGCATTATTGAGTGCATCTTGAACTTTTTGTAAATTATACTTTGTAGAATTAAATTCTTTTCTGTTTTTCTCTGACTCATTCCTTAGATCATCGATGTTTTTCCTGACTCTTACTACTTCATCATTTTTTTCACGGGCATGTTGAGATGCTTTTCCAGCTACTAGCAACGCTCCTATGGCTAAAATAGCTGATGATACTAGCACAAAACTCCCAATGTAAATCTGATGTTTAATAGCTTTTCTGACTTTTATCAAGTCTTTATTGGCTTTTTCTAAATCTAATTCAGCTTTTTCTTGCGACGCTGCCAAAATTTGATTAGCTTTTCTTTCTACTTCCAATGCACTTTTTACTTTCCTGCTTTTGAATTCCACACTCGCAGACAAAAACCGATAATCAATATCGCTTAACTTTCTTCTATCCGCCCAAACGCGAGCTTTTTCTAAATCTTCCCCCGATAATAAACAACTATTATCCTGATAATTACTCTCTACCCAAGCCCGTAATTTATCAGCATAAAAACGCAATTTATCTAACTCATTTTCCACCCAATCAATATCAAAAACATTCCCGTAAATCTGGTTATAAACCCTCAATTTCCCTTGCTGCTGTACCACCAAACCCGTCAAACGCAAGCGCATCTGTTCAAAGCCACTATCAGCAGTCATTTCTTTTTGTTGTAAAATCTGCTGATATAACCCCAACAAAGCTACAGAAATTTCCTCGCTAATTAGTAACCTGTCTCGAATCGTTTTTAAATGCTCTTGTTTATCGTTAGCTTCCCAATTATCAATAATTTGATTGTTAATAATTTCTTTTACTAATTCAATAATCTGATTTTCACCAACAGACCTAAAATCTCGCGTCTCGATACTTAAAGCTTTCCCCAACAATTCACAAACTCTCTGAGTTAAAAAAGGCTGTCCCCCCGTCCAAGCTAAAACCTCTTGCATCACCGCTTGGGGATTTTCTACTTTTCCTGCTAATCCCTTTGCTAAAGGTTCTATTTCGTGAATCTTAAATCCATCTAACTCAATTGCTTCACCAATATTAAAGGGTGTTCGAGTTTTATCTTGGATTAAATCACCGGGGGTTGCTACTCCTAATAAAGCAAAAGTCAACCGTTTATAAGCTGGATTTTCAGAACGTTTGTTATAACAACTTCTAATCAGAGCAAAAAAATCTTCGCTCGCAAATCCTAAACTCAGGGTACTATCAATTTCATCGATAAAGATAATAATCTGCCCTGGGATAGATGACAAAAGTACATCTTCAATAAATTCATCTAGTCTCTGCACAGGAGAAATATCATGGCGATCGCGCCACCAAGTCCGCCGAAATTCGATTGGTTTGGCAATTTGCAAATCCTTAACAATTTTGGAAACAATACCCGTATACCATTGTTCCTGAGTGACGTTATCTTTGCTACCTTGTCCAGAAACATCAATACTAGAACAAGCCACCCCTTCGTTGACAAGTCTTTGCATCACCCGAACTTTCAAGCTCGATTTACCCATCTGGCGCGAGTTAAAGACGTAACAATATTTACCTGCTTTCAAAGCATGATAAAAATCCGAGTCGGCTTTCCTCACCACATAACTAGGAGCATCCGGGGGGAGACTGGCTCCAACTTGGTATTCGTAATTGTCAACCATTACTTTTTCAATTTCTCCAATTTTGGTTAAGGAACACCAAAAAATAAATTATTACCAAATTGACGGTTAGTAGGGTGCGTCAGTATGAATAATTTCTTGGTACAGCTAGATTTTCTTGCACTGACGCACCCTACATTTTGGATATTTTTTTATCTGGAAATCCCTTATCTAATTATTTTTTCTGCAAAATAATAAACATCAAACAACCTCAAAAGCTTGTGTTATATAAGTTTAGCCGAAGTGGGATTGTAAAAACTTTGAATTTAATTTGAATTTGATTTGAGTTTGATTTGAGTTTTGTGAGTACGATTTTTAGGGGTTTATCTATAGCGAGAAATCCTCTAATCTGTGGGTATAGTTATTATCTATTTTTTTATGACTATCAATCCAGAACCCATTGGGGGGTTAGGTTTTAGGGTGCGTCAGGACTGTATCAACAAAGTTAAAGCTGCCAGGAAAACCGCTATGATGAAAATGGGCAAGAAGAATCAGGAAACTTTTGCCTATGCAATTCAAATCGCTCCATCGACATTAAGCAGTTTTCTCAATGGTAAAAATGTCGCTCTGGGAACTTTCCAGCAAATTTGTCAAAGCTTAGATTTAAACTGGGAAGACATCGCCGATAGACCAAATAACCCAATTACTCCTCCAGTTCCCCAATCTTCAACAACATCAATATCAATCCTCTCCCCTGATATGTCCATCAAATATCCAGAAGGGCCAGTTGCATTAGATTCAAATTTTTATCTTGATCGTTCCCCCAAAGAACAGGACTGTTACCGAGAAATTAGCAAACATGGCGCATTAATTCGCATCAAAGCACCGGAACAAAGAGGGAAGACTTCATTACTAATTCGGATTTTGTACCAAGCACAAACAAATGGCGATCGCACTGTTTATATCAGTTTAAAGGAAGCAGACAATCAATGTTTTACCAATTTAGATAAATTCCTACGTTGGTTTTGTGCAACCGTTAGCCGGAAATTAAAATTAGAAAATCGCTTAGATGAATATTGGGAAGATGATATTAGTTGTAATATGCGCTGTGAAACCTATTTTGAAGAATATATCCTCCCAGAAATAGGTCAACCATTAACCCTCGGTTTAGATGAAGTTGATAGATTATTTGCATATCCCGATATTTACGGTGATTTTTTTGGCTTGCTGCGATATCTCCACGAAGAAGCCAGACGAGAGAATATTTGGCAAAAATTTCGCTTAGTCCTCGCTCATTCTACCGAAATTTATGTCCCTTTAGATATCAACCGTTCTCCCTTCAATACAGGTTTCCCCGTCGATTTACCAGAATTTAATTCACAACAAATAACCGACTTAGCCCAAAAACACCAATTAAATTGGGGTGAAAAAGAAGTTACTCAAATTATGTCTATGATAGGTGGACACCCGTTTTTAGTCCGTCTTGCTTTATATCATATTGCCCGTGAAGATGTTAGTTTAGATAACTTTCTCCAAACAGCAGCCACCGATTCCGGGATTTACTCAAAACATTTACATCGTCTCATGTCCGCCCTGGAAAAACAACCAGAGTTATTAGCAGCAATGCGAGAAGTTGCTAAACTCAATCGACCACTACAGTTAAGTGCTGAAATCAAATTCAAATTACAAGCAATGGGATTAGTCAAAATCACAAATGATGGTGTGATACCCAGTTGTGAATTATATAGACAATATTTCCAAAATTTTTAATCCCCTGTTTGTTGCGAATTCAGCATGAATTGAAGATGAAAATATTCTTTTATATTCAAAAGAAAATCAAAAGAGATTTAGATAAATTTCAGTGCGAAACACCTATAATTCCAGTGTTTGATGAAATTGTCGAGTTCAACAGACAATTTCATGTTACAAGCATTCAGCAACAAAAAAATCAAAAACCTCACAGCAACCGCAGTTTTCGCTATTCTCGCCCTCGCATCAACCGTAGTTCGCGCAGACGATGGTCCATATATTGATCAAGTCAAACACCAGTTATTCAGAGCAGCATTTGCATCTGGTTTAAATGGTTACACTTTAACTCACGAACCTACCATTGATACCCTCCGTGAAGGTCGCTCCCACTATATAACCGTAAATCTGCGTGCAGGTGTTTCCTATGGGATCGTGGGAGTGTGTGACAGCGATTGTCGAGATTTAGACATTTCTCTCCGCGATAACCGAGGAAACTTGATTGCTTCAGATTTACAAGATGATGACATTCCCATGATTAGCTTCAATCCCTCTCGAAGCGGTAGATATCAAATCCAAGTTGATATGGCTGATTGTAATGCTAATACTTGTTACTACGGCGTAGGTGTATTTGGTCAATAAACCCAAATTCAGTAGACGGAAAAGTTTGGCGATCGCTACCCCCGCCGAAGGTATCGCTAAAAATTTGATCAACCTTCACAAGTTCCTCAAACTCTTCACCTATAACTCAAGGTGTGAGGGATGAATTATGACACCAACCAAAGGCTAATTCTCAACCAGGGCTAAGAGCAATGTCAGTAAAGACTTTAACAATTAACGACCAACTCATTAGCGCTCAAGAGGAGGAAACCTTACTACAGGCGGCGCAGGAGGCGGGAATTCATATTCCGACACTGTGCCATTTAGAAGGTGTTGGTGATGTGGGTGCTTGTCGGCTGTGTTTGGTGGAAGTTGCTGGTAGTAACAAATTGTTGCCTGCTTGTGTGACGAAAGTTGCTGAAGGGATGGAAGTTTCCACAAATAGCGATCGCCTACAAAAATACCGTCGTACAATTGTCGAAATGCTTTTTGCTGAGGGTAATCATATTTGCTCGGTTTGCGTTGCTAATGGTAATTGCGAACTGCAAGACTTAGCCATTGAAATGGGTATGGATCATGTGCGATTAGAATACCATTTCCCTAACCGCAAAGTTGATATTTCTCACGCTCGCTTTGGTGTTGACCATAACCGTTGTGTACTTTGTACTCGCTGCATCCGCGTTTGTGACGAAATCGAAGGCGCACATACTTGGGATATGGCAGGTAGGGGAACAAATTCTCATGTAATTACCGACCTCAGCCAACCTTGGGGGACATCCGACACTTGTACTTCCTGCGGTAAATGCGTCAATGCTTGCCCCACAGGAGCTATATTTTACCAGGGTTCCAGCGTTGGGGAAATGAAACGCGATCGCGCCAAACTCGATTTTTTAGTCACAGCACGGGAAAAACAGCAATGGAACCTTTAGAGAGAGAAGAGGCAGGGGAGCAGGGAGCAGGGAGCGGAGGGGAGACGTTACGTAAAGTCCCTTCTCCTCCCTCGTCTCTAAGAAAACCAGGAGGTGAAACTGATGGGCAAAACTACCAGACAAGCAACAACCAGAAGCAACAAGAAGACTCGATTCCCATTGTCGATGTGCTTATCTCCCACTTCTTTCAAAACTCTGTTTTGGTGGCTGCTATTGTTGGGGATAATGACGCTATATATATTCCTGGGTTTAGGAAGCCTACCGTCACCAACGCTCTTGGCAAACGCTGCTGCCAATCCGTCAGAAGCAGCATCAAAAGAAATTCTTTATCGCTCACTCACAAAATTAGATGATCAATCAGGACACGTTTGGCAGGTTGTACTGTTTAAGCAAGTTTATCCTGGTCAAGCCGAAACCGTAAATTTGCGGCTGGTAGGCTTTCCCGGTTCTGCCGAGTTACTTCATCCCCAACCTTTAAAGATTACCACCGCCACAGGTAAAGTCTTAACTGCTGCCGATGTCTTCCTAGATGAAGCACCAGCACCGACTATCGGTCAGTATGACTTTAAGGATATACTGCCCCAACTATCTATAGAACCGTTAGTTTTAAGTATCTCTTTACCCAGCGATACCATCAATATTTCAGTCCCCCAACGCGTTGTTCAAGATTGGCAGAAAGTAATGAATGGGGAGTCATGAGTGCTGAGTAATGAGCTTTTTGAATCTCCCAGTCCCCAATCCCCAATCCCCAATCCCCAATTATTATGTCTCGCTTGAAGTTAGCAACAGTATGGTTAGGTGGATGTTCTGGCTGTCATATGTCCTTTCTTGATTTGGACGAATGGCTGATTGATTTAGCCGCACAGGCAGATGTAGTTTTTAGTCCTTTTGCAGATATTAAGGAATATCCAGAGGGAGTGGATGTAGTATTGGTGGAAGGTGCGATCGCTAATGAAGAACATCTCACCACTATTAAAATTGTCAGGGAACGTTCTCAAATATTAATTTCCTTCGGTGACTGTGCAGTAACAGGTAACGTCACAGCCTTACGTAATCCCTTGGGTAGTGCTGAACCAGTCTTACAACGCTGTTATATCCAAGCAGTCGATATTAACCCCCAAATTCCCCAAGAACCGGGAATCGTACCGCCTTTATTAGATAGAGTGACACCTGTACATTCCATAGTTCCAGTAGATATTTATTTACCAGGTTGTCCACCCTCAGCAACCCGAATTAGAGCAGCTTTAGAACCACTATTACAAGGCGAAACACCACATTTATCTGGGCGGGAATTTATTAAATTTGGCTAATGAGTCAGTTGTCAGTTGTCAGTTGTCAGTTGTTCGTTGTCAGTTGTTCGCAGGGGTGGGTTTATGAAGATCATCACCCAAGAGTGAAAATATCTGTAAACCTGCCCGTACAGTTGTCAGTTGTCATTAGTTATTTTTCTCTACCTCCCCCGCCTCCTCTGCTTCCCCTGCCCCCTCTGCTTCCTCTGCCTCCTCTGCCTCCTCTGCTCCCTCTGCTTCCTCTGCCTCCTCTGCTCCCTCCGCTTCCCCTGCCCCCTACCTTATCCCAATTAAAAATTTAAAAATATTTACGCCATTCTACTTACTCCCAGGGTAATTATGTTAAAAGCATCAGACGTTATGACTAAAGATGTGGCTACTATTCGTAGTTCCGCAACCGTAGCTGAAGCCGTGAAATTAATGCGTGCTAGAGATTGGCGAGCGTTAATTGTAGACCGTCGCCACGAACAAGATGCTTACGGGATTATTAGTGAGAGCGATATTGTCTATAAAGTTATTGCTTATGGTAAAGACCCTCATAAAATACGAGTCTATGAGGTCATGAGCAAGCCTTGTATCGCTGTTAATCCTGACCTTGGGTTAGAGTACGTAGCTCGACTATTTGCTGATTATGGTCTCCACAGAGCGCCTGTGATTCAGGGTGAATTAGTAGGTATTATCTCCCTAACTGATATTTTGGCTCAGAGTGACTTTCTGGAACAACCCTACACAATTCTTCTAGAACAACAATTACAAGACGAAATTAAAAAAGCTCGTGCTGTGTGTACTCAAAAAGGAATTAATTCTGAAGAATGCGCCGCCGCCTGGGATGTAATTGAGGAAATGCAGGCAGAAATGGCACACCAACGAGCTGAAAAAGTTAGCAAAATCGCCTTTGATGATTACCCAGAAGCCTTAGAAGCCTGATTGATGAACTGTAAAACTTAGGAGTGCTGAGTCATAAGTCATCGGTCAAAAGAAGCAGGGGAGAAGAGGGCAGGGAGCAAGGGGGAAAACTGGGACTGAAGCTCAGACTCCGACCCGCCAGGCTTGTACCCATGTTTCGCTCCGCTTCACGGCTACTGAGCAGGGATTGCTCCCCCTGCCCCCTGCTCCCTGCCCCTCCGCCTCTTCGGTCAACAGTCAACCGTCAACTGTCCACAATCCCTATGTCTAAACGAATCGTCATCGACCCAGTTACCCGCATTGAAGGTCACGCCAAGATTAGTATCTACCTGGACGATACTGGACAAGTGAGCGATGCGCGTTTTCATGTCACGGAATTTCGTGGGTTTGAAAAGTTTTGTGAGGGTCGTCCTTTGTGGGAAATGCCGGGAATTACAGCGCGGATTTGTGGTATTTGTCCGGTGAGTCACTTGTTGGCTTCTGCAAAAGCAGGCGATCGCATTTTATCTGTTACCATACCCCCAACAGCAACTAAACTCCGTCGCCTGATGAATTTGGGGCAAATCCTCCAATCCCATGCACTCAGTTTCTTTCACCTCACCGCCCCAGATTTATTGCTGGGAATGGATAGCGACCCCCAAAAGCGCAATATCTTCGGGTTAATTGCAGCTCAACCAGAACTCGCTCGTGGTGGGATTCGTCTGCGCCAATTTGGGCAAGAAATTATTGAAGTGTTGGGAGGAGCAAAGATTCACCCGGCTTGGGCTGTTCCTGGTGGTGTACGAGAACCACTTTCTGCTGAAGGGCGGACTCACATACAAGAACGCATTCCTGAAGCCCGGACTATTGCCTTGGATGCGTTGGATAGATTCAAGAAACTGCTCAAAGATTATGAAAAAGAGGTGCAGACTTTTGGTAACTTCCCCAGTTTGTTTATGGGTTTGGTAACACCTGATGGCTTGTGGGAAACTTACGACGGATATATTCGTTTTGTGGATAGTGCAGGTAATATCATTGCGGATAAACTAGACCCCGCACGTTATCAAGAATTTATTGGTGAAGCCGTTCAACCAGATTCTTATTTAAAATCGCCTTATTATCGACCTTTGGGTTATCCTGACCAACATGACCAATGTCGGATAGATAGCGGAATTTATCGAGTAGGGCCGTTAGCTCGGCTGAATATTTGTAGTCACATTGGTACAACTTTAGCAGATCGTGAATTGCGAGAATTCCGGGAACTGACCTCCGGTACGGCTAAATCATCGTTTTTCTACCACTATGCTCGTTTGATTGAAATTCTGGCTTGTATAGAACACATTGAAATGTTACTTGACGACCCAGATATTCTGTCAAATCGATTGCGTTCCGAAGCCGGTGTGAATCAATTAGAAGGTGTTGGCGTGAGTGAAGCACCAAGGGGTACATTATTTCATCATTATCAAGTCGATGAAAATGGCTTACTGCAAAAAGTGAATTTAATTATCGCTACTGGTCAAAATAACTTAGCGATGAATCGCACAGTCGCCCAAATCGCCAGACATTTCATTCAAGGAACAGAAATTCCTGAAGGAATGCTCAATCGTGTAGAAGCAGGAATCCGGGCTTTTGACCCCTGTTTAAGTTGTTCCACCCATGCAGCCGGACAAATGCCATTACACATTCAATTAGTTGCAGCAAATGGAAATATTGTTAATCAAGTTTGGCGAGAAAAATTAGGGGTATAGGGGTTTAGGGGTTTGGGGGTTTAGTATTGAGAACTCTTACACCCTTACACCTTCACACCCTTCTTACACCCCTACACCCTTGTTGATTAATCTTTCTCTGGAATCACCGCATAAGCATCAATTTCAAATAACATCCCGTCAAGTGCAAGTCTAGGAACAGGTATGAGGGTGTTGGCTGGTGGTCGAAATGGCCATAGATTTTGAATTTGTCTCCCTAAGGGAATCAATTTATCTTGAGTATGATCAACTATAAGTACAGTTGTTTTGACAACATCGCTGGGTTTTGCACCAACTGCGTCTAAGGCAAAGCGGAGGTTCTGAAAAGCCCTGATTAACTGTGGTTCAAACTCAGGAGAGACAAGATTTCCTTGCAAATCCGAACCAAATTGACCAGAAATATAGACTGTTCTCGACTTTGCTGGTGTCACAGCTATATGACTATAACCATTTCGGGTTGCATCATATAAGGTTGGTGGGTTCACCAATTGCACATCTTTTTTCTGTTGGGATGTAGCCATTACTCCCTTCTGTGTTCCGAGAACAAAACCAGTACCTAGTCCACTACCTCCAAGCCACAAAAGCGTATTTCGTCGTGATAGTTTTGTTCTTAGTGAATTTACTGCATGGGTAAGACGTTCAGTCATTAAAACTCCTTAAATATGAGTTGTCTGTTTTTCTCATCTCTAGTTATATTATCTTTCTAATTGGAGTAAAAAAGCACTAATAAATATACTGATTTAAGGACACTTACGCAATTTCTCCTTCCTAACACCTCGCAGAACGCGGTAGCATAAATTTCTCCCCTACGGCTGCAAATTGACCACGAATCATCAATACAGTGTCTTCTAATTTATACGGAAATGCTTGTACATTATCGACATCAAGCAGGTCTGGACTAAAGTAAATTTTCACTTCTTCAATTACTTCAGATGTTCTTCCCAAAATCTCTTTTAAAGAGCAGATTTTTGTGGCTACTAAATCAAAGATATGCAGTCGATTGTTTTCTATCTCTATACAAGCAATTAAGTCTAAATCTTCTGCATAATATAAGTCTCTACTGCCTTCGTTGACAAAGAATACGGGTTTTTCATTAACTACCCCAACTACATGAGAAACTGGTGCGCGTGTTTCTAGAAGTCTGTGCAGCAATGCTAAATCTTGGTTGTCTGAAAAATCAAGGATTCTCCAGCCATTTACATTACCTTTGGAACTAAATTTCAGATGAAAAATATATTCTTCCACCACCCGAAAACCAAAAGGTAAATAATATTCTGGTTCTGGTGTTGTTAATATTAAAGTTTCATAAATTTGGTCGCAATATTCCAGTACTTCCTCTATAACTTCCCGATAATAACCTTTTCTCCGAAATTCGGGACGGGTAGCTACTCCGTGGATTCCACCCACTGTTACCCTTTGTCCCATAATTACCATTGGAATTTCCAACACACCTACATGGGTAATAGCTACATCATCATGAAAGCGAATAAACGGGGTAGATGCACTTTCCCAAGATGCGCCTAATTTTCGTCCACGTTCTACTAAATCATTAAGTCCAGGGAATGTGACTTCTATCAAGTCAAAAAGGCGATCGCTCAAGTTAGGATCACTTGAGAATGAACGTTTAAATCGATATTGAAACATATTTGTAGTATTAACTGATTACAGCAACTTTATACTACAAAAACTACAGTTTTCTTCTAGCAGTAAGTAACAATAGTTTACAAGAAGAAAACTGTTGACTGTTGACCAATGACTAATGACTAATAACCAATTCCGCTTTCATAACAGTTGCTTCGGCGGTGCGTTCTAGCTTAAAACCTAGCTTTTCGCACACTCGCTGCATCCCATAATTATCAGCCAGGATGTCGGCTGTGATGCGTTCGATTTGCTCGTCGCGTCCAATTTGCACCAAGCGCCGCAATAACTCTGCACCTAAACCCTGACATTGATAGCGATCGCTTACTAACATAGCAAACTCGGCTGTCTTTGTCCCATGCAGTTTACTTAACCTCCCAACTGCCAAAATTTCCCCTTGAGATTCTATAACCAAAGCCATTTCTCGGTCATAGTCAATAAAGCAGATGCGGGTGAGTCGTTCATGGGTGATGCGATGACTCAATTTCATCAGGTGGAAGTAACGAAAGTAAACGCTTTCCTCGGAAAGTGTCTTGTGGAATTGTACTAATAACGGCTCATCTTCGGGACGAATCGGACGGATTGTTACGGGAGTCCCGTCTTTCATTGTCCACTGTTCCACATATTGGGTAGGGTAAGGTCGAATTGCTAATTTTGGTAGTTGGTCTTCCGTCACCTCTGGTTCATGTAGAACAACCCGTGCATCTAGCGCAATCAGTGAGGAGTTTTCCCCATTCTCCTGCATGGGTGAAGCCAGCAAGGGATTAATATCAATTTCTTTAATCCAACGCTGTTCGACTACCAACCGACTAAACGCAACCATTAGTTGTTCTAGTCCTTCCATATCGACACTTTGCCTTCCCCGCACACCTTTGAGGGCTTTGTAAATCTTGGTGTGTTCCATCATGCGCCGAGCTAAGGTACTATTGAGGGGAGGAAGGGCGATCGCTCGATCTTGAAATACTTCGACTAATTGTCCACCAGCACCAAACAACAATACTGGCCCAAATTGGGAGTCAAGGCTACTCCCAATAATCAATTCGTAGCCATCCATTTTTACCATTGGCTGGACAGTTACACCTAAGAAATGTTCACTACCCACTTTCTGTTCCACCGATGCAGCAATCATCCGATAAGCGCGGCGTACTGCGTCTGCATCGGGGAGGTTTAACTGCACACCACCCACATCAGTTTTATGGGTAATTGTGTGGGAATACAGTTTGACAACGACAGGATAACCTATACTCTCAGCACATTTAATCGCCTCATCCTCGGTTTTAGCCACACAAGTAGCCACAATCGGGATGCCATAGGCTGCTAAAATCTGCTTGGATTCATCTTCAGTTAAAATTGTCCGTTTTGCCTGACGAGCTGTAGAGATAATATTCTCTACTAAATGACGGTCTGGTAAACCAGATGCAGCATCCACAGGTAATACAGGGGTTTCGTAGATACCACGCAGGTTGTAGCTAGATTGCCACATATAACTAAACACCCGCGCCGCCGTATCTGGATAAGCATAAGTGGGGATACGTTGACGATTGAGAATCACTTCTCCAGTAGCCACATCTGCACCCCCCATCCAACTCGCCAAAATGGGTTTACCAGCAATTTGGGCGTAGGGTTTCAACTGTTCCGCCGTTTGGGTGGGGTCTGTCATGGCTTGGGGAGTGAGAATCACCAATAAACCATCACTATTGGGGTCTTTAGCAGCAATTTCTAAAGCTTGAGTGTAGCGTTGGGGGTCAGCATCACCGAGAATATCAATTGGGTTAGCATGACTCCAGTGTGTAGGTAGGATTTGGTCAAGGGAGGTAATTGTTTCTGAGGAAATGGGGGCAATTTCGCCGCCAGTTTCAATTAAAGCATCTGTAGCTAGGACTCCAGGCCCGCCTGCATTGGTCAAAATCGTCAGTCTTGGGCCTTTGGGGCGGGGTTGCTTGGCTAGTACTTCCGCCATATCGAACAAATCAGAAATACTATTTACCCGCAATACCCCACAACGCCGGAAAGCTGCATCTAACACAGCATCACTCCCCGCCAACGCACCAGTATGAGAGGCGGCTGCTTTGGCGGCTGCTTCTGTACGTCCGGCTTTAATCACAATTATTGGTTTGGTGAGTGCAACTTCTCGTGCTGCGGAGATAAAAGACCGCGCATCACCAATTGATTCCATGTATATGACTATACTTTTAGTCTGAGGGTCATCACCAAGATAATAAATCAGGTCGCCCCAACCCACATCTAGCATGGAACCAATGGAAACAAAGGCACTAAAACCGACATTTTCCCGCACACTCCAATCGAGGATGGCGGTACACAGTGCGCCACTTTGACTGAGAAAACCCACATTTCCAGAACGCGCCATTGAACTGGCGAAGGTAGCATTTAGGCCAGTACGGGGACTCATCACACCCAAGCAGTTGGGGCCAATGATGCGAATGTTACCGCGCCGCGCCTCTGCTAAAATCTGCCTTTCTAAAGCTATACCCTCAGCACCAGCTTCTTTAAAGCCAGCAGAAATAATAATTGCCCCTTGCACACCCGCATCCACACACTCAGAAATAATCCCCGGTACTGTGGGCGCTGGGGTAGCGATAATTGCCAAATCTACGGTTTCGGGAATAGCCGCAATTGAAGGGTAGGCTTTAATTCCCAAAACACTATGACGTTTAGGATTGACTGGGAAAACAGTACCGCCAAAGGGGTTACTAATCAAGTTCCATAAGATGGTGCGTCCTACACTACCAACTTTTTCGCTAGCACCAATAATAGCGACACTTTGGGGGGCAAAGATGGCATCAAGGGGATTTAACTTCTCTGCCTGTAAGATATCAGAGGTACGGTCACTGCTTGGCTTGAGAGATTTCTGCATCTATACCTCCAGCATGATAATTTTTAATAGCCTGCGCCTAGCGTAATACTCGCTGACGAGAAGCAAGCTACGTCATTAAGTGTGTGATTACAAATTAGTTAGGCACAACTATCTTGTAGGGTATTATCAATTACGAATTACCTTCGTTTGAATATTCTATTTTACTTAGGGACTTCCAGATAAAAAATATCCACAATGTAGTGTACGTCAGTGAGATAGAACCTAACTATACTCAACTATTATTCATACTGACGCACCCTACCAAACCATCAATTTCGGATAATTTATTGCGCTTCGCGTGTCAGTTGTCAATTGTCAGTTGTTGAAAGGATCTGGTCTAAGACCCCATCCCCTTGTGGGTGGTTTTTAGGTGTCTTTGCTACTGACTACTGACCACTGACCACTGACAAAACTCCATCCCCTTGTGGGTGGAGTTTTTTATTTTTTTGTGTTCCCTTATCTTGTGCTTGTTTCCTAAAGTTTAGCAATAGTTTCCAGCCCATAAATCTGGATAAAATTTGAATTTTTAAATTATGAATTATCAATCACGAATCGTAAATTAGAAATGATCAATTACGCTACCGCCCCAATGTCAAACCATAAGTTTTTTACTTTGTCAAGTATTTGAATGATTTTCACTAAAGCGATCGCCTTCCCGGTTTCCGCAGTGGGTGAAAAGCGATCGCCTATTTCAAAGTTAACGCCTGGAATCTTTACCCACCAAGCTGTTGGACAATTACCATAGAGGGCTTGTGTCAAGGCTAAAAGCGATCGCGGATCACCTGTATGGACGTTACTATCGATATCATCGGCCGCTAAGAGTGGCTGTACTTTGACATCAAAGCCATCTACTGGCAAACAAGCATCGATAAAAATAGCCATATTAACACTTGCTAATGAATCCGCTAAATCAGGTGTAAGTTGATGAACTGCAAGGGATTCAACAGATGGTAAATGCCAGGAATCTACCTCATTAGCGATCCATTTTCCAATACCGTCATCACTACGCAGATCATTGCCATATCCAATTACCATTACAGTTTTTTTCATGATTTTTGGCTCTTATACAAATTCATCTCAGTCATGGGTTTGTTTCATGAGAATTATTCTACAAAACTCCAGATTCGACTAGGTTTGAGAGTAAGAGAAAAATTTGAGGATGTCGTGAGGAAACGAAAATTTATGGAAAATAAGGGAGTGGGGCGGAAATTATTATTGAAGAGTTCCCCGCTTCATTTGTTCGCTTTCGATGGCTTCAAATAAGGCGCGGAAGTTACCTTCACCGAAGCCTTGTGCTTGGGAACGACGTTCAATAAATTCTAAGAAAAAAGTTGGTTCTGCAAATATGGGTTGGCTGAAAATTTGCAATAATACCCCATTTTGATTATCCTTTCGCCAGTCTACCAGAATTTCTTGTTGAGCGATCGCCTCTAATTCTGTGGATGAGAGAGGGATTTCTAGACGCTGTTTGAGTTGTGTGTAATAAGTTTGGGGAACTGAAAGCAGTGGTAAACCACGGTTACGAAATTGGGCGATGGCATCGACAATATTTTGTGTTTGTAAGGCGATATGTTGAATACCTGCCCCACGATTAAAATTTAAAAACTCTTGTATTTGGGAATTGCTGGATGCTGGCTCGTTAATTGGCAATTGTACACTACCATCACGGGAAACCATGACTTGACTGTGCAGTGCCGAGCGATCGGTTTGAATTTTAAAAGCTTGTCGGGGTTGCAAATCGAGAATTTTCTCATACCAAACTACAGCAGCTTCTAACTCACCTATGGCGACGTTTAAGACTATATGGTCTATGGAGGTAATAAAATTAGGTGATGCAATTATCTGGCTATCTGGACTTAATTTTTCGATTAACGTATGAGTTAAGCCACCCCAGGCGGCTATTTTGCCACACTTACGGGAGATATTACCAATGCGACGTTCCCCTATGGATTGTAGGATTGTAGCACCGTGAGCCTCGGCATGAGCGATCGCTGTTTCTACATCTTTTACCGCAAACGCCACATCTGCCACACCAGGAGGATGTTGACGCAGAAATTCCGCTACGGGACTAGTAGGCAATAATGGAGAAGATAGCAAAAAGCAGACATCTCCACTTTTCACTACCTCTGTACAGGTGTGTAGAGAACTGATATTACTAGTTACTGCGGTAAAGCCCAAATATTTGAGGAACCAATCCCGCCACACCTTGGCATCTTCGACATAGAAATGAACATGATCAATTTTCATAAATCTTGAAAATCCAGCACCACAGCTTATCTAACTGTAAATTTTGTCTTTTTAGCCAGATTTTCGCTTCCTGCCTAAGCAAGAATTATATAAACACATAAGAGCTACTTTAATTCTAGAAAAACAAGTGGCTATCAGGCTGAATGTTAATTTCTAGCGGTACAGCTTGTGGTTCAGCCGAGAGAGCAAAGAAAATAGCATTAGCGGCAGTCTCAGTACTCAGCATTTTTTTCCTGTCTACCTTCAGACTGACATTATCCCAGAATGGGGAATCTACGCCACCAAAATAAAATAAGGTAAATTTAATACCAAAACGCTTCAGTTCTTCCGCCAAGCATTTGCTAAAACCCACAACACCAAACTTAGAGGCAGAATAAGCAGCAGCCATCGGCATTGAATGCTTACCTAAAATTCCCACGACATTGCAAATATGTCCAGACTTGCGTTTCTGCATCTCTTCGGCTGCTGCTTGAGTTGTGTAGAAGCTACCTTTGAGGTTGACATCTAACATTTTGTCTAAATCGGCTGGTTCCACGCTGTTGTAAGGCTTGAGAATACCAACACCAGCCGCGTTTACTAGTACATCTATTTGACCAAACTCAACCACTGTTTTTTGAATTAAATTCTCCACCTGTGACGCGTCAGTAATGTCGGTAGGAATAGTTAAGACTTCCCCCGGTAAATCATTTGCCAACGCCGCCAGACGGCTGCTATCTCTGGCTGCTAGCACTAATTTCGCCCCAACAGAGGCTAGTTTATCAGCCAAGGCTGAACCAATACCGCCACTCGCACCCACAATTACGACAACTTTATTCTGCATTATTTTATTTACATTTCTTTACATATTACATAATACTCAATTACGGGCGGAAAAAGGGTGTAGAGACGAAGCAAAAGCGATCGCTCATACATGGATGAGTAGCCGGGTAGTTTGTATCTTTTTTATCTTCGGTCAATAAAATGAATGTCATTCCTAGAATGAGCAACATTACTTAAGAATTAAAGAAGCGATCGCTCAAATAACTATGACTATCTTGCCAGATATTTCCATCAATTTTATCCAGATAAATAGCAGGCTAGAGCATAAAATGAACATTGGGAAAAAGTAAAGTTTATTTGCAAGTAATTCCCAAAGTTTATAGCGGGTGCTAATCTAATAATTGAAGCTACAAATAAAGCTTCCCTGGCAGATGTAACAGCTAGTGTGTAAAACAAGATAAAGAGGTAAAAAACGCTGTTTAATTTAAGGTCTGTCTCGTTTAAAACCGACAACACCCAACACGAAAGTTGATATTTCCTCATATATCCTAAAATGGGGGCGCTGTAATCTATTACTGTTGCTTGAATGTAATGGTAAATGGTGATTATATCCCTGAATAAAATAAGCAAGGAGAGGAAATTCTAACAACTAGTAGATGTTTGGGTGTTGTTGCGTTATGAATCAATTCAAAATTCAAAATTCAAAATTCAAAATTAAAGACAGCCATCCACAGGGGATGGGGTTTCTACCTACCTTGGAAAACAAGGATTTTTTCTCCCATTAGGGGCGTTAGCGTAGCGGGACGCAAGTCCGGTTTTCAACCTAACTTTTTCCGATAACAATTAGTTTGGTTTAGCAAAAATGGTCAGCAAAACTGGCCCTAATAAATAATGATGATTCACACACAATAGCCCCGCAGATGAGCCAAGAACTTCACGTTGGTGGGGGCTATAGAATCTAATTCCCTGAGAAGATATTGGCAATATTTCTGGTAATTTTTCCCTTGTGGTGGTAAAGTCCACCAAATAAAAACGTCCACCAGGAGAAAGCACCCGCGACACTTCTTGTAGCACCTGTTCCGGTTCACGATAATGCAAGAAACTGATGGTGTTGAACACAGCATCAAATTGACCATCGCCAAAAGGAAGAGATTCCGCTTTCCCTTCCAGAAAAATTAACCGGGGATGATGGCGATTACTCAGTCTTGCTTGGCGTAACATATTAGAAGATAAATCTAAGCCTGTACCTCGCAGTTTGGGAAATTTATTCGCAAGGCGTTCTAATAAGCGCCCAGTTCCACAACCTAAATCAAGTATGTTGGCTGGCTGTGGTAAATCGACAAATTCCAGCAACCGCTTGTGAATGGCTTGGTAAAAAATTGAGGGAAATAGCCAGTCATAACTATTAGCCCAACGGTCAAAAATAAACTTTTTGTTCTTTAAGAAATCATTAGTCATCATTTTCTTGTGGAGTATTGATGCTTAATACCGTTTCTTGATGTAGCTTGCCTGGCGTAGCCATAGATCCACTTTATTCTGTACTTTAGAGACATTGTATGCAACGTCTCTACATCATTTATTAGGCGCAACTTTATTGAGAATTGGTATAAGCTGGGCTTAAAGAATTTTGCGCTACATTTAACAATATAGCAATCCAATTTAATGATTGAGGATATTAGTAATATCTGTAGGATGGGTGTTGTCAATCACATCAAGTTTTTGGTAAGCAATTTCTACTCTAAGTATAGTTATAAAATCGCATATTCATCCTATGTCTAGACTAGTATTTAGCAACACAGTTATGGGAAGTATGGTGATTAATCTTCCGTAATCCTAGTATTGGTAGGTGTAGTTAAGAATGTTCTCAGATATAGAAGTTAACTCTACTGAGAATTAAACAGCGAATAATTACTGCATAAAAACAGGTACTCCAACCGTATGTACTTATAGAGGTTAAAAATCAACAACAGAGGTGAATTATGATGACAAGCTTACTGCAAACTTACTCTCACAAAGACTTACTACATCCTATCCGCATATGGTTAGGAAGAGTTGAAATTCATAACTCTAAACTAGCTCGTCTGTTATGCAAAGTTATCCCTGCTCAATGTCCGTTTGAACGAGATGTGAACCTATTTGGCCGTATATTGTTTCATATTCCGCCAATGTGTAAGTTAAATCCTTTATATGAGGAAGTTGTGGGTTTACGTTTTAAAGCCTTGTGTTACCTAGCTGATGAGTGTGGTGAAGATATCACAGTTTATTGCTAAGGAAAAGAAGCTAAGATTGAGGGATGAAAGGCTAAAGATAAGATTTTTTACTCATCACAAAAGACACTACTCAACGCCCCACTACCCCTAATAGTATTTATTACTGTGCAAACTTACGGTTGTTACTTAAGCAAAAGTATAATAAGCTAGCCTAGAACTAATTAGATGTCCATATTATTGGCGTTATAACTGGCTATTACAGCATATCAGCAATAACAAGACTATATGCGATCGCCTAAACGCTTACAGTATTGGTATCTCACAATTGTTACCTTACCTTTTTACTTTTGCTCGATCATGACGCACATCTTACTGGTTGAAGATGAAGTCAAACTAGCACGATTTCTGGAATTGGAACTAAACTATCAAGGGTATCAGGTTAGTGTCGCCTACGATGGATTAACAGCAATGATTGCAGCAGGGCAATTGCAGCTAGATTTGATAATTTTAGATTGGAAAATTCCTGGTTTGTCGGCGTGGGAAATTTGCCACCGCTTGAGGAATAGTGCCAAAAATATACCGATAATATTGTTAACGGTTAAAGATGAAGTCACTGCTCGCATTGCTGGTTTAGATGCTAGTGCTGCCGATTATGTGGTCAAACCCTTTAATATTGAGGAATTATTAACTAAAGTCTGCTCTCATTTACGCAAAACGCAACAAGCAGATGCAGCTGATAAATAGTGAGGCAGTTAAAGAGGGTTAATTGCTTGATAACGACCAAGGGCAATTAAAGGAAAGTACTGTTGATAGTAGTGATACTTCAGATAAAAGTGACAGGGGAAACCTGTTCCGGTAAAGTATGCCTCAAACCAACTACCGTCTGGTTGTTGAGTGGATACCAGATGATGAATTCCTCGTTCAATGGCATCATGAGGAAAATTACCAGTAGCTTCGCCAGCTGCTATCAACCCAATTAACGCCCAGGCTGTTTGGGATGGTGTACTGTCACCTTGACCTTTCAGGCTGGGGTCGTTGTAGCTAAAGCAAGTTTCACCCCAGCCGCCATCGGGGTTTTGACAACCAACTAACCAATTAGCACCATGTTGAATATGGCGTTGATATTTTTGCGGATTGATTAAAGCCAAGGCGCAAAGAACGCCGCTAGTTCCATAAATGTAATTTACGCCCCAACGCCCAAACCAACAGCCTTCTGCTTCCTGTTCATTTAATAGATAAGTCAGCGCCCGTTCCAAGTCGTGGGAATCGATAGATAAATTACAAGCACCCAACATTTCGATTACCCTGGCGGTAACATCTGCTGTGTTGGGGTCAATCATGGCTTTTAAGTCGCCATAGGGTACGGCATTGAGCCAATCTTGGTCATTATCAATATCAAAAGCTGCCCAACCGCCTGGTTTGCATTGCATTGATGCTACCCATTGGAGAGCGCGATCGCACGCCTTCTGTTTTAATTGTTCATGAGGGAGTTTAGCGGCGTGGAGTGCCATAACAACAACAGCCGTATCATCCACATCTGGGTAAAAGCGATTCTCAAACTCAAACGCCCAAGCCCCTGGCTGACCTTGGCGATTTTTGACATTCCAATCACCATAGTCAAGAATTTGCTTTTGTAATAGCCATTCTCCCGCCTTGATTATAGCCGGATGGTCTGGTGCCATACCAGAGTCAATAAATGCCCGAATCACCCAAGCTGTATCCCACACAGGTGATACACAAGGCTGGACTCGATAACAATCTGCTGTTTCGATGGCAAAGTTATCAATGGCTTGCAAACCCCGTTCTACAATTGGGTCGTTTGTGGCATAACCCAGAACACGCAAAGCCAGCATGGAATTTAACATGGCGGGAATAATTCCCCCCCAATCGCCTGTGGCTTCTTGGCGTTCTATAATCCACTTTTCCGCAGCTTTGATACCTTCTTCTCGAAAGGGAATAAAATTGAAACTTTCCGCCAGCTTGAAGCCTTCATCTAAAGTGAGGAATAAATCAGTCCAGTCACCACTGCGGGGTAATTCATAGCGGACGTTCTCCACACCTTCCGCGTATAACTCATCTAGAGTAATGGCTGGGTTGACTTGATAGACAGGTTTTTGGTCAAAGACAATCAACAGTGGGACAGTGCTAGAACGGGCCCAACTGGACATCTCGTAAATATTCACAGGGAATTGATTGGGTAACAGCATCACCCAAGCTGGGAGGGAAGGAAGACCACGCCAGTTGTAACAGCCGATGAGTGCGAGGTGAAACTTGGTAAAAATGCGGGTTTTGCTGATACCACCACGCTGGAGAATAAAATCTCGCGCCCGAATCATGGCGGGGTCGGTTGCAGGTACACCAAGCAACTTCAGCGCCATGTACGCCTCAACCGATGTGCTGAGTTCGCCCCCATCCCCATAAAATAGTTCCCAACCACCATGTTGCTTTTGCTGCGATCGCAGGTAAGCTTCTATTTTATGTAGAGGTCGAGTTTTATCTGTTCCCCAAATTTTGTGCAGTAAAACAACCTCAGCCGTAATGGTGACATTCGATTCCAACTCCGCCCACCAGTAACCAGCCGGATTTTGTAGTGATAGCAGATATTTTTGACTAGCTGCGATCGCCTCTGCAATAGAATTGACTTGTACCCTGTCTTGTGTTCGCATCAAATACTACAAAAAATTTTTACCACACTCAGCAAATATTGTATTGTGTTTGAGGCTAATCAATTCAAAATTCAAAAATAATTAGTCCCCATAGTATTGAAGCGGTAACAGACAGATGGGTGCGTTCTTTTTAGGGTTAATATTGTTATCTTTGGTTATTTGGTTGGGATTATTAGTTTTTTGGGGGCAGTTTTGGCGGTTAGACCAGAGATTAGAAGGTAAGGAGATTCCCTTAGCATCTTTACCAAAAATTTGTGCAGTTATCCCCGCACGTAACGAAGCTGAGTTAATACCGATGAGCTTGCGATCGCTCCTGCTTCAAGATTATCCTGGAGACTTCCACATCTTTTTAGTTGATGACCAAAGTACGGACGGTACAGCCGCTTTTGCTGAAGGGGTAGCCCACGCTGTAGACAAAGCCCAACAATTACACATTGTTTCTGGCGAATCCTTACCCCCTGGTTGGTCTGGTAAACTCTGGGCAGTTGAACAAGGCATTCAAAAAGCCAAGACATTTGCACCAGATTATTTTTTCCTCACGGATGCAGACATTGAACATGATGTCAGCAACCTGCGGCGATTAGTCGCCAAAGCCCTACAGGAAGATTTAGACCTAGCATCTGTAATGGTAAAACTCAGGTGTGAAAGCTTTTGGGAAAAATTTTTAATTCCCGCCTTTGTCTTTTTCTTTCAACAACTCTACCCCTTTCGCTGGGTAAATAACCCCAAAAACAAAATGGCTGCGGCGGCTGGTGGGTCTATTTTAATTCGTCGAGAAGCCCTAGAAAAAATTGGTGGCATTCAAGTCATTCGCCAAGCCTTAATTGATGATTGCACCCTCGCACAAATCGTCAAATCTGGGGGACAAGGAAGAAAAGGAGATAAATTAAACAATGCTACTTCCAGAAAAATCTGGCTAGGACTGAGTTCATCAACTCGCAGTCTACGACCATATGAATCTTTGCAAACAATTTGGGATATGGTGGCGCGGACTGCATACACTCAGTTAAATTATTCCCCCTGGTTACTGTTGGGAACTGTTGTAGGGATGACGTTAATTTATTTGCTCCCACCTGTAGCTACTATTATCGGTGTATTGATAGCAGATTGGGCGATCGCATTTTTAGGTTTAGTTGTATGGTTGTTGATGTCCTTGGCTTATTTCCCCACGACTCGTTTTTATAAACTTTCTCCGTTATTAGCTTTTAGTTTACCAGCGATCGCTTTTCTCTATACCCTCATGACCATTGACTCTGCATTCCGTCATTGGCAAGGGCGTGGTGGTGCGTGGAAAGGTAGAGTATACCCAGGCTAGTATCGCAAGACGGAATCCAAAATTCAAAATGAATACAGCATAAGGGTTTTGTTGATTTGAATTGGTTTAATTTGGTTCTACAACCGCACCCATAAACAAGATATTTTTGCTTTGATTATCACGAATTGCATAGAAAAAGGGACGGTCAACAATCATTTTAAATGGCTGTTGTGGCTCTCTCAAAGATGTCGCTACCATGCCTACAGAAGTTGCTGCACTAGCTTCTGTACCTTCTTCATTCACATCAATCACAGTTTTATGTCTAACTTGGCTAATAGTTAAATTGTCGCCGATACCAGAAAAGTTGGCTTTATCACTAAAGGCTTCTGCCATACCTAAAGATTTCAGGGCATCATTCAAGGTGATATCATAGTTTGTCTGAAAACGCGGTAAACGAATAGAGCCTTCACGGTTCCTCAACTGAGGCATCCATGTTTCCCAATTCTCTGCATTTAAGTTTTGATAAAAGGCTTTGAGATTAGAGTTTTTTGTGGGCAAAAAGATATACAAACTCACCTTGCCATCTTGACCATAAGGTAAACTTACAGACTGAAATTGTGGTGTTTCATAATATCTATATTCACCCGTTTGTGACATCATTGGGTGTTGTGTCTGCTGACCCGATGCAGTGTAAAATGTCTGTGGTGTTGTTTGAGACTTATCAAAAGCACTACTCCATTTGCCATTAAAATATATGGCGTTGATGAGAAATAGCGCCTGATTTGGTTCAATATTATCGACAATTTTGTCAATTTTACCTTTAGTATTTTCCTTCACCCAGGAATTAATTGTATTTACAGCCGTGACATTTTTAAAGTCTAAATTTGTCACCTTGGCTTGATAGAAATCGCGGGTAGTTTGCACAAATTCGGGACGCAAACTCACATCTTGATTAGCCCACAGGGAGTTAGCTATAGTCAGTTGGACATTTTCACCAGGATTTTGTAGCAGCTTGTTTAATGAAGCGTAAGCAGAGTTAAGTTCTGGTAGACTGATACCCTGTAACTCTAGGGTTTTAGCCATTGCTTTTTGCGTAGAGCCGCTAGCGCCATTGTAGGTCATAGCTAGGGCGATCGCTACACTCGTCGGCGATACAGAAATATTTTTGGCGTTACCATCTTCTTTTGCAATTTCCGAAAATAGCTTAAAGCCAAACTTATTATTAGCATCGACAATTTTAGTATCAGGCACTACTGTTTTTTTTTGCAATGAAGATTCTGCTGGAGATACCCCAGTCTGGGCCAGCGCACTTGTGTCAGGATTAACTTGAGAACAACCTAGTACACTGAATAAAACCACGCTAGCTGCTGCTAGAACATAACGTCTTCCCAGACTAACAGCGTAACGTCTTTGTAAAAAACTGTCTTTCACACCACTGAACTTCTGCCGATTCATGTTACTACCTCGTGTGCCAAAGTTTTTAGCTATCTACCAAACTTGACGTTAATGCCGTATTGCTTATTTACTATTGCATTAACACAACTGAAACACTCGACGGTTACAGTTTTAGTAACAATGAATTTGGCAAGAAAGGTAAATATATCTATTGCAAAAAATCCCTCAATATGGCACCACCTATCGACTTTGCAGCATTTAATTTTGGTAGTTTATCTTAAGGCTGAATATTTGTATTTTAGACTACTAAATTAGGACTTATGTAGTGTTACTAATTTTCTCGCTTTTTTGTCAATAGTCCATAGTCAATAGTTAAAGTCAAGGTTTTTGGGCTGTGGAATATTGACTATTGACCATCCTCAGAAGGGTTTTGTGGTTCAGTGCGTAAGTCCTAGAAATAACTATTCTCAAACCTAACGACCCGGATTTTTTGTTGATAACGGGTGTAGGGGTGTAAGGGTTTCAAACATTTATTTTAAATTTTGTTGGCATAGCCTACTCTTTAATTAGACACTGTCCACCAAGCTAAGGCATAGGGTTGAGTGGCTTCATTAAGTTGTTTCTGGAACTGGACACGGATTTTGTAGTTTCCATTAGCAGGAACAGGGCAGAAAATATGTTCTACACTATCAACTTCACTAATAGAAGCACAAACAACAGCAGAATCTGTATCGTTGGTATCCGCTTTTACTAAATAAAGATCCAGATTATTTAGCTGGCGATCGCGGAAATTTTCACCTACATCAAATTGCTGATTTTTATTAGTATCATTTAATTCTACCAAACGGTTCCAACTAAGAGTAATAGCAACAAAACTATCTTTCTTGAGTGGCCTTGTTAACCCATACTCAACAGACTTCCCTACATCTACTTGTCGATAATCCCAGCCAATACTTGGAACTGGTGCTGTTGGTTGCCATTGACCAGCACTAAATTGCTGATAAGCACGAAACGCATTTAAATGACCCGTTCCCATTTGGGCATCCAAGGGAATTTTTGGGTCTTGATAGGCATCAGAAGACAACCAATCTTGGCTTTGTTTATCAATAAGTGTGCGAGTCATGCCCAAGCGTAAACCATCACCACTATCTTGAATCTTTTCGGCTGAATTGAGTAGTACTGCTTTCATCACTTGCTGACGACGGCTATCAATACTCCAATTTGGTTTTTTGGTGCGTAACTGTCTATCACCAAACTCTTGTAGCAAAGCCACCGTAGCGGTGAGATGGGGAGCAGCAAAACTTGTACCTGTAACCTTGTTCAACTTACCATCAGGATTGAGCAAGTTAATATTACTACCAGGCGCTACTATACTCACAGCGCGACGACCATCTATATTAAATTCCTTACCAGCCAAGCGACCGCTAACACCTTGATTAACACCTGCTAGGTTAGAAACGTCAACTTTATTAAAAATTCCCCCTCTCCGGGATGAAAAAGCCACGTTGATTCCGTTAAAATTATCTGTAGGGATAGGAATACCACCTTTACCCTGATTGCCTGCGATCGCATACACGACATCATGAACACGACTCGACCAGTCAACACACAAGGTAAGTAAAGCATTCCCATCTAAAACAGCCTCTGGTCGAGGGTCACGGTTAAGAGGTTCACCAAAGCTAAAGTTAATAGCGCGGACATCACCACCATTTTGTAATGCTATGTGCTGGGCCGATAAACACTCTTCCGGTTGACCCATATTTTTAGTAGAACCTACCGCCGATGAATATAATCTCGCGGCTGGTGCAACCCCAGGTAAACCTTTGTCCCTACTCACCATCACACCAGCCACATTATAAGCATGGGGGTCAACACCATTATTAGATTTAGCTGGGCCATTGCGTAAAAAAACAGCCGCCAGCGAAACGGCACGGTTTTTAGACACAGCCTTATCCCAACCAAACATCCCCGGACGACCAATTTCCACCTGACCGATAGCAATCTTTCTACCAAGCAAATTATAAGGAGGTTGGTGTAACTTCAAAGCATCAATACCGTTAGTTCCCAAAGAACTTTGTAAAGCCGCAGCCAACACAGGCACACTTAAACAAGAAGCACTTAATCCGCAAATTATCCAAGTTAGTTTTTTCATTGTTATTAGTCAGTGGTCAGTTGTCATTGGTCAATAGTCAATAGTCAATAGTCAATAGTAATTCTTCCCCTACTCCCCAGTCCCCAGTCCCCAATCCCCAGTCCCCAATCCCCAGCCCCCAATTTCTAAAAATCCTCAATATTTTGTTACAGTATTTTGTTACAATGCTTACAGACGAGGACGCTTAAAAACCCACCAGCCATGACCCAAAACCGATCTGAAAAACCCATAGTAATCTCTCCATCTATCCTATCAGCCGACTTTAGCCGTCTAGGTGATGAAATTCGTGCTGTAGATGCAGCTGGAGCTGATTGGATTCATGTTGATGTAATGGACGGTCGTTTTGTACCTAATATTACGATAGGTCCTCTGGTAGTGGAGGCAATTCGTCCAGTTACAAAAAAACCTCTGGATGTCCACTTGATGATTGTGGAACCAGAAAAGTATGTAGAAGATTTTGCTAAAGCAGGGGCTGACATCATTTCTGTTCATTGTGAACATAATGCTTCACCACATCTGCACCGCACCCTGGGACAAATCAAAGAATTAGGTAAACAAGCAGGTGTCGTACTCAACCCTGGTACACCTTTAGAACTCATCGAATATGTTCTAGAACTGTGCGACCTCATACTAATTATGAGTGTTAACCCAGGCTTCGGTGGTCAAAGCTTCATTCCTGGCGTAGTTCCCAAAATCCGCAAGTTGCGTCAAATGTGTGATGAACGCGGTTTAGACCCCTGGATTGAAGTAGATGGTGGACTCAAGGCTAATAATACTTGGCAAGTTTTAGAAGCAGGTGCGAATGCAATTGTGGCTGGTTCTGCTGTATTTAACGCTAAGGATTATGCAGAGGCGATTACCAATATTCGCAACAGCAAGCGTCCGACACCAGAATTAGCTAAGGTTTAATTTAGTTTCTCATCGTTAACAAAAAAAGGCGATCGCTTGTGCGATCGCCTTTTTTTTATCATGGGAATTTATAACTCAAAATCTATTTGCGGCTACCCAACCACTTAGCGGCGGCGATACCAATTAGCCCTGCAACTACAGGATTGCTGAGGAATTTCATAATTCCTGGTTGTTCTGCGAGGACTTCGCGGAAAATGTCGGGGTGGTTGTGATAGGCGAAGGATGCAAGTTTGCTGACATCATCAGCATTCATGCGGCTGGCGTGGTGAGTGCTAAGTCCTAGTTGTTGTTCTAGGTGTTTATCATCTAATCCCCGTTGCTTGAAGTGTTTGAAAAAGGCGCGGGCGACATCATCCCGTTCGTTGGGCTTGATTTGGGCGATCGCTTTTTGTAATTCTGGTTCCATTTGACTGGAAGGAATTTGATTAGGCTGGAAAGACCGGTCAAAAAATTGACGACGCTGATCTGTGGTTGTCCGTTGGGCGAAATCGTCAAAGGTTTCGTATTCAGTTGCAGGATCACCCGTTGGACTATCTAAAGATTCCACATTACCTTCAGCTAAATCTCTCATGATTTGCCGTCTGTATTCTTCGCTACTTGTCACTTTTCTCTTCTCCTTATTAATGCCAATTCAGCGATTAGGTATACTGAATTTGGTTAGTCTGAACGTCGTACTTAGCCGTCAAAATCAACTTTTTATCAGGCCCATACACGAGAACAGTTAAATCTTGATTGGGAAAGTTTTTGCGGAAACCTTGGGTTAAAGATTTGACTAGAGGTCGCACTTCGTTAGGACGTACTTGACGCGAAATCACAACTCCTAGCTTGTTGTTATCACGCACATACGCATCTTGAATTAATCCTTGAGAAGTCTGTACAACCCAGTTACCAAAAGTTTGTCCAGATGGCGAGTTTCCCCTCTCTAATTGGGAATAAGCTGTACCACCACTAATTGCTGATGGGGTGCTTGTCCGGTCAAGTTGAGCTACGTTTCCACCACCGCAAGCAGTCATAAGCATCAACGTGAAAACTAAGACAACAGTAGTCAAGATTTTCCTGCTCTGCTGAACCCAAGTCATTGTTTATCTCTCCCATTTACATACGATTTATAACAAGCTATTTATTAAGGTTATTGATGTGATATTTAATCAAATAATTAGCTCAGAGAAACTTTTTGAAAAATGTAGAGATATGACGAATCAAATCTCTACAACAGCCTTATAGATTAGCCTCCATCTCCCAAACTAAACCTTTCACCAATAGGTAGAAAAAAGACAATTGTCTTTTTTCAAACTACCTGAGAATATCAGCTCAATAGCTTTAGTCTATCTTTTTCTTTACGTTGTCCTTAACATCTTCAACAGCATGACGGACTTCACTTTCGGCTTGTTTAGCTTTGCCTTCAGCTTTATCTTTAGGGTCACCAGTTACATTACCTAAAGCTTCTTGAGCTTTACCTTCAATATTTTTAGCAGTGGCTTTTGCTTTATCTTCTAAGCTCATTTTTCTCTCCTTAGTTTTATAGATTTTAGTTGCAAAGTTATTAGTAAACTTTGAATTGTTTGTTATCACATTTACAAAGTAGCTTAAAACTTTTGCCATAGCCTTCTGTCACAAGACATATTGATCTACTATGCAAAAAGAGTGAAAAAACGAAAGTAAAACAAAAGATCCCCGACTTTTTAGAAAAATCGGGGATCTGATTTATCACCTATAAATTAATAGAATTATTTTCTGAACTAATCTATAAAACCCATCAGACTATCAGAATCATCAATAGTATTTGATGCAACCGGACGATCGCCCATCGACGAGTAGGTGCTAGACAGAACCAAGGAACTGGAAGCAATTGGACGAATTCCAGATAGGTTTATACTGTCTACGATATTGAATGTATGGGCTGTAATTGGACGAAGTCCCATTATATCGATTGTTTCAACTACGTCCAAAGTACTAGTACTAATTGGACGTAACCCAGCAACGGAAATTGTTTCAGCTACTTGCAAGTCACTACCGGCAATGGGGCGTATTCCTGAAACAGCGAGTGTTCCAAGAACTTCTTTTTTATCGGACTTCTCTACTGACAGTTCAGTGCTTGGCTCGACTTGCTCTTTATTCAAGCTCTGACCCTGATTATTTTCTACTTCCACTGTTGTTTCTCCTTTGAGCTTGGCGCGTTTTTGCCGAGGACTGACCGTTTTGCCGGTACTGCTAATGGTCATAATTAAACACCTCTGGGTTATTAACGTAACTTTACAATACTTAAGGAAAAATCAAATTATTTCCTATATAAGTGAGTTTACCCTTAAAGCACCTTGCATATATATAAGTATCTTCAAAAGTGACATATAAGTAAACTTAAATTCTGAAAATTTGTAAAAGAAAATTGCTAATTGAAAAGTTCTGGGAGCAGGGGCAAGAATGCTTACTATGGACTGTTGACTGTTGACTATGGACTATTGACTAGTAACTCAGTACTTAGCGCTACCCTGATTAATTTATCGCTAACATGAGATAGGGTATCTTTAGTACAAATGTATGACAGAATTTGGTCTGCAAGCTCCCTTTAGTCCGACAGGCGATCAACCAAGTGCGATCGCCCAGTTAGTTGCTAGCATTGAAGGTGGCAACCGTTACCAAACCTTATTAGGTGCTACAGGAACAGGTAAGACATTTTCCATCGCCGCAGTGATTGAGAAAATTGGGAGACCAACGCTAGTTCTGGCGCATAACAAAACCTTGGCGGCGCAGCTTTGTAATGAATTGCGCGAGTTCTTTCCCAATAACGCCGTTGAATATTTTGTCAGTTATTACGATTACTATCAACCAGAAGCCTATATTCCCGTTACCGATACGTATATTGAAAAAACGGCTTCGATTAATGATGAGATTGATATGTTACGACATTCAGCTACGCGATCGCTATTCGAGCGTCGTGATGTGATTGTTGTGGCTTCTATTAGTTGTATTTACGGTTTGGGTATCCCCGCCGAATATCTCAAAGCTGCTATCCCTCTGCAAATTGGCATGGAAGTAAATCAGCGCGAAATTTTGCGGGATTTAGCCTCTGTACAATACAGCCGCAACGATGTGGAAATGGGAAGAGGTCGTTTCCGCGTCCGGGGTGATGTATTAGAAATCGGCCCTGCTTACGAAGACAGAATCATTCGGGTAGAATTTTTTGGTGATGAAATTGACGCAATTCGCTACATCGACCCAGTAACAGGGGAAATTATCAACAGTTTACAAGCAGTAAATATCTATCCTGCACGTCACTTTGTTACCCCAGAGGAACGTTTAGAGGTAGCTTGTGAAGATATCGCCTATGAATTAAAACAGCGCAAAGCAGAATTAGAAGAAGCTGGCAAATTGGTAGAAGCGCAACGCATCGACCAACGCACCCGCTATGACTTAGAAATGCTGCGGGAAGTGGGTTATTGCAACGGTGTAGAAAACTATTCCCGACATTTAGCAGGAAGACAAGCAGGAGAACCACCAGAATCTTTAATTGATTATTTTCCTAAAGATTGGCTATTAGTAATTGACGAATCTCACGTTACAGTCCCGCAAATTCGGGGGATGTATAACGGCGACCAAGCTAGGAAGAAAGTATTAATTGAACATGGCTTTAGGCTTCCTAGTGCTGCTGATAACCGTCCTTTGAAAGCAGAGGAATTTTGGCAAAAAGTCAATCAGTGCATTTTTGTTTCTGCTACCCCAGGAAATTGGGAATTAGAAATATCAGAAAATCGCATAGTTGAGCAAGTAATCCGCCCAACTGGTGTAATTGATCCAGAAATTTCCGTGCGTCCTACAGAAGGACAAATTGATGATTTGTTAGGAGAAATAAAAGATAGAATAGACCTCCATGAAAGAGTATTGATTACCACTTTAACGAAGCGCATGGCGGAAGATTTAACAGAATATCTGCAAGAACATGGCGTGAAAGTGCGGTATTTACATTCAGAAATTAATTCCATCCAACGCATTGAAATCTTGCAGGATTTACGCCAAGGTAGCTTTGATGTTTTGGTGGGTGTGAACCTACTACGGGAAGGTTTGGATTTACCAGAAGTTTCCCTAGTAGCGATTATGGATGCTGATAAAGAAGGTTTCTTACGTGCGGAACGTTCTTTAATTCAAACCATTGGTAGAGCAGCAAGACACATCAGAGGACAAGCGATTTTATATGCTGATAATTTAACCGACAGCATGATTAAAGCCATTGAAGAAACAGACAGAAGGCGCGGGATTCAAATGGCATATAACAAGCTACATGGAATTACACCGCAACCGATTGTCAAAAAATCGAGTAATGCAATTTTGTCTTTCTTGGAAGTGTCTCGACGGTTAAATGCCACAGACTTAAAAGTTGTCGAAGAACATATCGATGAATTGCCCTTAGAGGAGATTCCTAACTTGATTGACAAATTAGAAGCACAGATGAAAGAAGCATCAAAAAAACTCGAATTTGAAGAAGCGGCAAAATTGCGCGATCGCATCAAACAATTGCGAGATAAATTAGTAGGAAGATAATTTGTAATTTAAGAATGGTTGGGTTAAGCGCAGAACAACCCAACCATTCTTAAATGTAATCGGTGAAAACAGGTAGAGAAATTTGCTGACCTGTCATTTTGAGAAGCTTGGTCTTTAAAAATTTGCTGGTAAAATTCGAGGCCATTCAACAATTGCCCCTACAAGATTCGCCCGTTGAAGATTCGCCCGTTGAAGATTCGCCCGTTGAAGATTCGCCTCTTCAAGATTCGCCTCTTCAAGATTCGCCCCTACATCCGCACATTCAAGATCCGCCAATTTAAGATTCGCCAATTTAAGATTCGCCAATTTAAGATTCGCCCATTCAAGATTCGCCCCTACAAGACTCGCCTCTTCAAGATTCGCCCCTACAAGACTCGCCTCTTCAAGATTCGCCCGTTGAAGATTCGCCCCTACAAGATTCGCCCGTTGAAGATTCGCCCCTACAAGATTCGCCTCTTCAAGATTCGCCCCTACAAGATTCGCCCCTACAAGATTCGCCCCTACAAGATTCGCCCGTTGAAGATTCGCCCGTTGAAGATTCGCCCGTTGAAGATTCGCCCCTACAAGATTCGCCCCTTGAAGATTCGCCCCTTGAAGATTTGCGCGAAAGAAGTCTTTTGTAATCAAAAGACAGTTTTGTAAATCTAAAAAACTCATGCAATTCAGGCACAATATATCAGCGTCAAAACCAACTCTTTGCCTTTGCAAGCGGGAAATCCAAGTGCCAAAAGCTTCAGGCGTAGGCCATTCAATTTTAGAAATCTTTTGCGTCACCCTAGCACAAGCATTTAAAACAACTAACAAAGCTTCTTCGGCATTACGTGCTTGTTGATTAGCTTGATGAAAGCTCTTAATCTCAGGCAAAAGTTCCATCGGCATTCCGTGATTGAGCATAAAACCAATTAAGTGACACAGGGTTTGTTGCCAATTTTCAACATTTAAGGGATTTTGTAAACGTATTTCATCACGAATGAAGTCGAACAAATACCGATCAATTGGGGATGTACCACAAAGAATTGCCCAGTTTTTTAAAGCCTCAGTTTCATCCCATCCTTTCCGATGATATTTGTCTTTTTGACGTTCTTCTAACTGTTCGTGAATCCAACTTAGTTCATGTACTATGCGCCTTGCTGTGAGATATTCACCAAAACTCTTGTGAGTGAATTCAAATGTCTTTTCTTCTTCTCTAACTCCACTCTGCCGGAAATAAAATGCTGTTAACAGACGAGTTACACCCGCTTCTGCTGCTTGCTGATATTTAATAAAAAGTTGCTTGATATGACTATTACCACTGCATTTCTTTTCAATTTCCCTAACCGTTGTAGTTCTACCATTGCCATGCCAGCAAGCTAGGGCGATTTCTTCTAGAATGAGGGCAAATTCTTCATCATCCGCTATGGTAAACTCTTGAGCGATGGGATGCTTTTGTCTATCTCCCCAACGGCGTTCATAAACAGCTTTGAGTAAGTCTGCATAGATAGTATTTAAGTTGCTATTCTCTGAAAATTCTACTTCACCCCGGTCATAACTCAAAGCCACTAAATAATTCAACAGAGGTTGAGCAGTAATTTCTATTAGCTTTCCTTGGTCTAAAGCTGGGGGTAAGCCATTATATTGCTTATCCTTGGCTACCGAATATTTTCGCCACCAAGATTGCCGTTGATCTGCCTCAAGCAAATTATTGTCGTCTTTGTAATTAGACCTCTCATATTCAGGCAGAAAATAAGGCAGGATATGTAATATTTCTTGTGGAGATTTATCAAACTGATTTGTGTTGGCTTGTACTACTAATTCACGCCCAGTAATTAAAACTTGCAAACAAGTTTTCTGTTGATTAGAGTTATTTATTTTTCTTTCTACTTTTTGAATAAATTCTTTAGCTACTTCTGCACCTAGTTTACCCTGCATAGCAAGTTCATCTAAACCATCAAAGATAATTAGTAACCGTGATGGTTGATTATCTTCTAAGGGGTTATGCTTAAAGAATTTATTCGCCTTAACAAACTCACCAACTGCATTAACTAAATTATCTTCAACCTCAAAACGATGCAAGGGAACAAATAAAACCTGAATTTCCCCTTTTGCAGCTTGTTCAGCAGCAAAGATTTTAGCAAAAGAAGATTTACCACTACCAGGGCCGCCACTAATTACCCGAATAGCATCTTGAGATGCAGCTTTGTTTAACCAAGCTTCTAGTTCAGTTTTTAAATCAACGACAACTAGCTCAAATTTTTTTTCTTCTGGACGTTGACGATCAGAATAACTATCTTTTGGAGTTTTAATTGGGATTTTATAGTAAGCCCGCAAGGGTATATAAATTTTTTCTAAGCCAAAGGTTTCATCAAATATCGGCTCTGCTACTTGTTTTTGTAGCCAAGCTGCATAACGCATCCATAAGCGCTCTTGCTCGTTAGCCTGAGTAAAGGGAGTATCAACTTCTGCTTTTAGACAAGCATATTTATCTGAATGTTCTGCCCACTCTTGATGTAAAGCAAATATAAAATAAGTAGGTAAGCGATCGCCAATTGTCTGAGCTTGAACTGCGTTTAAGCTAAAATATTGCAACCAATCACCAAAAGCACTTTTAATTGTTGTGAGAATGGGTAAATCTTTAGGATTGTTAAAGAAATCCTGATCAATACGTAACTCTTGACTTTCTAAGGATTCCTTAAGGTGACTATACAATAACTCAAGGTCACTGGAATTTGGCGTTTCCCAGAGTAAAGCTCGATTCTCTTCTACCAAACTGAGCATTGCTTGAATTAAAGAACGGTAAACAAGTAACCAGCCAATTTCCTCTGGTGTTTCTGCCAAACCAATTGCTGCTAATGCTTCTACCGCATCTTTTGCTACCTCTGTCCAATTTTGCAAAGCCCCATCTATAGCAGCTTTACTCAGAGATTTAAACAGTTCTGTAAAGTCTAACTTTGGTGGTTTTTTCCAAAATGGAATAGGCTTACTAATTAGCTTTCCAGATTCACTGCTCATGCTCATAGGAATTTGGTAAAAAATACTGCTTTAAGAAAAAATTAAGCATCACTTTATACTAATATTCTCAAAATTCACGTTAAAAATTAATAATTTGTTTGTAAAATGCTCAACTGTCAGCCTCAAAGGTTCAACTGTCAGCCTCAAAGGCTCAACTGTCAGCCTCAGAGGTTCAACTGTCAGCCTCAAAGGCTCAATTGTCAGCATCAAAAGCTCAACTTTTAGCCTCAGAGGTTCAACTGTCAGCCTCAGAAGCTCAATTGTCAGCATCAAAAGCTCAATTGTCAGCATCAGAGCCTCAATCGTCAGCCTCAGAAGCTCAATTATCAGCCTCTAAGCCTCAAAAATATCTTAAATATGGGAAATTGGAACTATAAAAACAAAATTTGCCCATGTGGGCTGAAAAAATTTGTAGGGAATATATATTAAGACAATACAGTTGAGTTAAGACTAACAATTTAGAATTGTGTAGGTTGGGTGGAGGAACGGAACCCAACATTCACGCATACTTTGTTGGGTTACGCTATCGCTACACCCAACCTACTATTCCCTTAACTAAACCGTATTGATATATAAGAGGGACACAGAAATTTTGTATCCTTATCTCAATCATTGATGCGATCGCCTATATTAAATCTTATCCAGCGACAACTTCGGCTTTCTTTTTCTTAGAACGGCGGGTAAACCTACGTCCCATCTCATCAATCACTGCATCTAAACCAGCCACATCACCACTAGCTTTGGCATAGTTATAAACGGCTAATGCTGCTGTGTATGCTTCACTACCAGATGCCATACAGGTATCATCTACAAGTTCTTGCAGTTGGGTTAAAGATAATAGCACTGGATACAACGCTTCATACAGTGTTAAATCCCGACGCATTTCTTCTATATCAAAAGAACGGGGTAAAAAGTTGGGGTTTTGTGTGGCTACTTCCAAAGCTTTGCTCACAAATGCTCGACTTTTATCCCCCATTTTGACTATTGTGCGGCGATCTTCCGTTGTCAAATCAATTAAAAACGGTAATTTTTCACGGATAGTAGCGATCGCCTGCATAACTGCATCCCTATCTGCTGCGGATAGGTTGGCACTGATACGATTTTCTGGCATATTTACTACAATCTTGGATACTGTTAATTTCAGTATTCCCCAAGTCAGTTAGGCAGCTATAGTTACTTTTAAGCAATTAAGGAAAATTCTTTATACCACCGAAAATACGGCATTTTGATTGTTACCAGCCTTAGGGGAGGTTTGAAAAGTATTATTGCTAACACCAAAGCCTCAAAAACTTGACCCCCCTATCCCCATTCACTTGTAGCTACGTTGTATACACAAGTACTAATCGCCTCCGCCGGAGAGGTACGCCATCGCACAACCTAAAGCTAGATAACGAAACCAATTACTAGGGGAATTTTAAGACTTGTGTGTACACCGTAGTTTCTGAAGGAGACGTGTCCTAGAGCAATCTAGCCATCGACTCTAATCACTGCTAGGTTAAATTACTTGCTTTCTCAACTGCTTTCTTTAACTCTTCAAAGGTAATACTACCGTCTTCGTCTGAGTCATACTGTACTAGCAACTCTTGGGGGCTATTGGTATTTGTTTCTGATGAGATGACTGCACTTAAACCAGGACTTAAAAAAAGCTCATTAATGGAGATTTTACCGTCTTGATCACGATCTAAGGTATTAAAAAGAGATTGAAGCTCTTGCTCAGTTGTCATAAATTTCTATCTGAATTAATATTTCACTTTAATATTTCAGAATTAAATAAACTTATATCCTGAGATGTAGAAATAGGTATTGCTGGGACTGAGATTAAGAATATTAATACCAATTCTCTATGAAATTGCGCCAAATAAATGATGTAGAGACGTTGCACGCAACGTCTCTACAGTACAGAATAAAGTGCATCTATGGCTACGCCAGGCAAGCTACATCAAGAAACAGTATAAAGGTGAGTATGAACCAATACGGTTCAGTTAAGAGAATGGTAGGTTGGGTGGAGCGATAGCGGAACCCA